>NZ_JBHJMR010000012.1:0-89736 GCF_042310355.1 Wenzhouxiangella indolica | reverse complement strand
ATTGCTTGACGTAGCCCCACTACGCCGGCGCAATCGCGCCTTGCATCTGGCCCCTGAGGCACTCGCTATAAGTCACAATATGAGTGACGGGGTACACTAGGGAGGGTTGGCGTTGGAAAATCGAAGCGGGGTAGTGATGCGGGAGCCTTCGGTGGCCGGGTTCCAACGACTTGCCGCCGGACTACTCCTGGGCCTGCTCAGCGTTTCCTCGTTCGCGCTCGACCCGGGCCGTCTGCCGTCGCAGTACGTGCATGATCATTACGGCCGCGAGGCGGGGTTGCCGCCCGGTGCCGTCTGGACGGTCACCCAGTCGCAAGACGGTTACCTCTGGCTCGGAACGCAGAACGGCCTGGTCCGATTCGACGGCATCGAGGCCGATGTCTTCAGTACTTCCAACACGCCGGGACTGGCTAGTCACGACGTCCGTTCGCTGACCCAAGCCGACAACGGGGATTTGTGGATCGGCACTTACGGCGGCGGCGCCCTTCGCTATCGCAACGGTGAGTTCGAGCCTTTCGGCACCGGCGACGGCCTGGCCCACGGGATCGTCTACGACATCCACCAGGATGAGGACGGCGCGATCTGGTTCGGAACCGCCGGCGGGGTGACGCGCCTGGCCCCGGACGGGTCGGTGTCGACGCTGACCAGCGACGACGGCCTGGCCCACAATCGCATCTTCGACGTCCACCAGGACAGCAGTGGCGCGATGTGGTTCGCCAGCCTGGTGGCCGGTGTCACGCGCATGCAGGAGGGCCGGATGACCACTTTCGGCCGCGCCACCGGCCTGGTATCCGACCAGGTCCACGAGGTCTACGAAGACCGGGACGGGTCGATCTGGATCGGCACCTACGAGGGCGGCTTCTACAGCATGGGGTCCGAGGCGCCGGAAGCGTACGACTTGCCCGAGGGCCTGGCGGGCAATGGCATCCAGAGCATCGTCGAGGACGGCGACGGCAACCTCTGGCTCGGTACCTACAACAACGGCCTGATTCGGATGCACGACGGCGAGATCGCCCATTTCGAGCAGGGCGCCCTGGCCGAGGCCTTCGTGTTCGACCTGTTCGAGGACCGCGAGGGCAGCCTGTGGGTGGCCACCCGCGAGGGGCTGCACCGCCTGGGTGACGGCAAGTTCCTGACTTTCGGCGAGCCGGAAGGCCTTGCCGAGGCGACTTTCGTCGTGGCCGTGGATCGGGCCGATGATGTCCTCTGGGCGGGTAGCGAAGGATCCGGGCTGTTCCGGTTCGACGACCGCGGGATCGAGCGTTTCACGACTGCAGACGGCCTGGCCAGCGACAATATTTCCGCCCTGGCTCCCGATGGCGAGGGGGGCATCTGGGTGGGCAGTTTCGGCGGCGGGCTCGACCACTTGTCCGCCGACGGCGTTCGCAGCTGGACGCGCGAAGACGGCCTTCCCAGCAATCACATCTTTGCCCTGCTGCTCGACCGGGACGGGGCACTCTGGGTGGCCGCCGACGGCGGAATCAGCCGGATGCGCGACGGTCAGTTTCGGACCTGGACGCGCGAAGACGGCCTGCCCGACGCCCTGGTTCGCCAGATGCACATCGACGCCGACGGTGCGCTATGGCTGGGCACCAACGGTGGCGGCCTGAGCCGTTTCGACGGCGATGCCTTCGAGAATTTCCCGGCCGACGAGGGCGGGCCGGGCAATATCATCTACGCCTTCCACGAAGACGAGGGCGATGGGCTCTGGATCGGTTCGCGCGACAGCGGACTGAGTCTTTACCGGGACGGCGAGTTTCATCACTTCACGGTGGCTGACGGGCTGCCGCAGGCATCCGTGTACGGCATTGCCGCGGATCAGGCGGGTCATCTGTGGTTGAGCGGCGGTGGCGGTCTGGTGCGCGTTGCGCGCGACGACCTGGTGGCGCTTGCCGACGGCGCCGAGATCGAACTCGACGCCCGACTCTTCAACGAAGCCGACGGGCTGAGGAATGCCCAGTTCGCGGGTGGATTCCAGCCCTCGGTGGCGACCGAGTCCGACGGTTCGATCTGGTTTCCCGGGCTGGCCGGCCTGGTTCGGGTGGACCCCGTCTCGCTCCCGGTCAACCGGGTCGAGCCTCCGGTGCTGATCGAACAGGCGATTGCCGACGGCCGTCGCCTTTCCCTCGAGGACGTGGTTCGTCTGCCGCCGGGCAGCGACAACCTGGAAATCCATTACACCGCGCTGAGCCTGGTCGCGCCGGGCGAAGTGCGGTTTCGCTATCGCCTGTCAGGCTATGACCGCGGCTGGCAGGATGTGGGCGGACGCCGCGCGGCTTACTACACCCGTCTGCCGCCAGGCGAGTTTCGCTTCGAGGTGCGCGCCAGCAACAACGACGGGATCTGGTCGAGCGAATCGGCCGTCCTGACGGTTGTCCAGGAGCCCTTCGTGTGGCAGACCACCTGGTTTCGAGTGACCGCCGCGCTTGCGGCGATGCTGCTGGCCTGGCTGGTCTATCGACTCAGTGTCCGGCAGTTCCGGGTCCGGGAGCAGCGCCTGTCGGGCCTGGTGCGCGAGCGCACCGAACAGCTGCAGCAGGCCCTCGAAACGGTCGAGCGCAGTTCGCGTATCGACGGGCTGACGGGCGTTGCCAACCGCGGCTACTTCGAGGAACGCCTGCTGCGCGAGTGGGCCATCGCCCGGCGCGAGCAGTCGCCGCTGGGCCTGGTCATGGTCGATATCGATCATTTCAAGCAGCTCAACGACAGCCGGGGACACCAGGTTGGCGACGATTGCCTGCGCGAAGTCGCCGAGGCGCTGCTCGACGCCGTCCATCGGCCTCGCGACCTGGTCGCGCGCTACGGTGGCGAGGAGTTTGTCATCCTCCTGCCGCAGACCGATGCCGAGTCCATTGGCGTGCTCGCCGAACGGATGCGTGCCGACGTCGAGGCGCTTGGGCTTTCCCATCCCGAAGGCGGGATCAACGGCGTGATCACCATCAGCGTGGGCGGTGCCTCGGTGGTTCCCGACGCTGCGGCGGACTCGCGCCGCCTGCTCGAGCGGGCCGACCGTGCCCTTTATGCGGCCAAGAACGCCGGCCGCAACCGAGTGCGCATCGACGACGCCGCTTCCTGAGCCCCGGAGCCGCCGGGCCGCCGCCACCGGCTTGAAATCACACATCCAGGCGCCATCTTGAAGGCCGAGGATGGTTTTTCGGCAAATCTTTAGCCACAAAGTAATTTTTTGGCATATAATTAGGCGCAAATGAGATCAAAACAATCCAACAAGACTGCGGCCAATGGCGCGCATCCGTCGCTGAAAACCGCGGTGGACGCACCCCTGGTCACCGAACCCGATGACCCGCGCGTGATGGGCGTGGTGCGGAATTTCCGCGTCGCCGTCCGGGCCGTGCAGGCGCATTCGGCCTGGGTGGAACGCCAGTGCGGGCTCAGCGCAGCGCAGCTGTGGGCGCTGTGGGAGGTGGATCGTTCGCCGGGCATGAGCGTGTCCGAGATCGCGCGTCGCCTGTCGATCAAGCCGGCAACGGCCAGCAACCTGCTCGACAAGGTCGAGGGCAAGGGCCTGCTGCGCCGCTCCCGCCAGGGTCCGGATCAGCGCGTCGTGCAGCTGTTCATCACCGACGCTGGTGCCGAGCTGCTGGCCACCGCGCCGCTGCCGGCCCAGGGTGCATTGCTCGACGCGCTTACGCGCTTGCGCGGCGACGAGCTCGACGAGCTCAGCCAGGGCCTGGAGGCGCTGGTCGACATCCTGCACACCAAGGACGAGGGCTCGGCCCTGTCGCCCATGCACCCCGGAAAGAACTGAGTGGCCCGACAGAGCTCAGGAAAAATCATCAACTTAAACTCAAACTCAAAGACGATCGGAAAGATGGATATCATCGTTCAAAAATTTGGCGGATCATCGCTTGCAGAAGACGGACAACTCCGGAACGTGGCCCAACGCGTGGCTCGCTGTCGCGAGGAGGGCAAGGCCGTGGTGGTCGTGGTCTCGGCGCGCGGCAAGACGACCAGCCAGCTGCTGGCGCGCGCAGGCAAGCTCAATTCCAACCCGGAACATCGCGAGCTCGACATGCTGCTGGCCGCCGGCGAGCAGGCTTCGGCCTCGATGCTGAGCCTGGCGCTGCACGACCTCGGTCACGATGCCGTGTCCCTGACCGGCCCGCAGGCCGGCGTGAAGACCTGCGATGCGCACATGAATGCGCGCATCAAGACGGTCGATCCCGAACGCATGCTCGAAACGCTCGAAGAAGGCAAGATCGTCGTGGTCGCCGGCTTCCAGGGCGAGAGTCCCGAAGGCGACATCACGACGCTGGGCCGGGGCGGCTCGGACACCACGGCGGTGGCGCTGGCCGCGGCCGTCGGCGCCGGTCGCTGCGAGATCTATTCCGATGTCGACGGTGTCTACACCGCGGACCCGCGCAAGGTGCCCAACGCGACCCGGCTGAACATGATCAGCCTCGCCGAGATGAAAACCCTGGCGCACCACGGCGCCGGTGTGCTCAACGAGCGCGCGATCGACTATGCCATCGAGCATGACGTGACCATCGTCTGCCGCAAGGCGCACGGTGACGGTGGCGAGACCATCGTCCGCGCCGAGCCGGGCCTCGGTCGTTCGCGCATCGTCGGTGTTGCCTGCCACGACGAACTGTTGCAGGTCGAGTTCGACGAGTCGGCCGATCACGCGAACCTGGCCGAGCGTCTCGACGACCTCGATGTCTTCGTGCCGGAACTGGCCGAAGGCAAGTCGGGCCGTTACCTGATCTCGATCGGGCAGCTTGCCGACGACGAGGGCCTGGCCCAGTCGATTCGCGACGAGTTCGATACCGGCGTGGTCGTCGGTGGCCCCATCGCCAGTGTTTCGGCCGTCGGCTACAAGGCCGGCAGTGAAACCGGCGCCGAGCAAATCGCCCGCGAAGAGCTCGAGGCCGAGGGCATTGCCGTGCACGAAGTCATGCGCTTCGAACACGCCGTGACCTGTCTGATCGACTGCAACGCCGTCGAGCGGGCCATGCAGATTTTTCACGATCGCTTCGAGATCACCGACACCGAGGTGGCCGATGTCGCTTGAAGCGACCCAGGTGAATAGCAAGCCGGTGTTCCGGAAAGCGCGCCCGGAAGATGGGGCTCGGATGTACGAACTGGTCAAGGAGATGGGCGGCCTTGAATTGAATACCGCCTATTTCTACGTGCTGTTCTGCATCGATTTCGCCGACACCTGCGTGGTGTCGGAGGTCGACGGCAAGCTCGCCGGCTTCGTGCTGGGCCATCGTCCGCCCGAACGTCCGGACGCGATATTCGTCTGGCAGGTGGGCGTGGCGCCGTTCATGCGCAAGCAGGGCATGGCCCGCCGCCTGCTCGAAGCGTTCCTGGAGCAAAATCCGGACGCGCGCTGGCTGGAAGCTTCGGTGACGCCGAGCAACACCGCATCTCGCAAGCTGTTCAGAGCGGTCGCCCGGGATCACGACGTCGAGTGCAAGGTCGGCGATTTCATGCTGGCCGAGCATTTTCCCGACGGTCACGAACCCGAGGAACTGTTTCGTATCGGGCCGTTCGAAAGCAACTGAAACGAATTCAAACTGAAGTAGTGAGTAAAGAAATGAGTCATCATCTAGACACCATCAATCGACTCGAATCGGAAGTGCGCAGCTACGTGCGCAATTTTCCGGCCGTGTTCACGCACTCGCGTGGCGCACGCCTGACCGACGAAGACGGTCGAGAATACATCGACTTCTTCGCCGGCGCCGGCGTGCTCAACTACGGCCACAACAACCCCGAGATCAAGTCGGCGCTGATGGACTACCTGGCAGAAGACCACATCGTCCACAGCCTGGACATGGCCAGCACCGCCCGCGCGAAGTTCCTCGAACGATTCGAGGAAGTGATCATGAAACCGCGCGGCATGGACTACAAGGTCCAGTTCCCGGGGCCGACGGGCACCAACGCCGTCGAAGCAGCGCTGAAGCTGGCGCGCAAGGTCACCGGCCGTCATAACGTGATTTCGTTCACCAACGGCTTCCACGGCATGACGCTGGGATCGCTGTCGGTTACCGGTAACGCCATGAAGCGCGCCGGCGCCGGCGTGCCGCTGTCCAACGCCTCGCAGATGCCTTTCGACGGCTATCTGGAGCAGGGCAGTGATCACAGCCTGGAGCTTCTCGAGCACGTGCTTTCTGACGAGGGTTCGGGTATCGACAAGCCGGCCGCCGTCATCCTCGAGACCGTGCAGGCCGAGGGCGGCGTCAACGTCGCGCGCATGGAGTGGCTCAAGGAGCTCGACGCGATCTGCAAGCGCCACGGCGTACTGCTGATCGCAGACGATATCCAGGTTGGCTGCGGCCGCACCGGTCCGTTCTTCAGCTTTGAGCCGGCCGGCATCAAGCCCGATATCGTGTGCCTGTCGAAGTCGCTGAGCGGTTTCGGCCTGCCGTTCGCCATCACGCTGTTCAAGCCGGAGTACGACAAGTGGCTGCCCGGCGAGCACAACGGCACGTTCCGTGGTCACAACCTGGCTTTGGTGACTGCAGCGAAGGCGCTTGACTACTGGGTGGACGACAAGCTCACCAACGAAGTCAAGCGCAAGACCGAGATCATCGAGTCGCGACTGGGTGCGCTGGTCGAGAAGGTTTCGGCCGGGGCGAAGCTTCGCGGGCGCGGATTCATCCAGGGCATCGCCTTCGACGACGCGGAACTGGCCGGCAAGGTGTCTGCCGAGTGTTTCGAGCATGGCCTCGTGATCGAGACTGCCGGTATCGACGACCAGGTGCTCAAGCTGCTCCCGCCGCTGACCATTTCCGACGAGGATCTGGAGAAGGGCCTGAGCATCATCGAGGAAGCGGTCACCAAGCTGGCCGACGGCGAGTCGCCGGATCGCAAGGTCGCCTGATCGACTCCGAACGGGGCGGCGTCACGCCGCTCCCTTCGACAACCCCCGAGTTATTGCAGTCGCGTCCGGGCCGCCCGGCGCGACTTCTTTTTTCGCAACTGGAATCCAGGAGAAACGACAATGATCGTCAAGAAACTGCAGGACATTCTCGGTACCAAGGACGATGTCGATACCGAAGGCTGGAACAGCCGACGTCTGCTGCTCAAGGACGCCGGCATGGGCTACTCGGTGCACGATACCGTCATCAAGGAAGGTGCCGAGCTCCACATGCACTACAAGAACCATCTCGAGGCCGTCTACCTGATCGAGGGCAAGGGCGAGATCGAGACGGTCGAGGACGGCAAGGTCTATCCGCTCGAAGCCTTTACCATCTACGCGCTCGATCAGCACGACAAGCACATCCTGCGCGCCAACAAGGGCTCGCACATGCGCATGGTCTGCGTATTCAACCCGCCGGTCTCCGGCCGCGAAGTCCACGGCGAAGACGGCGCCTACCCGGCCGACCTCGACTGAGTCGACTGGCTTGGTACAAGACATCCAAACCACCGAAGACACTGAATACACCGAAATTCAAAACCGGCTCTTTCGGTGCATTCGGTGTTTTCGGTGGTTCCAGTTATTCCTGGCCCGCCTTGCGGAGCGTCAGGTTGATGCGTTGGGCGCCCAGCAGTGGGTGTTCGCCCTCGGGCAGCGGCAGGATGCCGTGGTAGCGCAGGCGGTCCGGGCCGCCCCAGACCAGCACGTCGCCGTGTTCGAGCAGCAGGCGGCTGGGCTTGTCCTTTCTCCGGAACCCGCCCCACAGGAACGTGGCCGGCAGGCCGAGTGAAAACGACACCACGGGATGGCTGTAGTCTTGTTCGTCCTTGTCCTGGTGCAGCGACAGCTTGGCGCCCGGGTGGTAGCGGTTGACCAGGCAGGCATCCGGTGCATAGCCCGGGAAACCGGCCTCTTCGGCGGCGGATCGCGCCAGCTCGCTGAAAAGCACCGGCATCGCCGGCCAGGGCTGATCGCTTTCCGGGTCGGTCGAGGTATAGCGATAACCCTTGCGGTCCGTCATCCAGCCGAGCTTCCCACAGGAAGTCATCGATACCGACATCTTGTGGCCGCCCGGGGTGACCAGGTGCCGGAACGGTGCCTGTCGATCGATTTCACGGATTCGCTCGATGATGGCTTCGGCCTGCTCGGCAATGCGCCCGTGGAACAACACGGCGCCCTCGGAAAGCCGTTCGGCCGAACCCCGCGTCTTGGCGTTGTCAAAAAGTTGACCGGAGGTCGTCATGCTTGCGCCCATGCGGTTTTTGAATAGCAGTACAAAATGGAAGGCCATGCTTGTGCCTGGCCTGACGTTCATTCTAGCGCTGGTCCTGGGCAGCCCGCTTCACGCCGCTGAAATCTCGGCGACCGAGCGGCAGGCAATCGTTGACCGCGCGAACTCGATTTCGCGGCTGCACAGTCTGCTCGTGCTGCATGAAGGCGAGGCCGTGGTCGAGCATGTCCGCGCCGGACCGGGCCTGTCGACTCCGGCCAATCTCAAGTCCCTGTCCAAGACCGTTCTCTCGGCGCTGGCAGGCATCGCGATCGAGCGCGGCCTGGTCGAAGGCACCGGGCAGCCGATCGTCGACCTGCTCGGTTCGCGCGTGCCCGATTCGACGGCCGCGGAGGTCGGCGAGATCACCTTCGGTCACGCCCTGTCGCTGCAGACGGGTCTGCGCAGCACCTCGGGGCGTTACTACGGCGCCTGGGTTCAGAGCGATAACTGGGTGGCGCACGCGCTCACCCGTCCCATGGTCGATGAGCCCGGCGGGCGCATGATCTACTCCACCGGTTCGAGCCACCTGGCCGGTGCGGCACTGGTCGAGGCCAGCGGACATTCCCTGCTGACGCTCGCGCGCGAGTGGCTGGGTGACCCGCTGAGCATCCGCATTCCCGACTGGATGCGCGATCCCCAGGGCATCCACTTCGGCGGCAACGAAATGAAGCTGAGCCCGCGGGCGCTGGCTCGTTTCGGTGAGCTCTATCGCCTGGGCGGCGTCATCGACGGCAAGCGCGTACTCCCCGAATCGTGGATCGAAGCGTCCTGGACGCCGAGGGGGCGCTCCCCCTGGAGCGGCGACCGCTACGGCTACGGCTGGTTCGTCAGCGAACTGGCCGGAGAGCGCTCCTACCACGGCCGCGGCTACGGCGGACAGGCCCTGTTCGTGATTCCCGCCGCGAACCTGACGATCGTGATCACCTCCGACCCGACCCCGCCTTCCCGGGGTAGCGACTTTGCCCGCCTCAAGCGCCTGGCGGCGACTGTTGTCGAGGCCACCGAATCATCCTGAGACCTCCGAACCATGCCGGTCAGTCCGTAGGTCCGGGCCGAGTCGCCGACGGATGGTTGCGGCAGTCAGGGCTCAGGGGTCAGCGAAAGTACTCGTAGGATGCGTGAAGGCCGCCAGGCCGTAACGCATCGTTTTGCCCTGCGGTTGGACTGGCGCCACCGGTCGCAGTGGTGGCCTCGACACGTCAACTGCGGTTTCGCCCGGCCTGCTTCGCAGGCGCTTTCGGCGAGCTCGAGGGCGCGTAGGATGCGTGGAGGCCCGTAGGGCCATAACGCATCGGCTGATGCGTTGCGCTTCGCTCCACGCATCCTACGCTTCTCCGCAACCGCGCAGATGGCGCGCGCAAAGCGCGCGGGGGTCAATCCGGAGCGCAAGCCCGGGATCCCTCCCATGGCCACTTTCGGAAACGATCCAGAGCACCACGCGACCAGCCGGGCCCTCGCGAAGCCCGCTCACCGAAGGGGCCAGCCCCCACAGTGACCAAGCTCCTGAGATAACCGAGCGTTGGACTTTGAAGTTGAAAAGCGATTTTTGGTGCCTTTTTTCGCTTTGAAAAAAAGGTACTCGCCATCAGCCTGCGAAGCAGGCGGGCGAAACGCCTTTGACGTGTCGAGGCCACCCGAACGTGCGGTGGCGCCAACCCACCCCACGCCCCAACGCGTGAAGCGCCCCAAGCACAACGGCGCGCCAGTCACAGGGATTTACGCGTGAGCACCGAGTGATGGAAGCAGAAATCTCGTCCGTCGGGGACGCGGCCCCGACCTGCGCGGAGTCGAGCGCCTATGGCGCTACTGAACCCCGTCGGATTGATTCTCCGTCATCTCGACGGCAACGGGGAGCGGTTCGGACGCCGAAAGTTGCCCGACGAAGAATACGCCGTCATAGACGGGCTGATCGGCCCAGTCCATGTCGAGCGGTGAGAGGTGTATGCCCCTGGAGTACGTCCGATCCACCCCGGAAACTGACCGTGCGCCGCATTCCGGCGTACAGATCCAGGCTTCGCCGCCGGACTGAAGGTTGCGCAGGGTCACGACCCGATGATTCTCCTTCACCCGGGTGGTCATGGAACGAAAGTCGGGATCCCATGGCGCTCCCGGTACGCCGAAGGCGTGCGCATTGCCTGACAGCACCAGCAGGTAGTCTTCGTCGGAAAGCTGCGCTCGCCGTTCAGCGATGACCCCGGCCATGAACTGGTCCCGGTCATTGCTCGTTCCACGCCAGTCAGCCGGGATGTCGAATGCAAATAGCGATAGACGATCCTCGAAACGGGATTGCAATTCTCCCAATCTTCCCAGCATCCTTGCCATGGCAAGTGAATTGCGGCCGTCCTTGCCGGTTCGCCACTGTTCGATCTGGAGCAGGGCGCTGTGTCGCTCGTCCTCGGGCAAATTCATCGCCGCGCGCAGTTCATCCTGATCACTAGCGGCCATCTCCAGCCCGACATGCACGGTATGGCCGGCCGATACCAGGGCTTCGACCTGTTCACCGAAGAAAGCCGGGATCTCCTTCGTTCCATGCAGTTCCCCGAATACGATCACGCTGTCAGACGGGAGATCGGCAATCTGGACGGGTTCGGGCGAGGGCGGTTGGCCAGCCAGGGCCGAAACCGTTGCAAACATCAGGCTCGGAAGAAGCGCCGAAGCGGCGGAAGTGAATACTTTCATAGCCATTCTCTTGCTTGGAGGTAGTCGCCCAGCCGGGCCTCCGGCGATCCGGGCTCGGGCCGCCAGTCGTAGCGCCAGTGCGCGACCGCCGGCAGGCTCATCAGGATCGATTCGGTGCGCCCGCCCGACTGCAGGCCGAACAGGGTTCCGCGGTCGTAGACGAGGTTGAACTCGACGTAGCGGCCGCGGCGGTAGCGTTGGAAATCGACTTCGCGCTCGCCGTAGCCGTGGCTCTTTCGTTTGTCCACGATCGGGCGGTAGGCGGCCAGGTAGCCGTCGCCCACGGCGCGCATGTAGGCGAAAGAGGTATCGAAATCCCAGGCATTGAGATCATCGAAGAACAGGCCGCCGATGCCGCGGGTCTCGTCGCGATGCTTCAGGTAGAAATACGCGTCGCACCAGCGCTTGTGTTCGGCGTAGACGTCCTCGCCGAATGGAGCGCACAGATCGCGAGCGGTCTCGTGCCAGAAGCGGCAGTCCTCGTCGAAGGGGTAGTACGGCGTGAGGTCGAAGCCGCCGCCGAACCACCACACCGGCGCTTCGCCTTCCTTTTCGGCGATGAAGAAGCGCACGTTCGCGTGGCTGGTCGGCACGTAGGGATTGACCGGGTGCATGACCACCGAAACGCCCAGCGCCTGGAAGCTCCGGCCGGCCAGTTCCGGGCGTCGTGCGCTGGCCGCCGCCGGCAGCTCGGCGCCGTGGACGTGCGAGAAGTTGACGCCGCCCTTCTCGAACACCGCGCCGTCCTGGATCACCCGAGTGCGACCGCCGCCGCCCTCGGGTCGGTCCCAGGCGTCCTCGTGGAAGCGGGCTTCGCCGTCACTGGCTTCGAAAGCGGCGCACAGGCGGTCCTGGAGGTCCAGGAGGTAACGTTTGACGTCGCCGACGCGGGAATCGTCGCCAGTCATTCCGGTCCCCTTGCGGTGCGTCAGGCCGAAGCCTTTTTCTTGGCGGCCTTCTTCTTTTTCTTCTTCGAAGCCTTTTTCTTGCCGGCTTTCTTCTTCGCGGTATTCTTTTTGCCGGTCTTCTTGGCCGCTGCCTTCTTGCCGCCGGCCTTTTTCTTGCCGAACTTGCCGCGGCGGCCCTTGGGCGGAGCTTCGGCCAGCATCTTCTGGCACTCGGCGAGCGTCAGATTTTCCGGTTCCTGGTCCTTGGGGACGCTGGCGTTGCGCTTGCCATCGGTGACGAAGGGCCCGTAGCGACCCTTGAGCACCTGGATGCCCTCGTCGCTGAATTCCTGGATGATGCGTTCCTTCATCCGCTGCTTGTGCTCGGCGACGAGTTCCAGCGCCTGTTCAAGCGTGATCTCGTGCGGGTCGTGTTCCTTGAGCGAGACGAAGTTGCGTTGGCCGTAGCGCACGTAGGGCCCGAAACGGCCGATATTGGCCTGGACCGGTTCGCCTTCGGCCGTCTCGCCCAGGTTGCGCGGCAGCTTGAACAACTCGAGCGCCTCGTCGAGCGTGATCTTGTCCATCTTCTGACCCGGCCGCAGGCCCGCGAATTGCGGCTTTTCCTCGTCCTCGGCGTCGCCGATCTGGGCGAAGGGGCCGTAGCGGCCGAGTCGCACGATCACCGGCTTGCCGGTCTTCGGGTCGGTGCCGAGTTCGCGCGCCTGCTGGGCTTCCTTGCGGCTGACCGTTTCGTCCTTTTCCTTCACCCGATCGATGAAGGGCTGCCAGAATTCCTCGAGCAGGGGGACCCAGTCGTTCTCGCCCCGGGAGATGGCATCGAGCTCGTCCTCGAGCCGGGCGGTAAAGTCGTAGTCGACGTAGCGCTCGAAATGCTGCGACAGGAAGTTGGCCACGACGCGCCCGGTGGTCGTCGGGGTGAAACGGCGCTTCTCGAGTTCGACGTACTCGCGGTCCTTGAGCGTCTGAATGATCGAGGCGTAGGTGGAGGGGCGGCCGATCCCGTACTCCTCCAGGGTCTTGACCAGGCTGGCCTCCGAATAGCGCGGCGGCGGCTCGGTGAAGTGCTGTTCCGGGCGGATCCGGATCAGCGCGATGGCGTCGCCCTCGTTGATTTCCGGCAGGCGCGTGTCGGCCTCGGCGCGCGAGTCGCCGTAGACTTTCAGAAAACCCGCTTCGATCAGGGTCGAGCCCGATGCCCTGAAGGTGGTATCGCCAACGTCGAATTCTGCGCTGACGGTGTCGTAGACGGCCGGAATCATCTGGCTGGCCACCGTGCGGTTCCAGATCAGCTCGTAAAGCCGGTATTGATCGTCGCTGAGGTGGTTCCTGAGCTTGATCGGGGTCAGCCCGGCCGAAGTCGGGCGGATGGCCTCGTGGGCCTCCTGCGCGTTCTTGGACTTCGACTGGTAGAAGTTGGGCTTTTCCGGCGCCAGCTTGTCACCGAACTCCGAGGCGATGGTCCGGCGGATCTCGTTGATCGCCTCGCCCGCCAGCGCGACCGAGTCGGTTCGCATGTAAGTGATCAGGCCCTGGTTGCCGCCGCCGGTGTCGACGCCCTCATAGAGCTGCTGGGCTATGCGCATGGTGCGCTGGGTGGTGAAGCGCAGGCGCCGAGCGGCCTCCTGCTGGAGCGTCGAAGTGATGAAGGGCGGCTGCGGCCGGCGCCGCCGCTGGCTTTTCTTGACCCTGGCGACCTCGAAGCGACCGTCCGCGGCTGCCTCGATCTGCGCCTTGAGCTTGCCGGCCTGGTCTTCGCTGGTGATGTCGAACTGCTCGAGTTTCTTGCCCTCGACCTTGACCAGGTTGGCGTTGAAGCTCTCGTCATCGTTCTCGCCCAGGTCGGCCTCGATGGTCCAGTACTCCTGCGGATCGAACTTCTCGATCTCTTCCTCGCGCTCGACGATCATCCGCAGCGCCGGGGACTGAACGCGGCCGGCGGACAGGCCGCGGCGGACCTTCTTCCACAGCAGCGGCGAGAGATTGAAGCCGACGAGGTAATCGAGTGCGCGTCGCGCCTGCTGCGCGTCAACCAGTGATCCGGCCAGGTCGCGGGGCGTCTCCAGGGCCTTCTTGATGGCCCGTTCGGTGATTTCCGAGAAAACCACCCGCTTGACCGGCTTGCCCGAGTCGACGCCGCGTTGCTTCAGGATCTCGGCGATATGCCAGGAGATCGCTTCACCTTCGCGGTCGAGGTCGGTCGCGAGATAGATCGCGTCGGCCTTCCTGGCCGCCGCCACGATCTTGTCGACGTGCTTCTTGTTGCGCTCGATGATGTCGTAGCGCATGGCGAATCCGTGCTCGGGATCGACCGCGCCTTCCTTGGGCACCAGGTCGCGCACATGGCCATAGGAAGCCAGTACCTGGAAATCCGGTCCCAGGTACTTGTTGATGGTGGTCGCCTTGGCGGGCGATTCGACGATCAGCAGATTTTTTGACATGCAAGCTTGTCTGGTTGTGCTGCGGGCACTAGTGCAAACGGCAGCAGCGTGGTGGCGAAGCGTCTTCGCCGTAGGTTTTCGTGAATCGTAAATCGTGAATCGTCAATCGGTGTGCCGTGCCGTTACACCGTCCTTCCATTAACGATTCACGATTTACCATTTACGGAGGGCTTGACGAAGGCAACACGCAAGGGGGCTCTCCCGCCTTCCCGACCGGCCTCCTCAATGCCGATACTCTCCCTCCTCGTCGAACATCATTTCCTCCATCCAGGCGTAGTTGGCCTCCTGGCCGGGCTGGTTGAACAGCACCATCAGGATTACCCACTTGACGTCCTCGAGGTTGATGTCCTCGGTTTCCAGTGCCGAGAGGCGGTCGATGACCATCTCGCGGCGCAGCGGGTCGAGTACGCCGACGTTTTCGAGGTACATGATGAACCCGCGCGCATTGACGTCCAGCCTCCGGTTCTCCTCGTCGGTGAAGACGCGGATCGGATTGCTCTCGTGCCCGCCCAGTTCCGGCAGCCTGCGCTGCGCGGCCAGTCCGTCCAGCCAGGCGAAAGCGCGGTCGATCTCGGCGCTGGAAAAGCCGGCTTCCTCGAGGCTGTCGCTGAGCGAATCGCGGTCGGGCTCTTCTTCCGGTTCGTCGTAGATATAGTTCTCGAACAGGTACATCAGCAGATCGAGCACGTTTTCCTTCATTCCGTTCATTCCTCAGGCATTGCGACTGTAGCGTCCGCCGGCGTGAGCGCTGACCTTGCCGTCGAGTTCCAGCATCAACAGCATCGAGGATACCGCCGCGGGCGTCAATTGTGAACGCTCGATGATCTGGTCAACCGGGGTGGGGTCGAATCCCACGGCCTCGAGCAGTCGCTCGTATTCGGGATCTCCTGTCATATGCGGGGCCGAAGGGGATTCCTCAAGGCCCACCGGCGAGCGCGCGGGGTCGGGTGCGAGGAGATGCTCGATCTCTTCGGCCAGTTCGCGCGCCAGCGGGGCCAGGTCCTCGACCACCTCGTCGGCGGTCTCGACCAGTCTGGCACCGTCCCTGATCAGCCGGTGGCAGCCGCGCGAGAGCGGGTTGTGAACGGAACCGGGAATGGCGAAGACCTCGCGTCCCTGTTCGTTGGCGAGCCGGGCGGTGATCAGAGAGCCGCTCTTGACGCCGGCCTCGACCACCAGGACGCCGAGGCTCATGCCCGAGATGATGCGATTGCGGGCCGGGAAGTTGCCCCTCAGCGGCCCGATGCCCGGGGGAAACTGGCTGACCAGTGCCCCGGATCCGGCGATTCGGCGCGCCAGCTCGCGATGCCGGGCCGGGTAGACCTGGTCGAGCCCGGTTCCGGCCACGGCAATCGTCGCGCCCCCGGCATCCAGGCAGCCGGCATGCGCCATGCCGTCGACACCCTCGGCCAGCCCGCTGGTGATCACGAAGCCGGCGCGAGCCAGTGTTGCGGCAAAGGAGCGGGCATGGTCGAGCCCGCCGGTCGAGGCGTTGCGGCTGCCCACGATGGCGATCTGCGGTGCGACCAGGCAGTGGGGGTCGCCGGCCACGAACAGCGCCACCGGGGCGTCGGGGATGCGCTTGAGCAGCGGCGGGTAGAGCGGGTCGTCGCGAGTGACGAGCCAGCGGTGCTCGCCGGACAGCCACTCGAGGCAGCGTTCGAGCCTGGCCTCGTCAGGGCGGCGGAGCTGTCGGATGAGCTTGTCCGACAGTCCGGCTTCGTGCAGTTCGCGGTCGCTGGCACCGTACCAGTCGATCGGGCTGGCGAAGTGTTCCTCCAGCCCGGCGATCCGCCTGGGACCGAGCCCGTCGACGAGGACCAGGCTCAACCACTCGCGGGCTTGCTCCGGCGCGGGCACGGCCCGCCAATCAGAGGCTTCGGTCGGGGTGCTGGAGGATGTCGTCGACCTGGATGGTGTTTGCGCTGCCCTCGAGCACTAGGGCATAGCTGACGTGCTCGAACGGGCGGAACACCATGATGCGCCCGGCGAACTCGTCGGGCAGGTCGACGTAGCGTTTTTCCGGTTCACGGAACGCGGCCCGGCTCATCAGCGGGTAGCGGTCGTCGCGAACGGTGTCGCCGGGCCGGAAGGCCGAAAAGGTATGGCCGGACTGGATGCCGTCGGCCGTGCCGAGGTTGATCGCCACGACCTGGTAGTGCCCGGCGCCGTAGCTGCTGCCGGTGATCGCGATGATCCGCCCGTCGTCGGGAATTTCGTCCATCGCCCGCGGTTGGAAGGTGGCGTCGTAGGCGTGATCCTCCACCGGCAGGACGAAGTCGCCCTCCATGACGGCCTGGCGGCCGGAGATGATTTCCACGATGGCCGGGTCGCCGGACTTGGCCACGCGACCGCGCGCGGTCTCCCACAGTTCGTAGCCGATGACCGGGTAGTTGTAGCGACCGATCTGGCCGATCGTTGCTTTCCAGACGGCGCTGGCCGGGCGCAGGGCCGAGCGAACCGGGCCGCCGTCGCGCTCGATCAGCTTCTTCTTGATGCGCACGTCGCTGTCCGGATTGACGCTGCGGTCTTCGAACATGTAGTTGACCCGGGCGAGAACGACCTCGTCGCCCACCCGGGCATCGTCGAGCCCGCGGACGTAGGTGCGATCGCTCGGTCCGGCCAGCACCCGTCGCTCGTTGTTGGCGATGACGTACGGCAGTTCCTCGTATTCCTCCGCGGTCAGGATGCGCGGGGACTTCAGGAAGGTTTCGACCGCGTCGAGCGGAATGGTCGAAATCGGCCCGTCGACCGATTCGCGCCGAACTTCCGGCGACAGCCGCCGCACCGAGTCGTCAACTGTCAGGCGCGGTTCGCCGCCGACGAAGGCGAGCGAAATCACGTCACCGGGATAGATTTCGTGCGGATTGTCGATTTCCGGATTGGCGTCCCAGATGGCCGGCCATTGCCACGGCCGGGTCAGGAAGCGAGCGGCGATGTCCCAGAGCGTGTCCCCCTCCTGCACAACGTACTCACGCGGGTGATCCTCGCGCAGTTCCACGTCCTGAGCCTGTACGGTGAACGCCGCCAGTACAATAGCGGTCAGAAAGATTAAGCGTTTCACGGAGCGACTCCCTCCAGCAATGCCCAGCAGGCTTGATTTTTCGCAGACTATCATAAACATTATCATTGCAAAACGCACCTTTAAGCGGTTTTCTTAAATTCTCATGTCAAAACTCAAGATTCTCGAATACCCCGATCCGCGCCTGCGCCGCGTCGCCCGGCCGGTTGAACACGTCGGCGAGCGCGAGCAAAAGCTGGTCGAAGACATGCTCGAGACCATGTACGACGCGCGTGGAATCGGTCTGGCCGCGACCCAGGTCGACGAGGATATCCGCGTGGTCGTCATGGACCTGAGCGAGGATCGTGACCAGCCGCAGGTGTTCATCAACCCCGAGATCACCGATCGCAGCGGCAGCCAGGCCTACGAGGAAGGCTGCCTGTCGGTGCCGGGTTTCTACGCCGAGGTCAAGCGCGCCGAGAAGGTCAGCGTACGCGCCCTCGATGGCGACGGCAAAGCCTTCGAACTGGATGCCGACGGCCTGTTGGCGGTGTGCATCCAGCATGAGATCGATCACCTCGACGGCAAGATGTTCATCGACTACCTCTCGCCGCTCAAGCGCCGCATGATCGGCAAGAAGCTGCGCAAGCAGCAGAGCCAGCGCGAACAAGCCACGGCCTGATGAGGATCGTCTTTGCCGGCACGCCGGCGTTTGCGGTGCCGGCGCTCCGGGCCCTGGTCGAAAGCGCGGCCTGGCGCCCGGTTGCCGTGATGACGCAGCCCGACCGCGGCGTCGGCCGCGGCAGGAAGCTGCGATTCGGGCCGGTCAAGCAACTGGCGGTGGATGCCGGGATCGACGTGCTGCAGCCGCGCACGCTCAAGCAGGCCGACGCACAGGCCGCCCTGGCCCAGTGCCGGCCGGACCTGCTGGTGACCGCCGCCTACGGCTTGCTGCTGCCTCGTGCGGTGCTCGACCTGCCGGCCCATGGTTGCTGGAACCTGCATGCCTCCCTCCTGCCGCGCTGGCGGGGCGCGAGCCCGATCAACCAGGCCATCCTCGCCGGCGATTCCGAAACCGGGGTCTCCCTGATGCAGATGGACGCCGGCCTGGATACCGGACCGGTGATCGACCAGCGCTCGACGCCCGTCGGTCGCGACGAAACGGCGGGCGAGCTGCACGATCGCCTCGCCGAGCTGTCGGCCGAGCTGCTCATCGACGCACTCGGGCGGCTCGACGCGGGCAGTCTGCCGCCGGCGCGCGCGCAGGACGAGGCGCGTGCCACCCACGCGCCCCTGATCGACAAGGCCGATGCCCACCTGGACTGGAACCTGCCCGCCGGCGAACTGGCACGCATGGTGCGCGCCTATCACCCCTGGCCGGTGGCCTTCGGCGAGATCGCGGGTGCGACCTGGCGCATCCACCGGGCGCGAGCCGCCGAGGGCCGGGCCTTGCCCGGTGAACTGCTGGCCGAGCGCGGGCCCGAAGTGGTGGCCGTGGGCTGCGGCGAAGGCGTGCTCGAGATTTCGCGGCTGCAGGGTCCGGGGCGCAAGCCGGTTGCCGCGCGCGACTGGTTCAATGCGCGGCGCGGCAAGGTGTGAGGGCGTGATGCTTCGGGGTTCCGATGACGGATGATGGTGCGCTGCCGCGGCGCCAGGCCGCGCGCGCGCTACTGGCCGTGCTCGACGGAGGGCGGTCTCTCGATGCCGCGCTCGCGCCGCTGATCGAAGCGCTGGAGCAATCGCGAGACCGGGCGCTGGCCCGCCGCCTCTGCCACGGGGTCTTGCGCGATTGGCCGGCGCTCGACTGGTTGATCGGACAGCTGGTCGACAAGCCGCTGAAGGGCCGCAACCGCGGCCTGCACTTCCTGCTCGCGGTTGCCCTGCACGAGCTGCGCGATGATCGCGAGCCCGATCACGCCGTGGTCCACGCGGCGGTGGCAGCGGCCCGCGAGTTGAGCGGGCAGCGAATGACCGGCCTGGTCAACGCGGTGCTGCGCAATTTCATTCGCCGGCGAGGCGATCTGCTGGCCCGGTTGCCGGACTCGGCCGTCGTCCGGTTCGGCTACCCGGGCTGGCTGATCATGGCGATCGAGCAAGAGCGCGGCGCGGATGCCGCGGCAATACTCGACGCTGGCAATCGGCCGCCGCCGCTGTGGCTGCGCGTAAACCGGCGCCGGATCGCGCGCGATGATTACCGGGACAAGCTCTCCGGGGCGGGTATCGACGCGCGTGGGGTCGACGGCTTTCCCGATGCGCTCGTGCTGGACGAACGCATGGCGGTCAGTCGCCTGCCGGGCTTCGACGAGGGCCTGGTCTCGATCCAGGACGGCGCCGCCCAGCTGGTGGTCGAGTATCTCGGGCTCGAGGATGGGCAGCGGGTGCTCGACGCCTGCGCCGCCCCCGGCGGCAAGTCGGCGCATGTGCTCGAACGCGCCGACGTCGAGCTGACGGCGCTGGACCTCGACGCCGGGCGACTGGCGCGGGTCGGCAGCGGGCTCGACCGCTTGGGCCTGTCGGCCCGCCTGATCGAAGGTGACGCCGCCCGGCCCGGGGACTGGTGGGACGGGCGGCGTTTCGATCGAATACTGGTCGATGCGCCGTGTTCGGCCACCGGTGTCATTCGACGCCACCCCGATATTCGTTGGCTGCGCCGGGCCGACGACATCGAGCGGCTCGCCGCCTTGCAGCGCGCGATTCTCGACGCGCTGTGGTCGCTGCTCGAGCCGGGCGGTATCCTTGTCTACGCCACCTGTTCGCTGTTGCGGGTCGAGAACGACGAACAGGCCCGTGCCTTTCTGGAGCGCCATGCAGATGCCCGTGGGATCGACAACACCGACTTGCCCGGTCGGCCGGCCAGGCCGGGCCGCCAGATTCTGCCTGGCGAGCATGGCTGCGATGGTTTTTATTACCTTGCCGCTCGCCGCCTGTCGGAGCGACCGGGAGACTGAGGGACACGTCGGGTTCATTCGCCCCGAGCTGGTCTGGACCGACGAGGGACTGGACTTCGTTGCCGGCGTCGATCTCGATCCCAGCCCGGCCATGCTCGAGGCACTCGATCGCGGCGTCAGCGTGACCTTCCTGGTGGCGCTGCGTGCCTCGTCGGGCCGCGTCTGGCTGCCCGTGGTGGATGAGCGTCGCCGGCATCGCTTCCGGATCAGCTATCTTCCCCTCAGCCGCCATTACGAGCTGGATGATCTCCACAACGACACGCGCGCCACCTTTCCGCGCCTGAACATGCTCGTGCGTGCCCTGCGCGAACGGCGCAGCTGGGACATACCGCTGGCACCCGACGAGACCGTGTCGCTGGTGCGCGCCCGCATCCAACTCGACCGGACCCGCTTGCCCTCACCGATGCGGCTGCCGACCTGGTTCGAGCCGCAGTGGCGCCTCGACAGCGACTGGCAGACGCTGGAGTCGCCGCCGGAGCGTCGGCGCCCCGGGCAGGGAGACGACCGGTGATCGGCAAGCGCGGTCGGCTGCGCGTGCTGCGCGCGATCCCCATCGTGGCGGTGCTGATGCTGCTGCTCGCCGCCCTCTACCTGGTCTCTACGGTCGAGCAGGAGGCCACGCAACTCGGCCGCCTGGCCCAGTGGATCTTCGCGTTGACCGGCGTGGCCGTCCTGGTGCTGCTGGGCATCATCGTCGGCCGGGCCGTGCGGCTGTTCCGGCGCCTGAAGGCCGGGGAGCCGGGGGCGCGCCTTACCGCGCGGCTGGTGGCGGTCTTCGTCGCCCTGACCCTGCCGCCGGTGGTCATCCTCTACCTGTTCGCCATCCAGTTTCTCAGTGACACCATCGACGGCTGGATGGATACCCGCGCCGAGCAGGCCCTGGCCGATTCGATCGAGCTCGGTCAGATGTTCCTGGAGTTGAGAACGCGCGACGTGCGCGACGAGATCCGGCGCCTCGCCCAGCAACTCGATACCGGCGACGAGGATCGGCTCTTCCGCCAGCTGCTCAGGCAGGTGTCGAGCGCCGGTCCGACCGAACTGGCGGTGCTGGATGCCTCCGGCTCGGCGACGGTCAGCGCCAGCATCGAACCCGGTCGGATCGTGTCCGAACGCCCCGGAGATTTCGCCCTCAGCCAGGCGCTGCAGGACGAGGAGTACGCCGCCGCCGAGCCGGGCGAGGACGGCATCCTCATCCGGGTGCTGCGCAATCTGGGCAGCTCGACGCTCGGCGGGGATGCCCTGCTTCTGCAGGCCATCTATCCCTTGCCATCGGAGTTCGGCGAGCTGGCCGGTCGCATCGAATCCGCCTATCACCGTTACCAGAACGTCACCTACCTGCGCGTGCGGCTGCAGCAGAGCCTGGTGCTGATCCTGTCGCTGGTGCTCCTGCTGACCGTTCTGCTGGCCATGCTGCTGGGCTTCAACGCCGCCCGCCGGCTGACCCAGCCGATTCGCGAGCTGGCCCAGGCCACCGAGGAACTCGCGGCCGGCCGTTTCCCGCGCGACCTGGAAGTGACCAGTCGCGACGAACTGGGCTTTCTGGTGCGCTCGTTCAATACCATGACCCGCGAGCTGGCCAGCAGCCGGCAGCAGCTCGAGGCCCAGCGCCGTTACCTGGAGATTGTCCTGGGGCGTCTGTCGGCCGGCGTGCTGGCCATCGACGGCGATGACTGCATCAGTGCCTTCAACGATTCGGCCTCGCGAATTCTCGACCTGGATCCGGACCAGGACAGTGGCCTCCGGCTGGTCGAGCTGGCCGCGCGGCGCCCGGAGCTCGCCCCGCTGATCGACCTGATTGTCGATCGCCATGCCGCGCCCGGGACCGACTGGCGCCAGGAGATCAAGCTCGGCCCACCCGAGCAGCCGCTGGTGCTCGTCTGCCGGGGCTCGGATCTGCCGGCCGAGACCGGTGGTCACGTGGTGGTTTTCGACGATGTCACCGTGCTCGACCAGGCCCAGCGCGAAGCGGCCTGGGCCGAAGTTGCGCGGCGACTGGCGCACGAGGTCAAGAATCCCCTGACGCCGATCCAGCTGGCCGCCGAGCGCCTGGCCTGGAAGCTCGAACCCGTCCTCGAGGCGCCGCAGCGCGAACTGCTGACGCGGGCGACCTCGACCATCCGGGCACAGGTCGACGCGCTGAGGCGCCTGGTCGACAGCTTCGGCGATTACGCGCGGCCCGCACGCTTGAAGGCCGAGCGGGTCGATCCGGCGCGCATCATCCGCGAGGTGGTGGACCTGTACGGCAGCGGCGATATCCCGATTCACTTCGTGCTGGCGGTGCCCGAATCGCCGCTGTCTGTGATGGCCGACCCCGGTCAACTGCGCCAGCTGTTGATCAACCTGGTGCGCAACGCCCAGGAGGCACACCCGCAGGGCCAACCCGACATCCGGATTTCGCTCGAGGGCGTTGCCCGCGACGGGCTCGAGGGCGTGGAAATGATCCTGCACGACAACGGCCCCGGTTTTTCCGGCGAAGTGCTCTCGCGCATCTTCGAGCCATACGTCACGACCAAGCCGCGCGGTTCCGGTCTCGGCCTGGCGATCGTGCGGCGCATCGTCGAGGACCACGGCGGCGTCATCGGGGTCAACAATATCGACGCCGGGGGTGCGGAGGTCCGGATCTGGTTGCCGTCGGGATGACGGCCGGCTTGCTGGGGTATCCTCTCGGGCCCCAATCGGTGCGAAAATGATCCAATGAGCAACACACGCATCCTGATCGTCGACGACGAGCCCGACATCCGCGAGATGATCGGCGAGATTCTCCGCGACGAAGGTCACGAGATCGCCCTGGCCGGAAATGCCGCCGAGGCGCGCGAGCGCCTGCGCGAGGCCACGCCCGATCTGATTCTGCTGGATGTGTGGATGCCCGACACCGACGGCATCAGCCTGCTGCGCGAATGGCGCGACGCCGATGTCCTCAAGTGCCCGGTGGTGATGATATCCGGTCATGGTTCGGTGGAAACGGCCGTGGAAGCGACCCGCCTGGGAGCGTTCGATTTCGTCGAGAAGCCGGTGTCGATCGCGCGCTTGATGGTCACGATCGAGAACGCGCTCGAAGCCGGCCGTCTCAGGCGTGAGAACGAGGGGCTCAAGCGTAGCCAGCCGGCGGTTCTCGAACCGATGGGGCGTTCGGCGGTCGTGCAGCAACTGCGTCAGCGCCTCGAGCGCGTGGCCCAGCACGAGGCCCCGGTGCTGATCGCGGGCGAACCCGGGGTCGGCAAGCAGGAGGCCGCGCGCTGGATTCACGCCCATTCTGCGCGCAGCGAAGGGCCTTTCGTGAGCGCCGCCACGCGCGTCGAGAGCACCTCGTTCCGGAACATGCTCGTTGGTGACGGCGGCGGTGCCGGGCTGCTGCTCGAGGCCCAGGGCGGCGTGTTGTTCATCGACGATGTGTCGCGCCTCGACCGTGGCGCCCAGACCGCGCTGCTGAAAGTGATCGAGTCGGGGCGGATCGACCCCGAGCAGAACGACAGCAGCGAGCTCGACCTGCGGCTGATCGCCGGAACCAGCCAGCCGCTGGAGAAGCTGGTGCGCGAGGGGCGCTTCGACGAGTCCCTGTTCTACCAGCTCAACGTCCTGCCGCTGGAGGTCCCGCCGCTGCGCGAGCGCCAGGAAGACGTACCCGACCTGGTGCGCTTCTACGCCGAGTATTATCCCGGGCGCGACGGCACGCCCTACCGGCATTTTCCCGTGGCCGTGCAGAACCGGCTGCGCCAGTACCACTGGCCGGGTAACCTGCGGGAACTCAGGAACCTGGTCCAGCGCCTGCTGGTGCTCGGCGGCGGCGAGGAGGTGACCGTGGCCGAGGTCGAGGAAGCCCTGGCCCAGTCCGATACCGGCGAGACGGTCGGCGACCGCAAGATGCCGGCGCTTTTCAACATGCCCTTGCGCGAAGCGCGCGAGGAATTCGAGCGCCAGTACCTGACCTTCAAGCTGCAGTCGGTGGAAGGCAGCGTGGGCAAGCTGGCCGAAATCGTCGAGATGGAGCGCACCCATCTCTACCGCAAGCTCAAGCAGCTGGGCATCGATCCCAAACAGTTCTGACGAGGCTTAGTCATGCAGATCATCATTCTCGGCGCAGGGCAGGTGGGCACGGGCATGGCCCGCAGCCTGTCGGCCGAGGACTTCGACATCACCGTGGTCGATACCGACCCCGAACGCTTGCGCGAGCTGCAGGAAAAGCTCGATATCCGCACGGTGCTCGGTCACGCCGCTCATCCCGAGACCCTGATCCGCGCCGGCATCGAGGATGCCGACCTGCTGATCGCCCTGACCAACTCCGATGAGACCAACATGGTCGCCTGCCAGGTGGCCTATTCGCTGTTCAACACGCCCACCAAGGTCGCGCGCGTGCGCGCCGCCGACTACCTGGCGCACCCCGAGCTGTTCAACCGTGAGAGCACGCCGATCGATGTGCTGATCAGCCCGGAAGGGCTTGTCACCGACCATATTCAGCGTCTGATCGACTACCCGGGCGCCCTGCAGGTGCTGGACTTCGCCGACGGCCGCGCCCAGCTCGTCGGCACGCGCGCCTTCCACGACGGCCCGCTGGTCGGCCACGAGCTGCGCGCGCTGCGCGAGAAGCTGCCCAGCAACGTCGACGCACGCGTGGCTGCCATCTTCCGCAACGACGAGCCGATCATTCCCGAGGGCGACACCGTCATCGAGGTCGACGACACGGTCTTCTTCCTGGCTGCCAGAGACGATATTCCCGTGGTCATGCGCGAGCTTCGGCGCATGAGCGAACCCGGCCACCGCATCCTGCTCGCCGGCGGCGGCAACATCGGCGCCAGCCTCGCGCGCCGGCTCGAGCGCAGTCACCACGTCAAGCTGATCGAGCGCGACCCGGTGCGCGCCGAGCGCATCGCCGAGGATCTCGACACCGCGATCGTGCTGGTCGGCGACTGCGCCGACGAGGACCTGCTGCACGAAGAGGGCATCGACGAGACCGACGTTTACTGCGCACTGACCAACGACGACGAGGCCAATATCCTGTCGTCGATGCTGGCCAAGCGCATGGGCGCCGACAAGGTCATCACCCTGATCAACCGCCCGGCCTACGTCGACCTGGTCGAGTCCGACCGAATCGATGTGGCCGTCAGCCCGCAGCAGATCACCATCGGCGCGCTGCTCACGCATATCCGAAAGGGCCACATGGTGCGCGTTCACTCGCTCAGGCGCGGCGCGGCCGAGGCGATCGAGGCGGTCGCCCACGGTACATCCGGCCAGTCCCGAGTCGTCGGCAAGCGCATCGAGGAGATCGACTTGCCGCCGGCAACGACCATCGGCGGCATCATCCGAGGCGACGAAGTGATCATCGCTCACCACGACGTGGTCATCGAGACCGACGATCACGTCATCCTGTTCGTGGCCGATCAGCGTTCCATCAAGCGGGTGGAACGACTGTTCGCCGTCGAAGCCATGTTCGTCTAACCATAGACCATGCAGATCAGCGCCTACGCACCGGTTCAGCGCGTCGTCGGGGTTCTCCTGATCTTTCTCAGCCTCGGCTTCCTGCCGCCGATGCTGTTTGCGTTCTTTTCCGACGATGGCACGCTGTCAGCGTTTTCGATAAGCCTTTTCAGTATTGCCGCCGTCGGCGTGGGCCTGTACCTGCCCGTGCGGCATTCCCGGCGCGAGCTGCGTATTCGCGACGGCTTCCTGGTCGTCGTCGCCTGCTGGGGGGCGGTGTGCCTGGCGGGTGCCCTGCCGTTCGTGCTGGCGATTGACGCTTCCGTCGCCGACGCGGTATTCGAGTCCACCTCGGGCATCACCACCACGGGCGCGACCGTCTTTACCGGCCTGGACGACATGCCCACCTCGATCCTGTGGTATCGCCAGCAGCTGCAGTGGATGGGCGGGCTGGGCATCATCGTCCTGGCCGTGGCGATCCTGCCCATGCTGCGTATCGGCGGCATGCAGGTCTACAAGGCCGAGGTCACCGGGCCCGTCAAGGAAAGCCGTTTGACGCCGCGCATTGCCGAGACCGCAAAGGCCCTGTGGCTGATTTATATCGGCCTGACCATCCTGTGCGCGGCAGCCTACTGGGCGGCGGGCATGTCGCTCTTCGATGCCGTGGGGCACAGTTTTTCCACCATCGCCACGGCCGGGTTTTCGACCCACGATGCCTCGATCGGTCACTTTGACAGCGCGCTCATCGATTGGCTGGTCGTGTTCTTCGTATTCATCGCCAGCCTCAATTTCGGGTTGCACTATCTGGCCCTGCGTCGTGCGACGGCCCAGGTCTACTTGCGCGATCCCGAACTGAAACTCTTCGTGCTGCTGCTGTTGATCATTTCTGCCCTTGCCACGCTGCTCCTGTGGCAGCAGGATGTGTATTCCAGTTTCTGGGATTCGCTGCGCCACGCCGTCTTCCAGTCCGTGTCCTACATGACCACGACCGGCTTCGCCACGGCCGAGGTCTATACCTGGCCGGGCACCTTGCCCCTTCTGTTGTTGCTGGTCAGCGCCCTGGGTGGCTGCGCCGGCGCGACCACGGGCGGCTTCAAGATCATCCGCGTCTACTTGCTGACCAAGCAGGGTATCCGCGAACTCAAGCGCCTGGTGCATCCGCGATCCGTCGTTCCACTCAAGCTCGGCGGTCGCACCCTCAATCCCGAGGTGGCCAACGCGGTCTGGGGCTTCGTCTCGCTCTACATCTTGTGCGTAGTTGTGCTGACCCTGATTGTTTCCGGCATCGAGCATGACCTGGTCACCGCCGTCTCGATCGTCTTCTCCTCGCTCAACAACCTCGGTCCGGCACTCGGTCAAGCCGGCGCCAACTACGGCGGGCTGGCCGACGCCACCAAGTGGTTGATGAGCTTCGCCATGCTGCTCGGCCGGCTGGAGATCTTTACCATACTCGTCCTCCTCACCCCGACTTACTGGAAGCACTGAAAGCGCGCTTTTCGAGAACCCTGTTCACTGACAAGTCTTCGCGGCCCGGGCAATTCAGATATCCTTGTGCCATGGATCCTGAAGCTATCGAAAAACTCATCGACCAGGGCCGCGACAGCTACGAGTCGCGGCTGGCGGCCGGGCAGGCGCGACTCGAGCGCGGCGAGCTGCCGCGGGCCATCGAACACCTGGAGGTCGCCACGGGCCACGAACCGGAGCAGACCATGGCCTGGCAAGAGCTGGGCCGGGCGCTCAAGGAGGCGGGCCGGCCGGAAGCCGCGGCAACGGCCTGGGAGAAAGGCCTGGATGCCGCCCGGGCCAACGGCGACAAGCAGGCCGAGAAGGTCATGACGGTCTTTCTCAAGCGCCTGGACTGATCGCCCGGCTCACTTCTTCTTCCTGCCCGGGTAGGGCGAGGGCCGGTCGTCGGGCTGGCGGCTGAAGCGCTTGTAGCTCCACAGGTACTGGGCCGGGTTTCGCCGGATCTCGCGTTCGAGCCAGCGGTGCATGACGGCGATGCCGTCGGTCGGGCGCTCGTCGGCGATGGCCTCATCGGCCGGTTCGAAGCGCAGGTGCCAGCCGCGGGCCGCCGGAAGGCGCTCGGCGCTGGCAAATATGACCGCGCAGCCGGTGCGGCGGGCCAGGCGATTGACCAGGGTCATGGTCAGCGCGGGGCGGCCGAAGAAGTCCACGAACACGCCCTCGCCCTGCTTGGGCTGCTGGTCGGCGAGCAGCCCGATCGTCTCGCCGCGCCTGAGGCCCGCGATCAGCCGGCGCATGGCGGGACTACCGCTGGCGACCAGGCGGGCACCGAAGCGCTCGCGACTTTGCGTCACGCGTTGATCGAAACCGGCTTGCCTGGGCGCCTTGTAGAGCGCCGTGATCGGACCCCGCAGCGACAGCCACAGCGGCAGAATCTCCCAGTTGCCGATATGGGCGCCGACCATCAGGATGCCCTTGCCCTGGCGGGCTGCCCGGGCGACCGATTCCCAGCCGTCGACCTGGACGACATGGCGCTCGAGTCGCCCGGCCGGCCAGTACCAGACTGCTCCGGACTCGAGCACCAGGCGCATCATCTCGACCAGGTGCCGGCGGTAGAGCCGCTCGCGCCCGGACTCGTCGAGCTCGGGAAAGCACATGGCCAGGTTGGTGCGAATCACCGCGTGGCCGCGCCAGGGCATGAAGCGGGCCACCCAGGCCAGCGGCACGGCCAATCGGTGCAGTAGGCCCAGCGGCAGCCAGGACAGCAGTCGCAGCAGGGAAACGGCGAGGTGTTCGGTCATCGGTTCTTCGGTGTCCAGTCTGCGATCAGGGGTGCCGTTCGGCGAGCGGGTCGGCACGATCGTGCGGGCCGATCCGATAGTGTATTTTATTAATTGAGCGGCAGTAGGTTGCGTTCAGCCGTACTGATGAGAAAGGACAGCGGGGACCCCGCGGAGGAGCTTGCTCATGAAGACCATCCTGATTGGCACGGGCCTGTTGGCGGGTGCGTTGTTATCTTCCCCGGCCACGGCGCAGAGCGGGGCCGGCTGGCCCGGCGGCTTTGCCGGTGACCTGGCGCCGGCGGATCTCGTCCGGGGCATCGTGGCGAGCGGCCAACCGCTGCATCGCGGTCTGGCGGTGGACTTCAGGCTGACGCTGATCGAAGACGGCGAGATGTACGTGGACGAAGATGCCATGGCGGGCCTGCCCTTCGACCAGACCGGGGAAGAGCGGCGGGCGAACCGCACGTCGGCCAGTATCGAAGTGCCTTACAACATCTCCGAGACAGCGCAGAACGACCCGGCGGGATTCGAAGACTTCGTGAGTGATATCGCCTCGCAACTCGAGCGCTGGCGGGCATCACCCGAGCTCGACCTGGCTGCCGAAGCAACCTGCTCCGGACTGCGTCCGGGTGCCGAATGGACGGCTCGCGCCACCGATGCGAACTGCCAGCGCACGCAGGTGCTGACCTACCGCTGCACGGTCACCGAGATGAACGGTCAGAGCCAGGGCATCTGGCTGCGGACGGAATCTCGAGAGCAAGCCGGCGCGGGGGATCTGTCATCGTACTGCGGCTGATTCGGTCGGGCGCATTGTCCGCGGCATGATTGGCCTGATCCAGCGCGTCAGCGAAGCCTCCGTGTCCATCGGCGGCGAGACGGTGGGCCGCATCGGGCCCGGCCTGCTGGTGCTGGCGGGCTTTCGCCGGGGCGACCGCCCCGAGCGCATTCCGCGTTTCGTCGAGCGGCTGCTCAACTACCGGGTCTTTTCCGACGATCAGGGACGGATGAACGTCAGCCTGCGCGCTGCCGGCGGTGGCCTGCTGGTCGTGCCGCAGTTCACCCTGGCCGCCGATACCGGCTCGGGCAATCGCCCCAGCTTCACGCCGGCGGCGCCGCCGGCCGAGGGAGAGGCAATGTTCGAGGTCCTGGTCGAACAGGTTAAACACGACTGGCCCGACAGCGCTTTCGGACGCTTCGGCGCCGACATGCAGGTCGCCCTGATCAACGACGGGCCGGTGACGTTCTGGCTCGAGGTGGACTGACAACGGGAAGGCATCACTCCCTGCATTCGGTAATCGCCAGCCCCCGCAGTTCGATATGGCTGTATTCGCCCTCGTCGTCGGTCGACAGGCGTCGTTGGGTGACGACCACGGCATCGGCGCCCAGCGCGGCGGCCTCTTCGCGCAGGTTCGCCTCGGAGTGTTCCAGGCTGGCCGTCATGGCCCACTCCCGGCTCTGACCGAAGATCGGGTCGTGGCCGTCGGTGACGCGCACGCGGTCCAGCACCTCGTGCGGGCAGTCCGGGGCATTGCGATACATCGCGATGTCGCTGAAGCGCTCCTCGGCCGGAATGGTGCTGCAGCTGGCGAGGAGCAACAACAGCGGCAGTGCAAGCAGGCCGTGGCCCGAGTGGATTGATCCAGGCATTTGTCGATTTCTTCCGTGTGGGTTTTGCCGCGCTTCCTGCCCCCGATTGCATTTGGGAACCGCGTGTAAACCTTACCGAATACGGCTCGGAGAACCAAGGGTGTCATCTGTCGCTGTTCGGGGGAAGCCTGCGTAGGTCGCGGCTGCAACACCGACCTTTGATGCCGCGAGTCCCGAGTCCCGAGTCCCGAGTCCCGAGTCCCGAACCCTACCCCTTCAACATCCTCGCCAGCGTATTGCGGCTGATGCCAAGTCGCCGCGCCGCCTCGGACTGGTTGCCGTCGCAGGCGGCCACGGCGGTGTTCGCCAGGGTCGCTTCGAACTGCCCCTGGAATTTCGCATGGAGGTTGTCCTCGTCGCCGGCCAGCGCTTGACGAACCGCGGCCTCCATCTGGCCTGTCCAGCTCGGCGCCGCGCCTCGCGCATCGCCCCGAGCCAGGCGGTATTCCTCGGGCAGGTCGTCGGTACCGATCACCTCGCCGGGGGCGAGCGCGGCCATGGACTGGCACAGGTGCCTGAGTTCGCGCACGTTGCCCGGCCAGGGCAGGGCGCGAAGCTGCTGCATCAGGGCGTCGTCGGCGCTTCGTTCGGGCAGGTTGAACTCCGCGGCCGCCTCGCGCAGGAAGTGCCCGGCCAGTGCGGCAATGTCCTCGCGGCGTTCACGCAAGGGCGGCACCTTCAGCTCGATGACCTTGAGCCGGTGGTAGAGGTCGGCCCGGAAACGCCCCTTGTCGACCAGCTCGGAAAGATCGCGGTGCGTGGCGGTGAGTACGCGTACGTCGGCGCGGATCAGGTCGTGGCCGCCCAGGCGGTAGTACTCGCCCTCGGCGAGCACCCGCAGGAGTCGCGTCTGGAGCTTGAGCGGCATGTCGCCGATCTCGTCGAGAAACAGGGTGCCGCCCTGGGCCTGTTCGAAGCGGCCCGGACGGCGACCTTCGGCGCCGGTAAACGCGCCCTTCTCGTGGCCGAACAGTTCGGATTCCAGCAGGTCCTCGGGAATGGCGGCGGTGTTGATTGCCACGAAGGGTCGTGCGGCGCGCGGTGAGTGACGGTGCAGGGCCCGGGCGACCAGTTCCTTGCCGGTACCGGTCTCGCCGGTGATCAGAACCGGCACGTCGCTGGCCGACAGGCGCCCGATCATGCGCACCAGGTGTTGAAAGGCCGGCGATGAGCCGATCAGCTCGGTCGCGGCGGCCGGGGGCTCGACGCGCCCGGGCGCGCGCCTGAGCGCCTTGGTGACGAGTTTGCCCACCTCGTCGAGGTCGAAGGGCTTGGCCAGGAACTCGAAGGCCCCGCCGCGGAACGCGCGCACGGCCGAGTCCAGGTCGGAGTATGCGGTCATGACGATGACCGGCAACTCGGGGTAGCGCTTGCGCAGCCCCTGCATGACGTCCAGGCCGCTTTCGCCGTCCAGGCGCACGTCGGCCATGACCAGGTCGGGCGTGTCGTCGTCGAGTGCCGCGTTCAGGTCGGCGCCGGCCGCGAAGCTTCGCGCCTGCATGTGCTGGCTGCTGAAGTATTCCTCCAGCACGTAGCGGATGGCCGGGTCGTCGTCGATGATCCAGATTCGTTCAGGCATCGCGGTCTTCCCGGTCTGCGGATGGCGCGTCAGGCTCCAGCGGCAGGCGGACGCGGAAGCGGCTGCCGCCGCCCAGGGGCTGGTACTCGACCAGGCCGCCGTGGCCGCGGGCGATCTGCTGGACGATGGCCAGGCCGAAGCCCGAACCCTGGTCGCGGCCCGAGACCAGCGGCAGGAAGAGTCTTTCGCGCAGGTCCTCGGTCACGCCGGCGCCGTCGTCGTCGATGTCGATTCGCGCGGCCTGTCCCCCGGGGCGGTCGAGCAGGGGCGAATTGTGCTCGATGCGGGAGCTCAGGCGGATGCATTTCGCGCCGGCCTGGGCAGCGTTGCGCAGCAGGTTCAGAAACAATTGGTGTAGTTGGCCCTCGTCGGCCGAAAGATCCGGGATGCTGGGATCGAAATCGCGCTCGATGCGCAATGCGCCGTGCTGCTCGGCGGTCACCAGTTCGGCCGCGTCGGCCAGCACGCGATGCAGGTTGACCGGCACGTGGCGGCTTTCGCCGTTGCCGGCAAATCGTTCGATCAGGGCAGTGATGCGGTCGACCTCTCGCTGGATCATGGCCGCATGCCGGCCCGAGACCTCGTCACGCCCGCGCGCGGCAATCAGCTGGGCCGCGCCGCGTACCCCGGCCAGCGGGTTGCGCAGTTCGTGGGCCAGTCGGCGGGTCATCTGCGACAGCGCCTGCTGGCGGTCGGCCCGTTCGGCCATCTCGCGCTGGCGGACGCGCTCGGCGATGGGGTGCAGCTCGATCAGGATCGAATCCTCGAGGCGGTGCAGGTAGGCGTCGACGATCGTCGTGGCGTCTTCGAGCAGCGCTTCGGGCGCGTGCAGCGAACGCCCCCGCTGGCGGACCTGGCCGACCCATTCGCCCAGGGCCGGGGAAATCTGCTGAATGCGCTGCTGTTTCAGGTTGCTGCCGGGCGGCGACAGCAGGGCGTTGGCCGATCGGTTGAACCACTCGATTCGTCCGTCGGCGTCGACCCGGAGCAGGCCGGTTGCCAGTTCATCCGGGTCGAATGGCCGCATTCAGTCGCCGCCGGCGGCAACCGTCGTAAAGGTGACCGGATCCGTGGTGCCCAGGGCACGGCCCGAGGGTGTCTCGAGGCGGGCAAAGAGTCGATGCTCGCCGGGTGCCGGCGTCGGAATGCTGGTCTCCAGGGACCGCACGGGCGCCAGTTCCTCGCCGTCGAGGACCAGGGTGATCCGGGCGGTGGGCGGCACGTCGATATCGATACCCATCGTGATATCGATGCTGTCTCCCTCGGGCGTCAGGGTGGCGCCATCGGCCGGTCGCTCGATTCGGAAATTCATCGGCTGGGCCTCTCCCCGGGTCGGCGCAGCCTCGCTTTCGATTCCGGGGATTGATTCGTCGTCTCCCTCGAGCACATTCAGCTCGGGCAGGTCGACGGGGTCGACGTCGCCGTCGGGCTTCTGGTCGGTATAGGTCACGTTGCCGTTCTCGTCAACGACGCGGTAGATCTCCTGTGCGCCGGCCGGCAGAACCAGCAGCGCCAGGAGCGCGGCAAGAATGATCGACGACTTGTTCATGATGGCACCTCGATTGCCCGGCAGTCTGACCGGTATTGTAGGAGAGCGCCGCGGCAATGGACAGGTGTTGCTTGCCGGTAGCGGAATGCGGACCGCCGGTGGCGGCCCGCAATCGGCGCCGGGGATCAGCTCGAGTAGTACATGTCGAACTCCACCGGGTGAGTCGACATCCTGAAGCGCGTCACCTCGTTCATCTTCAGCTTGATGTAGCCGTCGATGAGGTCGTCGGTGAACACGTCGCCGGCCTTGAGGAAGTCGCGGTCGGCGTCGAGCGCGTCCAGTGCCTGGTCGAGGGCATGGCACACGCGCGGAATATCGCGTTCTTCTTCCGGCGGCAGGTCGTAGAGATCCTTGTCCATCGGTGCGCCCGGGTCGATCTTGTTGATCACCCCGTCGAGGCCGGCCATCAGCATGGCGGCGAAGGTCAGGTAGGGGTTGCCGGCGGCGTCGCCGAAGCGGATCTCGATGCGGCGAGCCTTGTCGGTGCCGACCCAGGGCACACGGCAGGAGGCCGAGCGGTTGCGCGCCGAGTAGGCCAGCAGCACCGGCGCCTCGAAGCCCGGTACCAGGCGCTTGTAGCTGTTGGTGGTCGAGTTGGCGAAGGCGTTGATGGCGCGCGCGTGCTTGAAGATGCCGCCGATGTAGTGGAGGGCCGTTTCGCTCAAGCCCCCATAGCCGTCGCCGGCGAACAGGTTGGTGCCGCCCTTGGAGATCGACTGATGGACGTGCATGCCCGAACCGTTGTCGCCGACCAGGGGCTTGGGCATGAAGGTGGCCGTGCGCCCGTGGCGGTGGGCGACGTTGTGCACGACGTACTTGAGCATCTGCATCTCGTCGGCCTTGCGCACCAGGGTATTGAAGCGCGTACCGATTTCGCACTGCCCGGCTGTTCCGACTTCGTGATGGTGCACCTCGACCGGAACGCCGATGGCTTCGAGCGTGGCGCACATCAGGCTGCGCAGATCGGAGTGACCGTCCACCGGGGGCACGGGGAAGTAGCCGCCCTTGACGCGCGGCCGGTGACCGTAGTTGCCGTCCTCGTAGGTCTTGTTGGTGTTCCAGGCCGCTTCCTCGGAGTCGATCTCGAAGGAGCTGCCCGAAATGTCGTTCTTCCAGCGCACGTCGTCGAACACGAAGAACTCCGGCTCCGGCCCGAAGAAGGCGAGGTCGGCGATGCCGCTCGACTGCAGGAAGGCTTCGGCGCGCTTGGCCAGCGAGCGCGGGCAGCGCCCGTAACCCTGCATGGTCTCGGGCTCGAGAATGTCGCAGGTGAGATTCAGGGTGGCGTACTCGGAGAACGGATCGACGTAGGCGGTCTCGGTATCCGGCATGATCACCATGTCGGACTCGCTGATCCCCTTCCAGCCGGTGATCGAGGAACCGTCGAACATCTTGCCTTCCTCGAACAGTTCGTCATCGACCGCGCTGGCCGGCAGGGTGATGTGCATTTCCTTGCCGAGGGTGTCGGAGAAACGCAGGTCGACGAATTCGATCTCTTCGTCCTTGATTCGCTTGATGATGTCTTCAGCGGCCATGGCGGCTTGCTACCTCTTCGAGTGTGTCAAAAATGGGATGCCCGTACGATGCACATGTCGTGCCAAGCCCTGAAGCCTGCATTTGCCGGCTGACGAGACGCGCACGTGTTCAGAATATGAGCGGATCGCCCGCGGGCCGTTCATGAATTGAGCAGGCATTGACGCGCTCAGCCCGACATGCCTGGATTGAGCGTGTAGGTGCCGGTGATGCTGGCCTTGCCGAGCACATGGCCCTCGAGGGCCTTCACCACGTCGTGCCCGGTGAATGTCCGGGGCAGGTCGAGATGCTCCGTGTCGAGCGCGTAGACCGTGAACGCATAGTGGTGCAGGCGCTCGTCGTTCCAGGGCGGGCAGGGGCCGTCGTAGCCGAAATAGTCGCCGGCCATGTCCGGATCCCCGGCCAGGAAATTGGTGTAGTCGTTCAGGCCCTGGCGGGCGCCTTCGGGCCCCGGCGGGTTCTGCTTGCCCTTGGGCGTGATTCCGTCGCAGCACTCGCCGGTCGCCAGTTCGGTCACGCTCGTGGGAATGTCGACCATGGCCCAGTGGCAGAAGTCGACGCGCGGCATGTCGGTCGGCAGGGTCTTGCCTTCCTGGTTGACGTCGTCGGCCTCGGCCGGAACGTCGGGGTCCATGCACACGATCGCGAACGAGCGGGTGCCCGCCGGTGCGTCGGACCAGGCCAGGTGCGGGCTGAGGTTGTCCGACAGCGCCATGTGCGACTGCGGATCCATCTTGGCGAATGCGAAGCGAGGATCGATCGCGGTTCGGTCGACCAGATCGCGGGACTCGAGCTGCATGTGGCCTCCTTGTCGGTTTGCTTGTCCGGTGTCGTTTAAGCTTACCAGTCTGACTTCAAGACTATACCCGCTTGCCATGACAAGAAAGATGCTGATCCCGTTCCTTCTCCTGCTCTCGCCGGCGGTTCCGGCCGCCCCGGGGCTGTCCGATGACCTGGCCGTGGACGAGGAGATTCCGACACCGGCCGAGGTGCTCGGCTTCGAACCCGGCGAGCGTCATCCGCGTCACCACCAGGTCGTGGACTACCTGTCGCGCCTGGCAGCGCACTCCGACCGTGTGATGATCGAGGAAATCGGTCGCAGCCACGGCCAGCGCCCACAGGTTCTGCTGACCTTCGCCAGTCCCGAGCGGCTGGCGAATATCGATGAAATCCGCGCCGGCCGCCGCGACGCCGCCCGCGAAGGCGAGGGGCCGCCGGTGGTCTGGATGGGTTACTCGGTGCACGGCAACGAGGCCTCCGGCGTGAGCGCCGCGATGGTCATGGCCTGGTATCTCGCCGCGGGCCAGGACGAGCGCGTGACGCGCTGGCTCGACGAGATGATCCTGGTCATGGAGCCAGCCATCAATCCCGACGGCATCGACCGCTTCGCCCACTGGGTCAACATGCATCGCGGCCAGCATCCCTCGGCCGACCCCGATGATCGCGAACATGCCGAAGGCTGGCCCGACGGGCGTACCAACTACTACTGGTTCGACCTCAACCGCGACTGGCTGCCGGTGGTCCATCCCGTTTCGCAGAACCGCCTGCGTCACTATCATCAGTGGCGGCCCCATGTGATCACCGACCACCACGAGATGGGCCGCAACAGCACCTTCTTCTTCCAGCCCGGCATTCCCGAGCGCGCCAACCCGCTCATCTCCGACGCCAACCAGGAATTGACCGGCGCGATCGCCGAGTTCCATGGTCGCGAGCTCGACGCTGCGGGCGAGCCCTTCTATGCGCGCGAGTCCTTCGACGATTTCTACATCGGCAAGGGCTCGACCTACCCCGACGTGACCGGCGGCATCGGTATCCTGTTCGAGCAGGGCTCGAGCCGCGGCGTGGTCCAGGAAAGCGACTACGGCCGCAAGCGCTTTGCCGACACCGTCGCCAACCAGGTCCGCACCAGCATCTCGACGCTCGACGGCGCCCTGGCCCACGCCGAGGACCTGGTCGAGTACCAGCGGGACTTTTTCGAGCAGCTCGGTGCGCAGGCCGCGGACTGGGGTCGCGCGGGCTGGCTGATCGGCGACGGCGGCGATCCGGCGCGTGCCCACGCGCTGATCGGCATGCTGCTCAATCACGACGTCGTCGTCCGCCCGGTCGAAGAGACGGTCTCGATCGAGGGGCGGAGCTTCGCCCCCGGATCGGCCTGGGCGATTCCCGCCGACCAGGATGCCTACCTGATGCTGAAATCCGTCTTCGAGGCGGTCACCGAGATGGAGGTCGAGACCTTTTACGACGTATCGGCCTGGCCCATGGCGATGGCCCACGACCTGCCGCTGGCCACCCCCCGGCGGCTGCCCGATACCGGTGCGGCCCTGACCGAGGCGCCGCGGCATCGACCGGCCGCGGTCGATACCGACGCCCTGGCCTGGCTCGTGCCCTGGAACCAGTACCGTGCCGACGCCCTGCTGGCCGACCTGCTCGACGAGGGCTATCGGGTCCAGGTTCTGACCGAACCGATGACGGCCTCGGTCGAGGCGGACGAGCGCGAATTCGCGCGCGGCAGCCTGGTCGTTCATTCCGGCATCCAGCCGAGGGATGTCGGGGCCGTCGGGGCCCGGCTGGGCGAGCTTTCCGGGCAGCACGGCGTCGACGTGGTCGCGGTCGGCCGCGGTATGGCCGCCAGCGGCGTGGATCTTGGTTCGCCTTCCGTACCCGTGCTCGAGCCCGTCAAAGCCGCCATGTTGACCGGTCACGGCGTCAGCGCCTACGCCGCCGGAGCGGTCTGGCACTGGTTCGATACCCGACTGGATCAACCGGTCACGCAGCTCGATGCAGCCCGGTTGCGCGGCAGCGACCTCGACGACCAAACGCACCTGATCGTGCCGCCGGGCTGGTATGGCGCCCTGTCCGACTCGGTCAAGGCGCGGATCGCCGAGTTCGTACGCGGCGGGGGCACGCTGCTGGCCTTCGGTCGGGCGGCCGGGATGGTCGAGTCACTGGAGCTCGAATGGCAGCTGGTATCCGAGGACGACGAAGACGAGGGCGAGCACGAACGCCGACCCTACGGCGACTACCGCCAGGACCGGGCCCGCGAGCTGATCGGCGGCACCGCGCTGCGCGTCGACCTCGATCGGACCCACCCACTGGCCTGGGGTTACAGCAACGACGAACTCGTACTGTTCCGCCAGGGCGCGCACCGCCTCCGGGCGGTGGACAACGCCTATGCCCAGGTCGGCGTGTATGCCGACCCACCCCTGGCCGCCGGTTACCTGTCGCAGACCAACCGCGACGAACTTGCCGGCACGCCGGCGATCAGCGTCAGCCGGCATGGCGAAGGGACGGTGGTGCGGATCGCTGACGAGCCGCTGTTCCGCGGCTACTGGCGCGGCGGCGAGAAGCTGTTCGCCAACGCCCTGTTCTTCAGCCAGCTGGTCTCGCCGACGCGCTTGCCCGGAGATTGAAATTGCCAAATTCGAATGACCGAAATTCGAATGTTCGAAACAAGCAGCTGACTTTTCGGTGCGGATTGCCGGGTAAACCTGAGGCGATCGGCTGAGGGTGGATCTGGTTACCCGGCTGCAGCGTGCGGCCGGGTGGCTTCCTCGACATGGGCCTGCTCGGCCAGGGCCGTGCGATCGAGGATCCGGACGTTCTTGCCTCTCACGTGGATGACGCCGTCGCGCTGCAGGGCTGACAGGGTGCGCGAGACGGTCTCGATGGTCAGCCCGAGGTAGTTGGCGATGTCGCGCCGGTCCATCGACAGGCGGAACAGGTCCGGGTCGAGCTGACGGCGTTCGAGCCGGCGCGAGAGGCTGAGCAGGAACAGGGCCACGCGGGTGCGCGCGTCCAGCCGTCCGACCACCAGCAGCAGCTTGCGGGCCTCGGCCATCTCCTCGGCCAGCAGGCGCAGCATGACCTGGTTGAGCCGCTGGCTTTCGCCGAGCATCTTCTGGAAGTCCGCGATCGGGATCTCGCACAGCCGGCACTCCTCCAGCGCAACGGCCGAACCGGCGTGCTTGCCGGTGGAGAAGGCGTCCAGCCCGATGACATCGCCAGGCAGGTAGAAGCCGGTGACCAGTTCATCCCCGTCGCGCGAAATCTCGTACGCCTTGATCGAGCCCGAGCGCAGGACGGCCAGTTGCCTGGAGGGCTGGCCGCCGTGGTGCAGGTGAGCGTTGCGATCCACGCCCTGGCGGCGCCGGATGACGCCGTTGAGCCGGTCGCGCTCGTCGGGGTTGATGTCCTGGGCGAAGCACAGGCTGAACAGCACGCAGTCGTTGCAGCCGTTGTCCTTGATGGTCAGATCCGGTGCGGTGCTGTTCGACGGCATGGCATGCGTCCTAGACGATGCGTGAGAAGCGGCCGCGCGCTTGCCCGGCGGGTGCCAGGTAGGCGTCGAAGACCTTCGCGATCGCGCGCAGGAAAAGCAGGCCGTTGGGGGTGACCTCCAGGCCGTCCGGCCCGAGTTCGATCAGCCCGTCCTCGGCCAGTGGCTTCAGGCGCTCGAGCTCGTCGGCGAAATAGCGCCGGAAGACGAGCTGGTAGTCACGCTCGATGTCGCGGTAGACCAATTCGCCGTTGCACATGATGCGCTCGATGATGTCGGCGCGAATGCGATCGTCGGTGTTGCGGGTCAGCCCGCGTGCGGTCGGCAGGTGGCCCTCGATCAGCGATACCGTCCAGTCCTCGATCTTGCGGTGGTTCTGGGCGAAGCTGTCGCCGACCTGGCTGATCGCGCTGGGGCCGAAGCTGATCAGGTCCAGCCCGCCGTGGGTCGAGTAGCCCTGGAAGTTGCGCACCATGGTGCCGCCCCGCTTGGCCTTGACCAGCGAGTCCTCGGGCCGTGCGAAGTGGTCCATGCCGATGAACTCGTAGCCGGCGTCGAGCAGGCGCGCGAGCGTGTTGCGGAAGACCGCCAGCTTGGTCGCCGGGGTGGGCATCTGCTCGATGTCGATCTGGCGCTGGGCCTTGAACAAGTGCGGCAGGTGGGCGTAGTTGAACAGCGAGATGCGGTCGGGGTTCATGCTGATGATTGACTCGACCGTGCGCGAAAAGCCGGTCGTGGTCTGCAGCGGCAGGCCGTAGATCAGGTCCACGCTGATCGAGTCGAAGCCCACGCCGCGGGCTGCCCCGATGACCGAGCCGACCATGGCCGTGTCGTGCACGCGGTTGACGGCCTTCTGAACCTCCGGGTCGAGATCCTGCACACCCACCGAGATGCGGTTGAAGCCGATGTTTCGCAGTTCGCGGATGCCGGCCGGGTCGATCGTGCGCGGATCGATTTCCAGTCCCAGCTCGGCGTCGGCGGCGAAGTGGAAATGGGTGCGCAAAAGCGCCATGAGCTGGCGAATCTGGTCGCTGCGCAGGAAGGTCGGTGTGCCGCCGCCGAGGTGCAGCTGGCGCACCGGGCGGTCGCGGTCGAAGCGCGGGGCGACCAGTCTCAGCTCCTTCTCCAGGTTGACCAGGAACTCCTGGCCGGCCGTGCTCGAACGCGTGATGACGCGGTTGCAGGCGCAGTAGAAGCAGGGGCTGGCACAGAAAGGGACATGGACGTAGACCGACAGGTCGGCCGGGATGGGCAGCCGGTTGCTCTCGGCGATGGCCGCTTTGAACTCGGCCGCGCCGAAATCCTCGCTGAACTGCACAGCGGTCGGGTAGGAGGTGTAACGAGGGCCCTCGCCGCCGTGCTTGGCGATCAACTCGGCATCGAAAGTGGGGCGCATCAATTCGGACATGGCGATCTTGCCGCAAGTGGTTGACTGGATACGGGCGCCAGATTAGCCCCGACGGAGCCATTCCGAATTGATCATCGTCAAAAAGCTCCACCTGCGCCGGTGGCCAGCGCTTCTGTTACATTCTGTCGCTGTATCCACGCCCATTCCGGAGCCCGCAGTGATTCGATCTTGCCTGTTCGCCCTCACCCTCCTGCTCCCATTTTCGTTCGTCCTGGCCGAGGAAGAAGCGCCCGAGCCGGTCGCTGTCGACGAAGTGCTGGCACTCGGTCCGCTGCCCGTCGATGCTGAACGCATGGACAAGGCCGGGCATGCCGACGATCTGCGCCGGGCCCTGGTGGGCCAGCTCGGCGAAGGCGCGCTGCCGCGCCCTGGCGAGGCCGTGACGGCCTTCGGTCAGCGCAGCGAGTGGGGCGCGGTCTCGCCGTCATCGACGGGCAGCGAGCGGCGGCTGCAGCTGTGGTGGTTCCAACTCGAGACCGAACGCTTCGTGCGCGGTCACCTCAAGGTCGAGGACCTGCGCAACGCCGTCGTCTTCGTCGACGGCCGCAAGGTCGATGCCAGCGATGAGGGCCATGCCCTGGACCTGCGCAACGGCAGCCATGGCGTCTGGATCGTGCACGAAGGTTCGACCGAGGACGGCGAACCTTCCGTGGCCTGGCAGGGCCGTTCCGGGAATGACCGTGCCGCCGCCCACACCCGGTCCGAGCGCCGTGTCTCGGCCCAGCGCCTGACCAATGCCGAGACCGTGGGCGATCTGGCCATCTCGCCCGACGGGCGCTACCTGGCCCTGGCCTACGAGCGCCGCGACGAAGCGGCCGGCACCGAAATCCGCCGCCTCGAGATTCGCGACCTGCAGACCGATCGCGTCGTGCGGCAGTGGACCGCCGATCGGCCCGCGGCGCTGGCCTGGAGCCCGGACGGCTCGAAGCTGGCGGTACAGACGGGCAACAGCCTGTGGCTGCACGAGCGCGACTCCGGAAAGGCACGCGCCCTGCTGCTCGAGCACGAGGGCATCGGGAGCTGGCGCTGGCACCCGGATTCCGGCTCCATCCTGTTCAACTGGGTCAAGAAGGACGAGGCCGAGACCGACAAGCGCCGCCGGCTGCGGGCCCTGGAAGACCGCTGGGCCGGTTTCCGCGACTTGAGCCAGCTCTACCAGGTCGACGTCGACAGCGCCATCGTGCGCGCGCTCACGGCCGAAGAACGCTCGGTCAACCTGCACGACATCGTCGACGGCCGCGCGCTGCTGTCACACAACGTGATCGACTACGCCGCGCCGCCGCACGGTCTCACCCGGGTGTTCGAGATCGACCTCGACAACGGGCAGCAGCGCGAGATCGCCCGCCTGCGCCAGTTCAACGATATCCGTTATGCCGACGACGGCTATTGGCTGCTGGCCGGGCCCGGCCTGTCCTTCGGCGATGGCGACACCACGCCGGAAGACGTGATCCCGAACGACTACGACACGCAGCTCTATCGCCTGTCGACCGACGGTACCCGGGCCGTCAGCCTCAGCCGCGCGTTCGATCCGGCCTTCAGCGGCATCGAGCGCCTGGCCGACGGCAACCTGCTGCTGTCGGCGGTTTCCGGTGAAGAGTCGGTACTCGTCCACTACGACCGCGATGCCGAGGCGCTGAACATCGTCGACAGCGGCTTCAGCGTCGTCGAGTCCTTCGTCGCCTCACGCACCTCGCCGCCGACGGTGGTGGCGCGCGGCAGCGATGCCGACGCGCCGCAGCGCGTGCATCGCGTCGGCCTCGACGGCGAAACCGAGGTGCTGGTCGATTCGCGCGAGACGGCCTATCCGGACGTGGTGTTCGGCGAGGTTCGCGACTGGTCCTTCACCAACGACGACGGCGTCGAGATCGACGGTCGTTACTACCTGCCGCCGGACTTCGATGCCGAAAAGCAGTACCCCCTGATCGTCTACTACTACGGCGGCACCGTGCCCGTGAACCGTCAGTTCACCGGCCGCTACCCTTTCAATCTCTGGGCCGCGAACGGTTATGTCATCTACGTTGTCCAGCCCAGGGGCGCCATCGGCTACGGCCAGAACTTCTCGGCCAGGCACGTCAACGCCTGGGGCGACTATGCCGCCGACGATATCGTCGAGGGCACGCAGCAATTCGTCCAGGCCCACGATTTCGTCAGCGAAGATCGGATCGGCAACATCGGCGCCAGCTACGGCGGCTTCATGACCATGCACCTTGCGACCAAGACCGACATCTTCGCCGCGTCGATCTCGCACGCCGGCATCAGTGCGCTGACCAGCTACTGGGGCGAGGGCTGGTGGGGTTATTCCTATTCGGGCATTGCCAGCAAGGGCAGCTTCCCCTGGAACAACCGCGAGCTCTACGTCGAGCAAAGCCCGGTCTACAACGCCGACAAGATCGAAACCCCGATGCTCCTGCTCCACGGCGAGGACGACACCAACGTGCCGGTGGGCGAAAGCGACAACATGTTCACCGCGCTCAAGCTCCTGGGGCGCGAAGTCGAGATGGTCGAGTTTCCCGGCCAGGACCACTGGATCCTCGACCGGGAACAGCGCTACATCTGGTGGGACAGCATCCTGGCCTGGTACGACCGCTGGCTCAAGGATGAACCCGAATGGTGGCAGCACCTGTATCCGGAGTCGTAGCGGGTTTGCGTTGACTCACGCAGAGCCGTGGATTGCGTGGAGAAGAGAAAACCTTTGAAACGCAAAGACGCAAAGACGCGAAGTGAAAATCAAAATCACCAGGTTTCAGAACGAGAATTTGCTTCGATGAAGATCCTCTTTCGTCTTTGGTGGTCCTCTGTGTAGTCAGTTTTTTGTTTCTTCGCGTCTTTGCGTTCAAAAGATTTTGATTTTGACCCCAGCTGCGCGCTCTGAAACGCCGCGGCTCTGCGTGAAATTCACTTCAAGGGCGCCTCTAGGTGACGCACTCGACAAGAAATTGCATCCAGGGGTGGTCGATGGCGTGCGCCAGCCAGGGGCCGGCTGCGATCAGAAGCCCGGTCAGGGCCAGCAAAGATGCCGCCAGCCAGCGCAGGCCCGGGCGGTTGATGGCCGAGCGGAATTTCAGCATCACCAGGCCGCCGCCAAGCAGAAGCGGCACGGTGCCAATGCCGAAGGCCAGGATCATGGCGGTGGTCGCCAGCGGGTCAGCCAGCATCACGGCGGTGGCGACGACGGTGTAGAGCAGGCCGCAGGGCAGCAGGCCCCAGAGCAGGCCCAGGCCGATGGCGTTGTCCAGGGACTTCACGGGAAGAAACTTCGCGAAGATGGGCATCATGCGCCGGGTCAGCGGCGCGGCCAGTTGTCCCGCGACGTCGCGGAAACGACCCGGCAGGGCGATGTAGACGGCCATCAGCACGGTGCTGGAGCGTCGCTATGAGAAGCAGAAATTGGAGGCTGATGAGTACGCCAAGGACTTCATTGCCTGTTTCAACCTGATCCGGCGCTTGATGGAAATTGAGAGCCAGTGCGACGAGACCGACGAGGGGCAGAAGATTGTTGCCGTGGGATCGCAAGAGTACCTGGCGGGGAGCATGCGCTTTATAGAAACTAGTTCTGAGCTGCGGCACCGGTCGCTTCTCTGCGAGGACGCAGAACTTCTTTTCCCGACTTGCAGGATGAACTTCGGAAGACTCCGGCAATTGAAAGGCGGAGCCGCCAGCTCAACCGCATGATGATGCGGAGGGGGTATCAGCCTGTACTGATGGAAATGGACGACCGCGCGCAACTAATTGTCGGAAACGCCATGCTTCGCAGAATGGCCAAGATCGCCCATCCGAGCGACAAGCTAGAAGACTACCGTATCGCGACGAACTACATCGAGACTTAGCAATATTTGGTCGAAGATGGGCTCCGCGAGGCAGGCATTGAACAGATGAACCCGGCAACTCCGCTGGCTCTGCAGAGCCTCAACCTAAGGCTTATCGAAAGCAAGGATATGGTGTGATGGAGATCAATATCGACGTCATTCTTGAGGATCTCAAAGACGGCAAGACGACGAAGACGCAGCGATCGCTCGAAAAGCTCAACGCGACCTTGTGCGCCAGCTACGAACGCGGCGAACGCGACTTTTCGATCACCACCATCGGTCGACTTTCGGCGGAAGACGGCGGGGTCGGCTACGAATCCATCCGGGCGACCGCTAACCAGCACTACCGCAATCTGGTCAAGGCATGGGCGGCGAAAGCCAAGACCACTACCAAAAAGCCCCTCAGCAGCCATAGCCGATCCCGGCGAGTGCCTCAGGACAATCAACTGCTTGAGCGCATTCCGGATCCCGCCCTGCGGGTGCTGTTCGGCCAGATCATCGCCGAGCGCAATCGCTACCGTACCCAGCTCAACATTCTCAAGAACCACGCCGAGGTCGTGATCGATAAGCGCCCTGTCAGGCAGATGGAAGCCAGCGCCAAACCCTCCGTCGAGCTTCTTCGTTCGCTCGAGGGCATAGTCTCGGATAACGAGATCAAGGCGCTGCGGTTCGCCGCTTCCGACGAATGTATCGAGCGCCAAGGGTGGTTGGTCACGCAAGCCGGACAAGTGAAAGACGAGCTTGGGGGGGAGGTGTTTCCCCGTGGTTTCATGACGGGGCTGCACAAGATTGTCGGGGAGGTTGATTGCGATGAGTAGTCGCCGGGAGCTTGCACAGGGGTATACCGAGCGCGTCGATCAGTGGATCGCGGTGCGCGATCGGTGCAGCGATTACCTTGAATACGAGCGTAGCGGTGAGGTCAACCGAGGCGCGTTGTGTGCCGAGCTCGATTTTAGCCGCTGTCAATTGTAATGATTAACGCTACTTTACAAGCACTGACGCTACCGGCCAGTTTGGACAGCCATGCGCTGGATGAGCCACCGCACCTCATTCTGCAACCACGCAACACCAACAATGTCCAGATTCAGTGTGATCCAGAGGTTTGAGGTGCGGCGAAAAGCGGACGAAGTCGCACTACGATGCCAGGCGTCAGGGATTTGAGGCGCCAATGGACTCATGTCGCTATCTGTACCTCTCGCCATCATGAAGCTTACTCATGCGGTTGTCGCTTGGGAGAGAGTTCGACAACCCATGCCCGCCAGTCCGTGGGGCTGGCGGCTTCGCTGGTCCGGAGCAGAATTCTCTGCCCGTCGGCACTGACGTCAACCGCCCTAACTTCGCCCCAGCGCGATGACGATAAACCCAGTTCAGCAAGCACATCGGTCATGCTCACGATGCCGGTTTTTGCGGTCCAGACAAAGGCGCGAACGGGGCGCGAGGCGCCGTCGTTGATGGTCACCTGATAGGTCCCAACAGCCAAGCTTCCGTTGTCGCTGGCGTGCTGAGCGAAGTTCGTGCGCCCATTGGAATCCGGTAGTTCGCCGAAGTAGACCGTGCCGTGGTCTTCGTTCCACAGCCAAGCCTGACCCAGGTGGGGGTGGTCGGCAGGCACTTCGGCGCCCTGGCCGCCACCGAGTATGATCGAGCAGTCATCGTTGCAGGCAAACGCCCGCCTCAGAACCGCGCCGTACTGGTCGCGCAAGTACTCCGGCTCCTCTTCAACCCAGCGGGTGGCCCGCTCGCGAGGGAAATTTCCGTCGCCTGGATAGTCTGTCTGGGCGCCGGCGACCACGCGCCCGTCTCTCGACACGGCTTCTCCACGCCCTTCAAAGTTTGGATCGTCGCTAGGTGAGAGCGGCAACAATCGTTGTCCGCTCTCGGCATCCCAAAGCCATGGGCGATCTTCGAGTCTTCCGTCACCGGTCAGGTACTTTCCGCCATTAGAACTGCCTAGCACAATAGAGGAGTCCAGATTGAATCCAGGAATCTCCTGCCAACCTTGATCGGGCACCCATCGTATCGGAACAACTCCGGTCACGTTTCCTTGAGAATCCTCTTCCGCACGGATTGCAACCAACTCGTCTGCTTCATCTCGCCATAGCATTGTGCTATTGGAAACAATTGCACCTTCAAGATCCTTGACCGAGGATTCTCCTGGATGCCAAATCCAACCGCGATCAGATGAGTTATAGCCAGCGACCGCGCCATTCTCAGCCATCGTGGCAGCGCGATAGACGGGGCCTGTTTCTCCGCTGGGGGTGTTGGAGGTTGGGAGGGGCACTTCTTCGATATTGAGATCATAGATATCGCTCAACTTGGGCCGTTCGTATGGACACGCCGGCCGCTGCAGGCCGGTCAGTCGCTCCAGATCCAGCGTACCCGTGCCGAATCCCGACTCTGTAGCATCCCAGGCGAGCACACCGCCGTCGCAATCCAGCTCGAGCGCCAGCATGCCCCAGGGCTGTTGTTCGACATCCGCCGGGTCGAATGGCACGCCAAAGCGCGCACCAGAGGTCACCATCATGTCCGAAAAGACGATCTGGTCGCCCTGGCGCCCGCCGACGCCGACCAGCCATTGCTGTTCTCCGTCATTGTCATAGGTGTACCAAATGATTATTGCTTCGTCGCGACTCAGCCACTGCAGGGAAAAGCCGTGCCCGGACTCGTCCGGTTCGTACCAAGACCCGCTCAGCCCGGCGTCTTCGGTGACAGGCTCCAGCGGACTGCCGTGAATCGGTGAGTGGCAGTCCGCGCCCATAGTCCGTGTCAGCCGCTCGATGCTCATCGTCTGCTGCTGGCCAAAGGCGTCGTAGGAAAATTTGCCATCCAGGCAGCCGGAAAACCACATCTGCGCCTCCCCAACCAGTTCACTTTCGACGTCGTCGGGGTCGAAGTCTGAACCGAACCTGGCGCCGGAGGTAACGTAGAGTTCCGGAAACTCGATCCATTCGCCTTCATCCGTGCGACGTATGTTGCCGGACCCGATCAGCCAACGCTGATCGCCGGATTCGTCGTAGGTGAACCAGTACACTACCGCACTGTCTTCATCGACGATTTCCAGCGTCCAGCCCGCGCCGCTGCTGGCCGGCTCATACCAATGTGCGGTGTGGCCCGGGCCCACGATTTGGGCATCATCGGCCGGCGGCGCCGGCTGCCCGTAGGCTACCGACGCCGCCGCGATCAGCACAACTGACAAAACGCGTTGCATAGTTGCTCCTACTCCGAACTACTGAATCGGATAGGTCGGACACGGAAAGGACGTCTGGCTCTGATCGCTGCCGTATTGGTTTGAAAGAGTCAGGGTTACAGAAACCGTTTGGCTCGAACTGCAAGTGCCGAACAAAAACGAAGACTGACTTGAGTCGCCCGTGTTAGTGCTCCAGCTTTTACTGGTTATTCCTTGAGCGTCAAAGTAATCTATAACGCACATGTAGGTCTCGCTGCCGCTATTGGCGATATCGGGGCAAGTGAAGCCATAAATTTCTGGGGCGTTTGCGCCGTGAGTTGTCATAACGGCTAAGTCGTAGAGTGATGCCGTGTCGAGAACAGGCTGGAACCAACTCTGCGGAACTCCTGAGTACTGCTCGTCACAGGTCCCAGCAATTGCATCCTTCCCTCCAACTAAGGTGCCCTGGGCTTGGCCGTCCCCTGTTATAAACGGGCCACCTGAATCACCTGACTTGAGGCAGGCGTTGGTCCTGGTTACCCCCGGTATAAATACCGATTCAATACAAGCATAAAACATGTTGTGCTCTGTGCAAAACTCTTGGTTCATGTTCTTCTCTTGAACCTGGCCGCAATGTGGCCCCCCGGTCCTACGCCCGTAGCGACAAACAGTAGAGTTCAGGGGAGCTTCTACAATGCCAGCATCTTCACTCGGTACATTGAGGATCCCATCATTGTAGCCGTTGATCTCCGACACTGGATTGTATGGTGCATTTGTATCGACCCATGTGCTATCGGAGCTAGGCCAATCCGATGCCTCGAAGTCACCAATAGCAGTGGAGGAATCGCATTCGCTTACGGGATCAAGACCATCCATTGCACAATGAGCGGCAGTCATGTAGCCCTCCACGGAGGAGTCGTCTTCTACTGAAAAGCCAATCGAACATTTCTGCCCACTGTCATTATTCTCATAGCAGTTCGCGCCACGAATAGTTGCCGATAGCTCAGGAAGGCGTTGCAGGACTTCAAGGCGAAGATGCTCATGCTGCTCTGATGACAAATCAATCAGCTTGCGAACCAGTTCCTTAGTCCCAGGTGCGATCCGCACGACGACTGAGTTAGTTGGGTAGTCGATGAAAGAGGCTCGAATTGATCCGGCCAATTCCAGATTGCTCCTTCGCTGATCCCGAATCGAATCTGTTGCCGACCTGAGCTCACCAAGACTGTTTGGGACGACCTGAGCTTCTGCACCGAGTCGGCGAATGATATCGATGTAACCCTTGTCGGTTGTGGCAACCACTAGCGTGACAGTTTCTGGATCAAGCCATGCTCCAGCCCAGGCACTGCCGAGATGATCGCGCAGCGCGTGGTGTATGCGCCTAGCCTCCGCTTCCTTCGCAATTCGGTCGACTGCTTCCTGCTTGCCTATGCCATATAGCGCTCGGTATTCTTCGAGAATGGCGGCATTGGGAATCCGGTTAGACGTTGCTCCCCAAGCCGCAAGGGTGAATAAGAATAAGCTCAGTAGTACCAGAAGTTCCAGCGATAGCCTTCGGGCTGAACAATTGTTTTTGCGATGCATTTGTACCGCCATTTTCGCCTCCACAGGTTGTGGAAATTTAGCCCTTCCCAAGTTCACGCTATCATATTTGTGTTGATCTGTTGAATTTGGGACGCAAATGCAGTCCAGTCTCCGCCGCTTCGGTTCGTCGCGGTTTCGCTGAACCAACTACGCATGGCGACGGCATGAAGTTCCCGGTGTAGAGCGACACCGTAACCTTTCCTTAAGGCGACCCCCAGATTTACGCCCCTCCGGGGTGATTGTCTACACTGCTGTCCTGTTCACTGCAGGGAGCAGCGTACCGATGACCGCTGACCTGGAGGTGCGTATTACCATCAAGACCCTGGCCCATAAGGGCGTTCCCAAGCGGGCCATCGCCCGCCAGCTGGACATGACCGAAGGCAACGTTCGCTATCACCTGAGTCGGCTGGAGGCTGGCACCATCGATGGCCGCAGCCGGCAACAACATAAGGCCGCAGCGCTGGCTGACCCGATCGACTTCTGGCTTCAGGACCGGCAACGGTGAAGGGCGTCGATCAACCTGGCCGAGCTGCATGACTGGCTGGTGGCCGAGTACGATTATGCTGGCAGCCTGCGTTCGCTCAAGCGCTATGTATCCGCGAACTATCCGCCGCCGCGCCAGCGCGCCCGCCGGCGCATCGAGACCCCGCCGGGCGCCCAGGCCCAGATCGACTGAGGGACCTGGCCCAACATGATCATCGCCGGTCAGCGCGTGGATCTGCGGGGCTTCCATCTGTTCCTGTCGCACTCGCGACGGCCCGCTCTGGTCTGGTCCTACAGCCAGGACCAGCTCAGCTGGTTGTGTTGCCACAACCGCGCCTTCGAGCGCGATGGCGGCATCCCGGCAGTGCTGCGGGTCGATAACACCAAGACCACGTTAACCAACGTGCAACGCCCCGGACTACTCGGTGGCCTGATCGGAGAGCCCTAAGAGCTTGGTTCTACACACTCTATTACACAGTGTGTAATTGTATTTGGGAAGGAAAAAGCACTATTGGGTAGTGTTTTCGGTCATTCACTCACTTACTTACACACTATTTGCTATAAGGAGAGATGTCCTGTATCCGGAGTCGTAGCGGGTTTGCGTTGACTCACGCAGAGCCGTGGATTGCGTGGAGAAGAGAAAACCTTTGAAACGCAAAGACGCAAAGACGCAAAGACGCGAAGTGGAAATAAAAATCACCAGGTTTCAGAACGAGAATTTGCTTCGATGAAGATCCTCTTTCGTCTTTGGTGGTCCTCGGTGTAGTCAGTTTTTTGTTTCTTTGCGTTCAAAAGATTTTGATTTTGGCCCCAGCTGCGCGCTCTGCAACGCCGCGGCTCTGCGTGAGATCCACTTCAAGGGCGTCTCTAGTGTACCCCGTCACTCATCTTGTAACTTATAGAGCGCCGTACAAGCCCGAGCGCAAGGCGGCGCTCGCCGGGAAGGGTTGGTCCCTTTGCAAGAGCGCCAACGCCGCGATCGGGCTTGTACGGCGCTCCCTTCGGGCGAGCGCCTCAGGGGCCATCTGCGGCGTTGCAATTGCTTGACGTAGCCCCACTACGCCGGCGCAATCGCGCCTTGCATCTGACCCCTGAGGCACTCGCTATAAGTCACAATATGAGTGACGGGGTACACTAGGTGACGCACTCGACGAGGAACTGCATCCAGGGGTGGTCGATGGCGTGCGCCAGCCAGGGGCCGGCTGCGATCAGAAGCCCGGTCAGGGCCAGCAAAGATGCCGCCAGCCAGCGCAGGCCCGGGCGGTTGATGGCCGAGCGGAATTTCAGCATCACCAGGCCGCCGCCAAGCAGAAGCGGCACGGTGCCAATGCCGAAGGCCAGGATCATGGCGGTGGTCGCCAGCGGGTCAGCCAGCATCACGGCGGTGGCGACGACGGTGTAGAGCAGGCCGCAGGGCAGCAGGCCCCAGAGCAGGCCCAGGCCGATGGCGTTGTCCAGGGACTTCACGGGAAGAAACTTCGCGAAGATGGGCATCATGCGCCGGGTCAGCGGCGCGGCCAGTTGTCCCGCGACGTCGCGGAAACGACCCGGCAGGGCGATGTAGACGGCCATGAGCACGATGATGGCGCCGAGCGCCCAGCGCATGACCTGCGGGGCGGCGTCGGGCACGGCCGCGGCCGGCAGCATGCCGAGCCCGGTGGCGAGCAGCCCGATGGCCAGGTAGCTCGAAATGCGCCCGACATGAAAGCCGATCGCCAGCGCGCCGCGGCCGGAAGGAATCTGCGCATGCAGCAAACCGACGATCCCGCCGCACATACCCAGGCAGTGCGTCGACCCGAACAGGCCGGCGAGCAGGCCGGTGAGAAGGGCGGTTTCAACGTTCATGGTCCGGACTCATTCAATGGCCTTGGGATGAAAACCTTTAAAACGCGAAGCAGCAAAGCAGCAAAGCACGCAAAGACAAGAAAAAGGCGAAACCACCGAAGACACCGAATACACCGAACAAAGCACAATACGGGGAACGACTCCACTATCTGCACGAGCATTTCTGAAACCCGCTCTTCATTTCGGTGCTTTCGGTGTCTTCGGTGGTTCCACTCTTTGCCCTTCTGTTTCTTCGCGCGCGTTGCTGCTTCGCGTCTTTGCGTTTGAAAGGTTTTGATCCTCCGTGACATCGTCCTCGCCAGCGTTCCGATTGCTTCTCCCTGAAGGCTTCTCGTCGTCGTCGAGGATGTCCAGTGCCGGGGTGTCGAGGTCGTCGAACTGGTCGTTTCGGATCGCCCAGAAGAACGCGCCGATGGCCAGGAGCATCAGCAGGATCGACAGGGGGATTAGGACGTAGATGATGTTCATTGACAATAGGGTTTCAGGTTTCAGGTTTCAGGTTTCGGGACTCGGGACTCGGGACTCGGAACTCCGTATCCCGATACCGATCCTCAGGCCTCCGCCGCCGGCCTCGGTACACCACGCTCCCGGTTTTCCTTCCGCGAAGGCTCGGACAGCCGCGGCTTGGCCGAACGGGGTAGCTTGCCGGCTCTTCGGCCGTTGGCGACGACCAGCAGGCTCGACAGCGACATGCCGATGGCCGCGGCCCAGGGCGGGACGAAGCCGGTGGCGGCCAGGGGCAGGGCGAGCAGGTTGTAGGCGAAGGCCCAGGCCAGGTTCTGGCGGATCACGCCGACCACCCGCGGGGCCAGTTCGAAAGCGCGGCTGACGCGATCGAGCGACCGGCCCGTGATCACGAGATCGGCCTGGGTGCGGGCGATGTCGGCGCCTTCGGCCAGGGCCAGGGAAACATCGGCCCCGGCGAGCACCGGGGCATCGTTGATGCCGTCGCCGACCATCGCTACCCGGGCGCCCTCGGCCTGGAGTTGCCGAACCAGGTCCAGTTTGTCGGACGGTTCCAGGTCGCCTTCGAATCGCTCAATTCCGAGCCGTTGCGCCATCTCTGCGACGTTGTCGGTCCGGTCACCCGAGGCGAGCAGTATTTCGACGCCGCGAGCCTTGAGTTGTCCCACCAGTTCGCCGGCACCTTCGCGCAGCGGACTGTCGAGCCGCAGCCAGGCTATCAGCGTGCCGTCTCCCGCCAGGGCGATCCACTGGCCCGGGCCCGGTGGCGCCAGGTCGCGGCCCAGCCTTTCACCGATCCATGCCGGCTTGCCCAGCGCCAGTTCCCGGCCTTCGATGCTGCCGCGTACGCCGGCGGCCATCACGGCCTCGGCGTCTTCGACGCGGCCGCCGTCGTCGTAGTCCTCGAAGGCCGTGGCCACGGGGTGGCGACTGACGCGTTCCAGGCGGCCGGCCAGCCGCAGCACTTCGTCGCGGAGCAGCCCGGAATCGCCCACGCGCACCTGAGACACGCTCATCTGCGGTTGCGTCAGTGTGCCGGTCTTGTCGAGCACGACATGCGTGATTCGCGGCAGCTTCTCGAGCACGTCGCTGCCGGTCGTGAGAATGCCCAGGCGCGCGAAGCCGCGGGCAGCGGAGGCGAGCGCCACCGGTGTACCCAGGGCCAGCGCGCAGGGGCAGGAGACCACCAGCACGGCGATGACCACCGGCAGCACGTGGGCCGGATCGATCTGCGACCACACCAGGGCCGTGACGGCCGCGCCGCTGAGCACGAAGGCGACGAACCAGCCGGCGATGTGGTCGGCGACCCGTGCCAGGCGCGGCTTGTGGTCGCGCGCCTGCTCGAGCAACTGCACGATGCCGGCCAGTACTGTCGACCGCCCCACCTCGCCGACCTCGACCAGGAGCTGGCCGTCTCGCACCATGGAACCGGCGAGCACGGCTTCGTCGAGGCCGCGGCGGCGGGGGGTGGATTCGCCCGAAAGCAGCGCTTCGTCGACCATGGCGCGGCCGTCGACGATGCGGCCGTCGGCCGGTATGGTTTCGCCGGCGCTGACCTGGATGCGGTCGCCGGGTTCGAGTTCGACCAGCGCTACCGGTTCCGGCGTGCCGTCCGGGCCCAGTCTCCGGGCGGCCGCCGGTAACGAGCGTGCCAGGGCCGAATGAACGGAGCCGGCGCGCTGGCGCGTGACCAGCACGGCGTAGCGCCCCAGCAGCAGGAAGAAGATGAACATCACCACCGAGTCGAAGTAGGCCTCGCCGGCGTCGAGCAGGGTCGTGACGATGCTGGCGGTCAGCGCCAGCAGCATGGCGGCGGCGACCGGCACGTCCATGCCCATGCGGCGGCTCTTGAGCGTCCGCCAGGCCGATTCGTAGAAGATCCGGCCGGAGTAAAGGGCCACGGGCACGGCAACCACCATGCTGATCAACTGGAAAAAGCGTTCGCTGGTGGGATCGATATCCTGGAAGGCGCCGATGTAGCCGGCCAGGGCGTAGCTCATCACCTGGACCATGCCCAGGCCGGCGACCACGATGGCCTTGAGCAGGCGGCGGCGTTCCGTTCGGTCGCGTTGTTCGCCGGCCAGGGGAGAATCGAGATGCGGCCGGTAGCCCAGGGCAGCCAGGCGCGAGGCCACCTCGCTCAACGGCGCTCGCGCGGGATCGAACTGCAGGCGGGCCCTTCCGTCGCCGATGTCGACCTGGATCTCGGCCACGCCGTCGAGTTCGCCGACGAAGCGCTTGATCAGCCAGGCGCAGGCGGCGCAGTGGATGTTCTCGAGCACCAGTGTGAGCTGGGCCAGGCCGTCGCAGTCGATGCGGGCGTAGTGGCGCAGAATGGCGTCGCGATCCCAGGCGCTGTAGTCGTCGGGGCGCGCGGCCGCTTCCGGGCGCTCGGGCAGGGCATCGCGGAAATCATAGTAGCGATCCAGCCCGGCCCGGTCGATCAGGGTGGCGACGGCCTGGCAGCCGTGGCAGCACATGGGGCGTGCTTTGCCGCCGATGCTTGTCGAGAGTTCGACACCCGGCGGCACCGGCTCGCCGCAGTGCCAGCAAGGCGTCGACGACCCCTGGCTCACAGCTGTTCCGGATCGAGCCCGATCTGGCCGGTGACGTCGCCGCCGAATCGCCCGGCAAGCCACCAGGTCTGCTGCATGTCGCTGAGGATCACGCGAGCCCGCGCGGGCGGCCGGATGGCGCTCATCTCGGCCTGCCAGCGCTCGTTGTCGACCCGGTGCGCCACCGCCGAGACGTCGCGACCGGCATCGGTCGGGTGCTGGAAGCGCAGCAGCAGCTGATCGGGCAGTTCCTCGAGCTGATTGGCGCTCATGACCAGCTCGGCGGCATCGCCGCTGACCGACAGGGACGCGCCCAGGCCCAGGCGTTCGGCGCGCTCGGCATGTTCGCGCGTGTCGACCAGTGCCTTGCCCAGGGGCTGGTAGTCGCCGGTCACCATCTGGGGCGCGTTCTTGATGCCGATCACCAGCACGCCGGTGCCCGAGGCAACACCCATGCTGAGAATGGCCAGCAGGAACCAGACCCAGAATTCCCGGTACCAGGGCCGGGCGATCGTATCGGTCATGTCGACTTCCATGGCGTCACTCCAGTGCGCGTGCGGGGATGAAGAACCGGGTTTCGGTTTCGTTGAGCACCTGTCCCTCGGCATCGGTGGTAATGATGGTGATGTCGTGCATGCCCACCTGGGCCCCTTCGATCGGCAGGCCGACGGTCAGCGGCTGGTTGGCAACTTGCGACGGCGCGATGGTCACCGGTTTGGTCGGATCGATGACCCGCAAGCCGGGCAGGCCTTCGGCGTCGATGCTTACGGCCAGGTCGCGATCAGTCCGATTGGACAGCTTGAGCGTGAAGGGGTTCTCGAGGGTCTGTTCGGTGACCCGGTGCAGGGCGGTGCGGTCGCGCAGCACGTCGACCAGTAGCGGGTCGCGGCCGGTCAGAACCAGGCCGACCAGGGTCGCCAGGGCCAGCAGGGCAGCGAGGTAGATGAAGATACGTGGCCGGATGATACGCGTGGGCTTGCCGGCCATCGCGTTCTCCGTGGAATAACGGATCAGGCCGCGTGGATAGCCCATGCGGTCCATCACGTCGTCGCACACGTCGATACAGGCCGCGCAGGCGATGCATTCGATCTGCAGGCCGTCGCGGATGTCGATGCCGGTGGGACAGACCTGCACGCAGCCCATGCAGTCGATGCAGTCCCCCAGCCCCTGTTCGGCGGGGTCGGCATTCTTCTTGCGTGGGCCGCGCGGCTCGCCGCGGGCTTCGTCATAGGAGATGACCAGCGAGTTGTCGTCGAACATCGCCGACTGGAAGCGCGCATACGGACACATGTACTTGCACACCTGCTCGCGCAGGTAGCCGGCGTTGCCGTAGGTGGCGAAGGCGTAGAAGAACAGCCAGAAGGTCTCCCAGCCGCCCAGGTTGAACTCGACCAGGCGCATGCCGAAATCGCGGATCGGCACGAAGAAGCCGACGAAGGTGAAACCGGTCCACAGCGCGAACGTGATCCACAGGAACTGCTTGGCCGACTTGCGCGCGATCTTTTCCCGGTTCCAGGGGCCCTGGTCGAGCTTGATGCGCTTGTTGCGGCGACCTTCGGTCACGCGCTCCATCCACAGGAAGACCTCGGTCCAGACGGTCTGCGGACAGGCGTAGCCGCACCACAGCCTGCCGGCCAGGGCGGTAAAGAAGAACAGCGTCAGCGCGGCCATGGCCAGCAGCAGCGACAGGATGATCAGGTCCTGCGGCCACAGCGTGATGCCGAAGATATGGAACTGGCGGTTGACCAGGTCGAACAGCACGAGCTGCTGGCCGTTGATGCTGATCCAGGGCAGCACATAGTAGAGACCCAGCAAAACCCAGGCGGCGATCACGCGCAGACGGGCAAAGCGGCCCTTGACCTCGCGCGGGTAGACCTTGGGTTGCTTGACGTAGAGCGGGATGGACTCCTGGGTGCTGCCGTTGCTCATTGTGCGTTTCTGCCATTGAAGCGGCTGGCTGGCCGCAGCAGCAGCCAGGTGAACAGGCTGGAAGCGGCCGTGGCCGACCAGAACAGGAAGAAGCCGACGGTGTAGCCGGCCATGCGGCTCATCTCCAGCTCCGGAAAGGTCATGTCGCGCAGCATCAGCGGGTCGACGATGGCGAAAAACACCATCGTCGACACGCCGGCGGCGAAGAACGAGGGCCACAGGATCGCCCCCAGGCGCTGTGCGAGGGGGCGCGGCGGGATGTCGAGATCAGTCCTGGCCATCGTCTTGCGCGCTCAGGCTCAGGACGTAGGCGGTGACCAGCCGGGTGCGGATCTCGCCGAGCAGGTCCATCTGTGCCGGCATCACGCCGTTGCGGCCGCCGCGAATGGTCTGCTTGATCGATTCGAGGCCGTCGCCATAAGTGTAGACGCCGCTGGTCAGATCGGGCGCGCCGAGGTGGATATTGCCGCTGCCGTCGGGGCCGTGACAGGCCGCGCAGTTTTGCTGGTAGAGCTTCTCGCCGGCCGCCGCCATGGTGGCGTCGACCGACTTGCCCGCGAGCTGCTGCACGTAAACGGCGGTGCGCGTCACGCCTTGCTCACCCAGGGAGTCGCCGAAGGGCGGCATGACCGCCTGGCGACCGGCCTTGATCGATTCGAGCACGCGCTGCGGCTCGCCGCCCCAGATCCAGTGGTTGTCGGTCAGGTTCGGGTAGCCCTGCGCGCCGCGCGCATCCGATCCGTGGCAGGTCGAGCAGTTGTGGGCATAGATGTTTCGACCCATGCGCAGCGCCTGTTCGTTGCCGGCGAGTTCCTCGACCGACTCGGAAGCCAGCTCGGAGAATTGCGCCCGGAAGGCCTCGTCGGCCCGCGCCATTTCGCTTTCGTACTGTCCTTCCTGGGACCAGCCCAGGGTGCCGTCATAGCGGCCAAGCCCGGGGTAGAGCACCAGGTAGCCCAGCGAGAAGATGACCGACAGGTAGAACAGCCACAGCCACCAGCGCGGCATGGGGTTGTTGTATTCGCGCAGGTCCTCGTCCCATACGTGCCCGGTGGTGTCGGCGCCGTCACCGTCCACCTGCTTGTTCACCTTGGCGCGGCCGGTGGCGACAAAAAGCCAGACCATCGCGGCGGTGAAGCCCAGCGTGATGATGACGACGAACCAGTGCCAGAACGCGCTCATGATGAATTCTCCTTGTCCTTTTCCTCGTTTTCCTGGCGCTGACGATCGTCTTCGTCCAGCGGCAGATGGGCCTGTTCGTCGAAGTCTTCCTTGCGTTTGAACACGAACACCCAGATGACGATCGCCACGAAGGCGAGCATGGCGAAACCGGTAATCAGGCCGCTGCTCATGATTCGTCTCCCTCTGCGCCCTTGCCTGCCCTGGCGGCATCCTGGCCGGTCCAGTCCGTGCCAAGGCCCTGCAGGTAGGCGATCACCGCCTCGAGCTCGGTGCGTCCGGCCACTTCGTCGGCGGCGGCCTCGATCTGCTCGTCGCTGTAGGGATGGCCCAGGCCCCTGAGGACGCGCATGCGTTTCTGGATTGACTCGGGATCGATGAAGCGCTCCGCCAGCCAGGGATAGGCCGGCATGTTCGATTCCGGCACCACCGCGCGCGGGTCCATCAGGTGCAATTCGTGCCAGGCGTCGCTGTAGAGGCCGCCCACGCGCGCCAGGTCCGGTCCGGTCCGCTTCGAGCCCCACTGGAAGGGGCGGTCGTAGACGTGCTCGCCGGCCACCGAGTAGTGTCCGTAGCGCTCGGTCTCGGAGCGGAAGGGCCGGATCTGCTGGCTGTGGCAGTTGTAGCAGCCTTCCGAGACGTAGACGTCGCGCCCGGCCAACTCCAGCGCGCTGTGCGGCTCGACGCCATCGGCCGGTTCGACCACGGCGGCCTTGAACATCAGCGGAACGATCTCGACCAGGCCGCCGAAGCTGATGGCGACCACGATCAGGACGGCCATCAGGCCGGCGTGTTTTTCGATCTTGTCATGCATTGCCATGTTTGGAGTCTCCGTCTCGCTCAGGCGTGGGCCGGTGCCTTGACCGGCACTTCCAGGTCATCGGTTTCGCGCATCTGCCAGGTCTTCCAGACGTTGTAGAGCATGATGAACATGCCCGACAGGAACACCAGGCCGCCGAACAGACGCAGGATGTAGTACGGCTCGGTTTGCTGCAGTACCTCGATGAAGGTGTAAGTCAGCGTGCCGTCGTCGTTGAAAGTGCGCCACATCAGGCCCTGCATGACGCCGGCAATCCACATTGCGACGATGTAAAGCACGGTGCCGATGGTGGAAACCCAGAAATGCCACTCGATCAGCTTCGTCGAATACATCTTGTCAACGCCGCACAGTCGCGGGAACAGGCTGTAGAGCGACCCGACCGTGATCATCGCCACCCAGCCCAGCGCGCCGGCGTGGACGTGGCCGATGGTCCAGTCGGTGTAGTGCGACAGGGCGTTGACCGTCTTGATCGACATCATCGGACCCTCGAAGGTCGACATGCCGTAGAAGGAAAGCGCAACGATCATGAAGCGCAGGATCGGGTCGGTGCGCAGCTTGTGCCAGGCGCCCGACAGGGTCATGATGCCGTTGATCATCCCGCCCCAGCTGGGTGCGAGCAGCATGACCGAAAACACCATGCCCAGTGACTGCACCCAGTCCGGCAGCGAGGTGTAGTGCAGGTGGTGCGGGCCGGCCCACATGTAGATGGCGATCAGCGACCAGAAGTGCACGATCGACAGGCGGTAGGAGTAAACCGGTCGGCCGGCCTGCTTGGGCACGAAGTAGTACATCATGCCGAGGAAGCCGGCGGTCAGGAAGAAGCCGACCGCGTTGTGCCCGTACCACCACTGAACCATGGCGTCGACGGCGCCGGAATAGATCGGGTAGGAGTGCATCCAGCTGGTCGGGATGGCCAGGTTGTTGACGATGTGCAGCACGGCAATCGTCAGGATGTAGGCGCCGAAGAACCAGTTGGCCACGTAGATGTGGCGCACCTTGCGCTTGACGATGGTGCCGAAGAACACGACGGCGTAAGCCACCCAGACGACCGCGACCAGGACCGACAGCGGCCAGACCAGTTCGGCGTACTCGCGGCTCATCGTGTAGCCCATGGGCAGGGTGATGACCGCCCCGATGATCACGGCCTGCCAGCCCCAGAAGGTGAAGGCGGCCAGCTTGTCGGAGAATAGGCGGGCGTGGCAGGTCCGCTGCACCACGTAGTAGCTGGTCGCGAACAGGCCGGAGCCGCCGAAGGCGAAGATCACGGCATTGGTGTGGAGCGGCCGCAGGCGGCCGTAGCTCAGCCAGGAAATGCCCGCCGTCATGTCGGGCCAGATCAGCTGCGCGGCAATGAACACGCCGACGAGCATGCCGACGATGCCCCAGATCACGGTGACCCAGGCAAATTGCCGGACCACGCGGTCGTTGTAAGTGCTGGAGTGCGCCATCATGGATTCCTTGTTGTTGGTCGATACCGGAACGGGGTGGAGCGGATTATCGTTACAGCCGGCTTGCGAATACTTGATCAGAATCAACTCGTGCCGACCATGATCGTTCTCCGGCTCGATTTTCATGGCACGACAGACGGTATGATTGCCGCGATGAATCCGCAACCACAGCCTTCTTACAGTCGCGCATGACGGGTCTGAGCGTCAATGACTGGCTGCTGGTCGAGTCGTTTCGGCGGCTCGAAGAGCGCGTCGGGCGCCAGCGCGACGAAGCGGCCCTGGCGATCGCCCGCGACCGCGGCGGCGATTTGGCCGCGCGTATCCGGGCGCGCGCCGCCGCCCTCGACCAGGCGCCGGCGGTGCGAGCCGACATCCGCCGGCTGCGGCGCGCCCTGGGCTGGCTGGGTGCCGGCCTGGCCCTGGTCGGCCTGCTGGTGGGCGCGGCCGCCGCGCGCGCCACTATCGCCGATCGCCAGGTCGACATCCTGCTGGCGACCGCCGCGCTGCTGCTGGTGCCCAGCCTCATGCTGGTGGCCTGGGGCGTTGCGATGCTGCTCGGCGCGCGCCGCGGCGGGTCGGGTGGCCTGAACGCCGGCGTGGCGCTCAGCGTTCTGCGCTGGATCGGTCCGCGGCTGCTCGCCTCGCCGCATTCGGCCGACGTCATTGCTGCATTCGCCAGTTCTGCCGCCACGCGCTGGGGGCGCTGGCGACTGAGCGCACTCACCCACGGGTTCTGGACGGCCTACGCCGTCGGCGCCCTGGCCACCCTGGTCGTGTTCTTTTCAGTTGTTCAGTACGACCTGGTCTGGGGCACGACCCTGCTGAGCGACCGCAGCGTGGTGCGTCTGGTCGAGTGGCTGGCCGGGTGGCCCGAGTTCCTGGGCCTGATGCCCGCGGTCGAAGAAGCCTGGATCGCCGCCGGCCGGGCGGGTAGCGAGGCTTCGGCCCGCGCCGAGTGGGCGCGCTTTCTGCTGGCGATGGTCGCCGCCTGGGCGATCCTGCCGCGCGTCGTGCTGCTGTTCCTGTCGGCCGGAATGGCCGCCCTGGCCGGCCGCCGGATGGATCTCGATACCACGCGGCCGGGCTATCTCCGCCTTGCCCCGGATCTGTCGTCGGCGCACCGCGGCGGGCAGGAGACGGCCGGTCGGCCGATTCCGGAGGCCGAGCAGCGTCCGCGCCTGCGCAGAAAACCGAACGCCGAAGGTATCCTGGCGGTGGCGGTCGAGCTCGAGCGCGCCGACGCCGCAGCGGACAGACTGGTGCCCGGCGTTGAGCTGATCGATCTGGGCCGCGCCGACAATCGCTCCGGGCGGGCGGCGGCGCTGGAGACGGCGCAGCGGCTGCGGCGCCCGGCCGTCGCGGTGCTGGCGGTTTGCTCGATGCTCCGAACCCCCGATGCCGGCACCGAGCGATTCCTCGCGCGCCTGTCGGAAACGGCCGATGCGCCGCTGTGGCTCGTGCTCGACGAGGGCACGCGCCTGGCCGAGCGCGGCGGTGACGTGACGGCCCGCCGTCGCGACTGGCAGGCGCTGTCCGAGCGCGCCGGTGGCCAGGTCGTTTTCCTCGATCGGGAAGCGCCCGAGGCGGGCGAGCTGGCCCGGCTGCATCGCGCGCTCAGCCAGGACGGGGGGAGCGCATGAGTGCTCGATCCCTGAGAATCGCGATCGTCGGTCATACCAACACCGGCAAGACCTCGCTGGTGCGAACCCTGACCCACGACCGCCGCTTTGGCGAGGTGCGCGACCAGGGCGGGACGACGCGGCGCATCGTATCGGGCGATCTCGTCACCGACGGCGGTGAGCACATCGAGTTGCTCGACTCGCCGGGACTGGAAAACGCCCCGGAGTTGATGGACTGGCTCGATCGCCAGCCCGGTGACCGCCACGACGGCCCGGCCCGTATTCGTGCCCTGATCGATGACGCCGGGGCGGCCGAGCACTTCGATCACGAGGCCCGGGTGCTCGAACTGATGCTGGGCGTGGACGTGGCGCTGTACGTCATCGATGCGCGCGAGCCGGTGCTCGAGAAGTACCAGGACGAGTTGGCCGTGCTCGGGCTGTGCGCCCGTCCGATCGTGGCCGTGCTCAACTTCACCGCCTCGCCCGACAGCCGCGAGACCCAGTGGCGCGACGCCCTGGCGCGGGTGCAGCTGCACACGATCCTGGCTTTTGACGCGGCGGTGCGGGAACCGGCTACCGAACTGGCCCTGTTCGAGAAGCTCAAGAGCCAACTCGATCAACATGGCGACGTGCTCGAGGCGTGGCTCGCCCACCGGCGCGAAGAAGAGCGCCGTCGCCGGCTCGCGGCTGCGGAGGCCGTGGCGTCCCTGCTGCTCGATGTGGCCGCCTGCCTGCGGGAGGTCCCTGCCGACAGCGAGGCCGAGCAGCAGCGCGCCTGGCGGGAAATGCGCGCGTCCATCGGTCGTCGCGAGCAGGCCTGCGTGGACACCCTGCTCGAGCTGTATCGCTTCGGGCGCGAGAACTACGACGAGACCGATCTACCCGTCAGCGACGGGCGCTGGCAGGCCGACCTGTTCGATCCCGAAACCCTGCGCCACTATGGGCTGCGCAGTTCCGGGTATGCCGCCGCCGGTGCCAGTGCCGGTGCGGCCGTCGATATCGGTACAGGCGGGTTGTCGCTGGGTACGGGCACGCTGGCCGGTGCGGCACTCGGTTTCGGCGCCGGGCTGGTGCGAACCGCCGGTGCGCGCCTGATCAGCCGGATGCGCGGGCGTGTGCGCCTGCAGGTCGATGACGCCGTGGTGCGCCTGCTCATGGCCCGTTCGCTGGATTTGCTCGTGGCCCTGATTCGGCGCGGGCACGGCAATCCCGAACGTATTCGCTTGTGCAATGACCGACCCCTGACGCGCCGCCTGCCGCCTGCCGTGCGTCGTGCCCGACATCACCCGGGCTGGTCGGCGCTCAATCCTGACGGCGGGGTGAGCCCGTCGCGCTCGGCCGCGTTGGCGGAACTGGCGTCTGAACTCGACGATGCGATCGTCGACAGCGACGGCCCTGGCGCGGCAGGCTGAAGGACCGATCGCTGCCGGTTCCTGGTCGCCCGCATGCCGGCGTTTCGGGGGGTCTACGTTGTTGTGGCAATTGTCCTCGAGCAGGCGTACAATGGTCGGCGCCTGCGGTAAATGGCAGTTGCGAGTTCAGGTTGATCCCTCCTTATTGGCAGGTCTTCGCCGAAATCCAATCCTCATCTACCCTGGCACGTACGTTTTTTGTTTTTTATACAGGTAGCAAGATCATGGCAACAGGTTCAGTCAAGTGGTTCAACGAAGCCAAGGGTTTCGGTTTCATCAGCCAGGATGACGGCGGCAAGGACGTTTTCGTCCACTTCTCCGCCATCCAGGGCAGCGGCTTCAAGACGCTGGCCGAAGGTCAGAAGGTGTCCTTCGATATCCAGGACGGCCCGAAGGGCCCGCAGGCTGCCAACGTGCAGCCCGCCTGAAGCGAACCGCTTCACGACAAAAAGGCAAAACCCCGCTGCGGCGGGGTTTTTTTTGGTCTCAGGACAGGTTGTCGTCCTGGCCCGAATCCTTGGGCGGGGCCTTGCTGCGATCGGCGGGGCAGTGGAAGGGCTCGCCGTCGCGCCCGGCGTGGTAGGCGTAGTCTTTGCCGCCGCTGCGCAGCAGGATGTAATAGCCCTCGACCAGGGCCTGCGTGTACATCATCCCTTCTTCCGGGCAACCCAGGGCACCGTCGGCAAAGGTGACCTCCCGCGCTCGCAGCAATTCGATCTCGTCTTGCGCCTTTCCTTCTCGTCCCGCCAGGTCCTTGCGCGCCGCCTCGACGGCTTCCTCCAGGCTCAGGCGGTCGGGTCCGCTGTCGGTCATGTCGTTTCCTTCGACGATCTCGCCGCCGGTTTCTGAAGGGGCCTGGCCGGAATCCGGCGATGCACCGTTGTCCTCCGGGGAATCAACGCTTTCCTGGCAGGCGCTCAGCGCAATGGCCAGCAACAGGCAGGTGCCTAGTAAAATCAGGGGTTTGACCCTCATGCTCATGTCTCCGCGTCTCCTGTAAGCTTTAGATTATGGCATCGTGCGCATTCCCCTGCAGTCTCGTCCAGGGGCCAGGTGTAGCGCGATCACCAGCGGTGATAGGCGGGATGCCCCGGCTTGACGGCCACGAAGCGGCCGGTCGCGCGGTCGCATACCTTGCCGCCGGCGCTGAGCTCTGCCTCGACGCTGACGATGCCCTTCTCGTCGGTGTCGGTGACCCAGGCTTCCAGGTGCAGGGGGCCGTCCGACGGGGTGGGGCGGCGCAGCTTCACGGCGTATTCCATCGTCACCGTGCACGGCGGTGTTTCCAGGCCCTGCGACTGCATCAGGTGCCAGGCCGCGGTCCAGTTCATGTGGCAGTCGAGCAGTGAGCCGATGATGCCGCCGTTGATCACACCGGGGAAGGCTTCGTGGTGCGTTTCCGGCTGCCAGTCGGCCACGACCCGCTCGCACTGCGCGAACGAGCGGATGCGCAGCCCCTTGTCATTGGCCGGACCGCAGCCGAAGCAGGCGTTGTGCGGGGCGTAGCGTTCCTGAAGGCAGGGTTCGTTCATTCTTCCTCCTTTTCTTCCTTTTCTTCGGGGCCGATGGTGCGGTCGAGATAGGCGCGCAGCCGCTCCCAGGCGTGGGCGGCCGCCGGGCGGGCATCGCCCGTGTCGCGCTCGGTGTAGAGCCAGAACCCGTGATCGACGGCGTCGTAGATGTGGACGTCGTTGTCGATGCCGGCCGCGCGCATGGCGGTGACGAAGGTCTCGACTTCGTCGACCGGAATGCCGGTGTCTTCTTCGGCAAAGGTGCCGTAGACCTCGTGGTGCACGTGCTGCATCTGTTCGGGGTCGTCGATGAGCGAGCCGTAGAAGATTGCCGTGCCGTCGTGGTGCTGGCCGCCCAGTGCGTAGGACAAGGCCACGCCGCCGCCGAAGCACCAGCCGACCGTGGCGATGCGGCCGGTCGTGGGCGTGTTGGTCTTGAGCCAGTCGACGGCGGCGTCGAGGTTGTCGATGATGCGCTGCTCGTCCGAGCGCGCCTCGCGCATCAGCGCGATGTTCTCTTCCCGGTTCGAGCCGGTGCGCCCGCCGTAGAGATCGGCGGCCAGCGCGATGTAGCCGTGCTCGGCGAAGGCGTCGGCGGTTTGTCGAACACGATCGACCAGGCCGTTCCATTCGTGGATCAGGATGACGGCCGGAAACGGGCCCTCGCCCTCGGGCAGGGCCAGGTAGCCGCTGGTGGCTTCGTCGCCGTCGAAGTAGCTGATGTCGCGGCCGGCCGGTTCCGGTGCCTGGCCGGAGATGGCGCGCATCATGACGTCTTCGGCCGATGGCTCTCGCGCCTGCGCCAGCGGCAGGGCCAGCGTGCAAAGCGCGAGGGCTGCGAACGCTTTGAGAATCGATAGGTGCATGCCTTGCCTCCGCCCGGAGCGTGCCGGGGTCAATGGGTCAGTTGTCGACGGTAAAGCTTAGATCAACGCCGGTGTCGCGTTCACCCGAAACGACGCGCACGCCCCAGCGACGCGAGAATTCGTAGCGGCCCGAGAGCACGTTGCCGGTCTCGAACAGGCCCACGCCGTAGCTGACGAAGAGCTTTGGCAGCAGGTAGAAGCCGACGTTGAGCGCACCCTGGCCGCCCGCGTGGTCGAAATCGGAACCGGTGACGACGTAGGCCAGGGCCTTTTCGTCGCTGGTCGGCGGGTCGGTGTAGAGCTCGATCTCGGGTCGCTGCGCGCTGCCGCCGATGTGGACCCCGGCGGTCTCGACCTTGGGGTCGCCGAAGATGTCGCGAACGGCGCGAATATCCAGGCGGGGGTCGTCGATGGGCTGGCCGCTGAAGATGACCTCGCCGCCGTTGATTTCCAGATTCTGCCCGTAGGCGCGATAAGAGCCTTCGGGCAGACGGAGCGTGCCGCGGCCCTGCGGCCGGGCAGGACCGCGCCAGACCAGTTCGAGCTCGCCGGCGAGCTGGGTCTGAAAGCCCTCGGTTGCCAGGCTGGCGTTGTCGCCCAGGTCGATGCCCAGCCTGCCCTCGACACGTCGGCGCTCAATCGCCGCCTCGGTCTCGTCGTCTTCCGCTTCCTCGCCCACGACTTCGACATCCGGTGAGGCGGCGACCCGCTCGGCCGCGCCCGGCGGCAGGCCGCCGCGCAGGCGATCGATGCGAATATCGCCGTCGATGTCGACGCGTTCGGGCTGCGCGCTGAGGCTGATCTGCGGGCTTGCTGTCAGTTCCAGCCAGTCAGCGCCGGCGAAGGCGAATCGCTCACCTTCGAGCCGGCTTTCCAGCCGCCAGCCTTCGTCGAGCAGGCTGGCCTGGCCGTCCAGGCGAAGCTCGCCTTCGCCCGATTCGGCCCGCCCCCGCAGGCTGGCCTGGTCGGCAGACCCGGACAGTTCGAGCGCGATGGCCGATACATCCAGGCCCAGGGGGGCGTGGGCGAGCTCACCGTTGTCGATCGCCAGGCGTCCGCTCATGGCCGGGCCGGTCACGGGACCGGTGATCTCGATCCGGCCCATGGCCGATCCGCCGATGCGGTCGACGTTGGGGATCAGGTGGCCAAAAGCGGAGATATCGGGGAGGTCAAGCCGGGCCTCGCCCTCGAGGGTGGTGTCCGTCGGTTGGCGCAGGTCCGCCAGCCGTGCCCGCCCGTTGATCTCCGTATCGCCTTCCAGGCGGGCGTTCAGGGTAACGCCCAGCGCGGTTCCTTCACCGGGTTCGAAATCGACTTGCACCCCGTCGATCGCCAGCAGGTCCTGTTCGCCGTCTATGGCCTTGAGGACGCCGGCCGAGAGCCTGAGTTGCCCATCCATTGTCGACAGGCCGGCGCTGTCCCAGCCGGCCTCGATTCGGCCCGACAGCGGCGTGGTCAGCGAAAAGACCGGGTCGAGGGGCAGCAGAAGGAGGTCCATCGGCACCTGCTCGACGCTGGCCAGCACCCGGCCGGTCTCTCCGACCTCGAGTTCCTCTAGGCAAAGCCGGGCCGGGGTATCGGCCGCCGTGGCCAGGCAGGCGTTCCGGGCCTGTACGCCCCGCTGCGAGGCAGCCAGGTCCACGGCTTCGGACAAACGCCAGTCGCCTGCCAGGGTCTCGAACAGGGACAGTCGGGTGAGCTGGCCGCGCCATTCGCGCTCGCCATCCAGGCAGTCGGCCAGGCCGCCGTCGGCGGCCAGGTCGATGTTGCCGCGTGCTCCGGCGGACTCGAATCGGAGCTGGTGTTGCGCGCAGCTTCCGACCAGGGTCAGTTCCAGCTTTTCGACGCGGTCCCAGGGCTGCAGGTCCAGGTTGCTCGCCCGGGCGACCAGGTCCACCTCGGGCTCACCCAGCCAGGCCAGCGAGAGCACCAGGTCGGCCTGTTCCAGGTCGTAGTTTTCATAGCGCAGCGCACTGACATTGCCGCTGAGTTCAAGACGACCCGCCGCGGGATCCAGGCTGCCGGAAAGCTCGGCTTCGCCTTCCAGTGCCGGCCAGAGTTGATCGAGGGAGACGGCCTCGAGCGCCACCTCCCAGGTCGCGGCCTCGCTGCTGCTTACGTCGATCCGGTTGTCGCCGAGGCTGAGCGTCACGTCGGCGGACTCGGGCTGGTCGTCCACCCAGGCGAGTTGCCCGGTGCCTTCGATCGCCTGGCCGCGCAGCTCGCCGCCCAGGCGTTCGAGTCCGATCGTCGCCTGCCAGCGCTCGTCCCGGCTCAGGTCGATGCGGGCTTTTCCGTCGATGCTGCCCGGAAGCTGGCTGACGAATATCCCGGGGTCGAAGCCCTCGAGGGCCAGCGTCACCCCGGCCGAAAGGGACGGCGCCCAGGCGATGCGCCCGTCGAGCGCGAGCGAGCCGCTCTCGCCGGCGTCGATCGTCAGCCGCTCGATATTGGCCGCTTCGCGCGACCCGCTCGCGCGCGCTTCGATGCGCGCCGGCGGCGACTGCGGTGAGTCGAGCATGGCGTCGAGTTCGGCGCGCCAGTCGCTGATGCGGCCCTCCAGGTGAAGACGGCCAGACTCGCTGGCCACCAGCGGCTCACTGTCGTCGGTGACCGGTGGCCAGGCGAACTGCTGCCATTCGAGCGTGACATCCACGCTGTCGCCGGCCGGGTCGATGCGTCCGGCGCCGGTCACGCTCAAGTCGCCCGGATCGGCCGCGAGCTCGAGGCTTTCGACCTCGATCACGCCGGCTTGCGTCGACACCACCAGCTCGCCGCCGATGCGGCCCTGGTTGGGCCACTGCGGGTACAGCGGCGTGAGGTCGAGGGACTCGAGCGTCAATCGGGCGCTCGAAGCGGGTGCCGACTCGCTCCAGTCGAGCCGCCCGTCGCCGCTGATGCGCCCGTCGAGGATGTTCGCCTCGAGCGATTCGATCGTCATCGCCTGCGTGCTGCCGGACACGGCAAGCTGCCAATCGCCCGCGGGAATGTCGTCGCCGCTCACGCGCGCGCTGGATTCGGCGCGCCAGTTGTTCGGTTCGCCGCTGAGGGAAAAGGAAAGATCCGCCACGGTCACGGGCAACCCCGGCCAGTCGGTCAGTCCGCCCCGGAACTGGGCCTCGATCGCCGCTGCGCCGGGCAGTCCGCGCACGCGGCCCTGGCCATCGAGCGCGACCGGTCCGGATGTGCTCAACTCGAACTCGAGGGCGTCGATCCGGCCTTCGACGACGAGCGCGGCGGATTGCCCGGCGTCGTTGTCGAGCTTCGTGCTGGCGTCGAGTTCCAGCCGGCCGCTGCCGCGGCGCTCGAGCGCCCATTGGCCCTGGGCGGTGGCGCGTCCGGCATCGGCAACGACGGCAAGCTGCTCGATCTCGAGCCGGTCGCCGTAGCGCCCGGCCAGGTCGAAGCTCTGGATGCGCAGCGGCTCGCCTTCGCCGTGGATAGCGATCCGGCGCAGGGCGAGCTCGTCGATCACCACTTCGATCGGGCTGGCCAGGGCCGACAGGTCGAAGGGCTCAGCCGCTGGCTCGTCGGTTTCCTGGGCCTCGGGCAGGTAAATGTCGATGCCTTCACCGCGCATCGACTGCACGACCACGCGCGGCCCGGAGAAAAGATCGATCCGCAGCTCGAGCGCCAGTTCTTCGGCGTCGACCCTCGCGCCGGCGTGCTCGAAGCGAATGCCGTCGAGCCTCAGGCCCGAGAGCAGGCCGCCGGAGAGCGAATCGTAATCCAGCCGTTCGACGGCGCCGGTCGCCTGATTCAGCGTCCATCGGGCCCCGCCTTCACTACGCGTGAGCCACAGCCAGGCCGAGGCCAACAGCAGGCCGAGGGCGAGGACGGCAATCCCGACAATGATCAGCCACTTTTTCATAGCAGTTGGGTACCGATGGTGAAATGCAGCCGCCAGGGCTCGTCGACTTCGTCGAGGGCCTGGGCGATGTCGATGCGCAGCGGTCCGATCATCGTATACCAGCGAAAGCCCACGCCCACGCCGCGCTTGAGCTTGCGATCGTTGAAGTCGTTGAATGCGTTGCCGATATCGGCAAAGGCCGCTAGCGACCAGTTCTCGCCGACGCGGTATTCGTACTCGGCCGAGCCGACCAGCAGGTGGTTGGCACCGTTGCGGTTGGTGCTCAGTTGCTCGAAGCCGTAGCCGCGCACCGTGCGGTCGCCGCCGGTCTTGAAGCGATAGCGCTCGGGCAGGTCGGTGAGGGTCAGGTCGAGGCTGCGGTCGCCGAGATCGACATCCAGCCGGCGGGTCTCGGCCTCGGTGTAGCCGGCCTCGCCGCGCAGCAGCAGCTTGTGGCGCTCGCCGAAAAGCAGGTGCCAGCGCCCGCTCAGCCAGGCCTGCGCGAAGCTCACGTCCGAGCCGGCCGATTCGTGCGCGCCGATCAGGTGCGCCCGCCCGACCGATCCGCGGGTGTTGAAGCCGCTGCCTTCGATCCGGGGCAGGCGCCAGCGGCCGCCGAAGGCGACCGTGCGCGTATCGGTATTCAGGAAGGGGCGAAGTTCCGGGTTGGCCTCGATCAGCGCCTCGTTCTCGGTGCTGAAGGAGCCTTCGCGAAACGCATCGAAGCTCTCGTTGAGGATCGAGACGAACAGTCGCTCTTCCAGGCGATCGTAGCGGCCCGACCAGAGCTCGCGCTCCTGCATTCGGCCGAAGGTCAGCTCGGCCTGCTCGCGGCGGCCCTCGAAAGCTTCGAAAACCGGTTCGACGCGATTCTCTTCGTAGAAGCGGAAATTGTCCTGCTCACTTCGCAGCGTGGTGCCGGCGGTGAGAAACTCCGAGGGGCGGTTGCCGCGCGGATGGCGGTACTCGGCCTGGAACACGTATTCCTGGTTGCGCTGCTGTGCGCCAAGCGCGGCCTCCAGGCGGTTGCCGCGCGATCCGAGGTAGTGGCGCGTCCAGCCCAACTGCATGCGCGCCCCGGTGTCGGTGCCGAATCCGAGCGTCGCCCGCCAGGTATTGGGCTCGCGCGGCTCGAGTCGATAGTTGAGATCGACGCGATCACGTTCGTCGTCGCGTTCGGGTTCGATCACGACACGGTCGAACAGGCCCGAGCGAACCAGGGCCTCGCGCTGGCGGTCGAGCCGTTCCACGCTGTAGGGCTCGTCGGGCTCGAGGATATGCAGGCGGTTCATCAGCGAGGCGCTGAAGGGCTGCTCCGGCGCCTGGAAGTCGCCGAAGCGATAGCGTGCGCCGGTGTCGAAGTCGATTTGCAAGTCGGCCTCGCCGCGCTCGGCGTCGACCCGCACTCGGCGCCTGTCGAAGCGGGCCTTGAAGTAGCCGCGTTCTTCGGCGAGCCCTTCCAGCCCTCTCCAGGCGGCCTCCCATCGACGATGGTCGAGTCGCTCGCCGCTTGTCAGCGGCCATTCCCGTCGCCACTGCCTCAGTTCGGGGTCGTCGCTGCCGTCGCCGCGCAGCTCGATGTCGACCTCGTCGATCACGACCGGCTTGCCGGGGTCGATGCTCAGTTGCGCGCGCCACGGCTCGCCGTCGCTTTCCGGTTCGGTCAGCCGCACCCGGACGCGCGGGCTGTAGAAGCCGAACGGGCGCAGTGCCATCCGGGTCTCGTCCCGGGCTTCCGCGGCCATCTGCCTGAGGCGCCACAGCGCCAGGTCGTCGAACCGCTCGGCCCGCAGCAGCGACACCGAGGCGCGCACGTTGGCCAGCAGTTCTCCCTCAACGCCGGATACTTCGGTCTTGACGGTTGCGGCCGGTGCCAACCCTGAAACGAGCAGGGTGAGTAGCAAGACCAGTCTCGGCGCCAGCGCCATGGGATCTCCCGAGTAAACGATCGTCTATGGTACCGCTCGGACAGTCCACGGAACGGGATGTTCAGGCCGAACGCGCGAAGTTGCTCTGACGGCGGTCGAGCTGGCGATAGCCGATCGCCTCGCTGAGGTGATGCGCCTGGATGCAATCGCTGCCGTCGAGGTCGGCGATGGTTCGCGCCACGCGCAGGATGCGATGGTGGGCGCGCGCGGAAAGGCGCAGCTTGTCGCAGGCCGACTCCAGCAGGGCGGACTGGTGCTCATCGAGCATGCAGTGCTCTCGAATGCCGGCTACGTCGAGCCCCGCGTTGACGCCGCCGCGATCGACCTGCACCGAGCGCGCTTCGAGCACGCGCTGACGCACGGCTTCGGACGGCTCGCCCGTTGGCAGGTCCTTGAGCGATTGTCGGGGCACCTCGATATGCAGGTCGATGCGGTCGAGCAAGGGGCCGGAAATGCGGTCGCGGTAGCGGCGAATCTGGTCGGGGGTGCAGGCGCAGCGACCCGACGGATCGCCCTCGTAGCCGCAGGGGCAGGGGTTCATGGCCGCCACCAGCATGAAGCGGGCCGGGAACTCGGCCTGTACGGCCGCGCGCGAGATCACCACGCGCCCGGACTCCAGCGGCTCACGCAAGACCTCCAGCACGTGGCGGGAGAACTCCGGCAGTTCATCCAGGAACAGCACGCCGCCGTGGGCCAGCGAGATTTCGCCCGGCCGCGGTTTCGAACCGCCACCGACCAGGGCCACGCCGGAGGCGGTGTGGTGCGGGGCGCGGAACTTGCGCTGGCGCCAGGTCGGCGGATGCAGTTCCAGCCCGGCCACCGACGCGATGGCCGCCGCCTCGAGCGCCTCGGATTCGTCCATCGGCGGCAGGATGCCGGGCAGGCGCGAGGCCAGCAGGGTCTTGCCGGTGCCCGGCGGCCCCATCAGCAACAGATTGTGGCCGCCGGCGGCGGCGATTTCGAGGGCGCGGCGCGACCGGTGCTGGCCGAGCACGTCGGCCAGGTCGGGGCCGGTGCGTTGCTCGTCACCGCTGACCGGCTCGGCCCGCGGCAGGGCCTGCCGGCCGTTGAGGGCCTCAGCGACCTCGCACAGGGATTCGGCCAGGTAGATTTCGGCCTCACGCACCAGGCCGGCTTCCTGGGCGTTGGCGCGCGGCAGCACCAGCTTTCGGCCCTGCTCGCGGGCGCGCAGGATGGCGGGCAGGGCGCCCTTGACCGCGCGCAATCGCCCGGTCAGCGACAGCTCGCCCAGGAACTCCCATTCGGCGAGATCATCATCGGGCACCTGGCCCGACGCCGCGAGCACGCCGACGGCAATCGGCAGATCGAAGCGCGCGCCTTCCTTGGGCAGGTCGGCCGGGGCCAGCGACACGGTGGTGCGCCACGACGGCAGTTCGAACTCGGAATTCTTCATCGCCGCGCGCACGCGGTCCTTGCTCTCGCGCACGGCGGTTTCGGGCAGGCCGACGATGTTGAACAGCGGCAGTCCCGGAGAGAGGTTGACCTCGCACAGCACTTGCGGCGCCTCGATGCCGACGGCGGCGCGTGAAAGCACGGTTGCCAGTCCCATGGTGATGTCGACCTGCTGCTGGTGGATTCAACAACAGCATGCCCGCGCTTGCTTAGAGCCTGACATGGCAATCCGACGTGCCGTCGTGTAGGAAATTTGCTACCCGCGTACGCAAGACGCGCCCGGATTGTTGCGGCAGGGGCTGGCGAAGTAGGGCGGCTCCCCAGGTCTCATGTCGATGCGTGAGGCGTCTACCGCTGGACGTCAGGGCTGAGCGCTACCTAATTGACCGCATGGCCCACTAGCCGTTCGATCTCCGCGACCGGTCGGGGCTTGCCGAACAGGAAGCCCTGCATCAGTTGGCAGCCTTGTTCGACCAGAAAGTGCACCTGGGCTTCGGTTTCGACGCCCTCGGCGACGACTTCGAGGCTCAGGATCTGGGCCATCTCGATGATCATCCGGATGATGGCGGCGTTGTAGGGCGCCTTGTCGAGGTCGCGGATGAACGATCGGTCGATCTTGAGTTCGTGCACGGGCAAACGGCCCAGGTAGGCCAGGGAGGAGTACCCCGTGCCGAAATCGTCGATGGCGAATCGCACGCCGAGGGCGGCCAGCGAGCGGATCTTGTCGTTCGCCGCGTGAATATCGTGGAGCAGCGTGCTTTCGGTGAACTCGAGGATCAGCCGGTCCTTGCGGATGGGGTGCTGGTCGAGCAGGCCAGTCAGGTGGGATTCGAAGTCGCTGCGGTAGAGCTGGCTCGATGCGATGTTGACGCTCAGCGACCAGTCCCGAAATGCTTCCGAAGCCTGCCAGCGGCTCAACTGGCTCAAGGCCTCGGCGAGCGTCCATTTCTCGATCGGCGTGATCAGGCCGCTTTGCTCGGCGGTGGGAATGAAGTCGCTCGGCTGGATGATGCCCCGCTCGGGGTGGTGCCAGCGGATCAGCGCCTCGGCGCCGACGATGCGCCGTTGGCTGTCGACCTTGGGCTGGTAATACAGCTCGAACTGGTTTTCCCGGATCGCCCGGCGCAGGTCGCTTTCGATCGACTGTTCCTGCGCCACGGACTCCTGCATGCGCTCGTCGTAGAAGCTGAAGGTCCGGTCGGGCAGGGTCTTGACCTGGTGCAGGGCGATGGCCGCCTGGTTGAGGATTTCCAGGCTGTCGACGCTCTCTCCATTGAATAAGGTGGCGCCGATCCGGCAGCGGTTGAAGTAGTCCTGGTCGTGGATGCGGTAGACGCGGTCGAGCGCCGAAAAGACACGATCTGCGATTCTGCTGACCGAGCTGACCGACGCCTGCCAGCTGCTGCCCGCGGCTGGCAGGATCAGGGCGAACTCGTCGGCGCCCTGCCGAAAGGCCGCCTGATCCTGCCCGGCAATCTCGCGAAGCTCCTGCCCGACCTCGATGAGCAGCCGGTCGCCGGCGCTCATGCCCATGGCGTCGTTGATGCGTTTGAAGCCGACCAGGTTGATCAGCAGGAGGCTGCCGTACTGGCCGGACCGTTGGCAGTGCTCGACCGTTTCCTTCAGGCGGCGCTCCAGCAGCCGGCGGTTGCCCAGGCCGGTCAGCGGATCATACAGGGCCAGCTGCTGCATTCGGACTTCGGCCTTTTTCAGTGCGCTGATGTCGATGTAGTCGTAGATGAAGTTGCGGATTGCCCCCGTACTGCTGCGCACGGCGGTGACCAGCAGCAGCTGGGGATGCGTTTCACCCACTTTGTGCAGGAGGCTGACCTCGCCGCGCCAGCGGCCGCGGTGCTCGACCGACTCGGCGATGGTGGCATTGATGCGTTCGCGCTCGCCGGGGGGCAGAAGGAAGTCGGCGCGCTTGCCGATCGTCTCTTCGCTGTTGAAGCCGGTAATGAGCGTGAACGCCGAGTTGACCCGAATGATCCGGTGCTGGTTGTCGGTGATGCAGATGCTTTCCTGCGATTCGAACGCGGCCGCGGCGATGCGCAGCTCGTGCGCCAGGCGCCGGCTCTCGGTCACGTCCCGGATGAACACGATGAAGCGCTCTTCCGGGCCTTCGCTCGGCTCCAGGCGATTGCCGACGGCCTCGAAATGCTTTTGCTCAGCATCGAGTTCCAGTCGGTATTCGTACTGCCGGGATCGACCGTTGCGGTGCACGTCCTCGAGCAGTTCGCGCAGCACGCCGCTGACATCGGCGGGCAAAAAATCGAAGATGCAGCGTCCCAGGGCCTCCTCGGGTCGGGCAAGCAGCCCGGAGTAGCGTGAATGGAACTGGTGGATGACGCCGCCGCGATCGAGCTCGAAAATCATGTCGGGCAGGGCTTCGAGTGTCGCTTTCAGGCGGGCCCGTGCACCGGCCAGTTCCCGGTAGGGTGTTTCGATGCCGCCGATGACCAGCGCCCGGAACAGGTAGAAGTAGGCTGCGATCTTGTAGATGTGGCCGATCAGGGCGTAGGAATCGCTGACCGTGGCGTAGAGCGTGAACAGGAATTCGCTCATGGCGATGATCAGGATTGCCGCCAGCAGTGCGTCGACATCGACCTGTTTGAGCGAATTGCGTCGCAGCCACAAGGTGATTGCGCTCACGAGGTGCAGGGCAATGACCAGGTATTCCGTCCCGATCTTGACAGCGGTCAGCCCGGTCTCCGGCTTGAACAGGGTCGGAAATGCGCCGGGCGCGCCGGAAATGACGGCGTAGATGCCGGCAACCGCGCCGAGGGTCAGGAGCAGCAGGGCCCATCTGAACCAGGGCCCATGCTGCGGTTGGCGCCAGGGCAGGAACATCGCGACCGCCAGCGCCGTCGCCGCCAGCAGGCGGGCGGCCAACCAGAAGCGGATGGTCTCTTCCTCGCCCGCCGGCGTGATGAAGCCGGGCATGCCGCTGAATGACAGGACGTGACCGAGGTCGAGCAGGGCCACGCCCAGGAAAGCGATCGAGATCAGCAGCAAGGGCAGCGGGGTGCGTTGCTGGTCGCTGTTCCAGCCAACGGCGAAGACCACGCAGGCCATGGCGATGGCCATGATTTCCAGCGCGCTGTGGATGCCGACGTACTGCGGCATCAAGTCGGGCAGTTCCAGCGGCAGTGCCGCCAGAATGATAGCCAGGCCGCCCAGGGCAAGCAGGATGCCCAGTATGGATCTGCGATGGCGACGATCAGTGTAAGCCGGTGCGCTCACACGCTCTTCCTCTCGATTGCATTCGCCCGTGGACGCCTGGGCTCATCGTACCGGGCGGTCGCCGGCCTGTACAGGCGGTCGTTTCCCGGCAGGGCGCGTGCCCGTGGTGGCGCGGCCTGTCGATATTCAGCCGGGTCGAAAGCAATTACACTGCCGGGCCGCACTTCTTCATTCCGGATCCGACAAGCATGCTGCTCCTGTGGACCGTGACGTTGCTCTGGGCCTTCAGCTTCTCGCTGATCGGGGTCTATCTTTCCGGCCAGGTGGATGATTTCGTGTCCGTCTTCCTGCGGGTTGTGCTGGCCCTGGCGCTGTTCGCGCCGCTCCTGCTGCGGTCGCGACCGCGGTGGCCGGCGGCCGGCGCGCTGATGGCGGTCGGCGCGGTCCAGATCGGCCTGATGTACCTGTTTCTTTTCCACGCCTACGGCTACCTGAACGTACCCGAGTTGCTGTTGTTCACGATCTTCACGCCGCTGTACGTGACGCTGATCGACGAGGTGCTGATCGGCCGGCGCCATGTGCCCGGGCGGTTCTGGCTGGGGGCGGCCCTGGCCGTGGCCGGGGCGGCGATCATTCGATTCGGCGGCGTCAGCCCCGACTTCCTGGTGGGCTTTTGCCTGGTCCAGGCCGCCAACCTGTGCTTCGCCGCCGGCCAGGTGGCTTACAAGCGGCTCGATCTCGGCGGCACGGTCTCGCAGGTTCAGGCTTTCGGGCTGTTCTTTGCCGGCGCGGCCGTGGTGGCCGGGCTGGGCGTTGTACTGTTCGCCGACCATGCGCGCTGGCCGGCGACGGCGGTGCAGTGGGGCGTGCTGCTGTGGCTGGGCCTGGGTGCCTCGGGCCTGGGCTACCTGGGCTGGAACCTGGGCGCCAAGCGCGTCAATACCGGTCAGCTGGCGGCGATGAACAACATGCTGATCCCCGCCGGCATCCTGGTCAACTTCGCCTTCTGGAACCGCGACGTGGAGTGGCCGCGCCTGCTCCTCGGCGGGCTGGTGATCGGGTTGGCGGTGTGGGTTTGCAGCGGTTCTTCGAGGCGCGCGGGGACATTACAATAGCGAACCGTGCGATCTTGCGCGGTTTCCGGTTTCCGGTTTCCGGTTTCCGGTTTCCGGTTTCCGGTTTCCGGACCAGGGACCAGGGACCAGGGACCACGGACCACCGGCCACCGGCCATAGCTAACCTGCGAACGAATGAACGAATGACCGACCAAACCCACCTCCGTCGCATCCGCAGCTTTGTCCGCCGACCCGGTCGTCTCACGCCCGGCCAGCAGCGGGCCCTGGACGAGCTCCTGCCCCGTTATGGCATCGACCCCGACGCGGCCGATCTGCGGCATGCTTTCGACCGGGATGCGCCGCTGGTTGTCGAGATCGGTTTCGGCAACGGCCAGGCCCTGGCCTGGATGGCGGCGAACGAGCCGGACAAGAACTTTGTCGGCATCGAGGTCCATGAGCCGGGCGTGGGGCGACTGCTCAGAAGCGTCGAGGAAGCGGGCCTGGGCAACGTGCGCGTGGCCATGCGCGATGCCGTGGAAGTGCTGGTCGAACAGGTGGCGCCGGACAGTCTCGACGAAGTGCGCATCTATTTTCCCGATCCATGGCCCAAGAAGCGCCATCACAAGCGCCGCCTGATCCAGCCCCGCTTCCTGGAGCGCCTGGTCGGGCGCATGAAACCCGGCGGCTTGCTGCACCTGGCCACCGACTGGGCGCCTTACGCGGAGTGGATGCTCGAGGCGATTGCCGAAGTGCCGGCGCTGGAACTCGAAGGCGACCCCTGGGTCGAGCGACCGGCCTGGCGTCCAAAGACGCATTTCGAAACGCGCGGCCAGAAGAAGGGCCACGAGATCGTCGATATTCTCTGTCGCGTGGCCTGAGTCTGGATCAGCAGCCCACCGGCCCGGCCGCGCTCCTGTCGCTTCCGGCATCCGGCGGCTTCAGGGCCTGCCGGAGCGACAGGCCTTCGAGCAGCCACATGCTCAGCCCGAAGGTCAGCACCCCGATGATCAGGGCGGCGCTGACGCCGAAATCGGCCAAGCGCTGCAGCGCGATCGACGAACCGATCCACGCCGCCACCATGCCGAGCCACTGGTAGGCCCGTCCGATCAGCCGGAGGGTCGGCCTCGAGTAGCGCATTCGCGCCAGCCTCGAGTGTCCGCTGCGGTGCAGCTTGACCAGCCGTTCGGCCCACAAGATCGTGAATACCAGCAGCAGCATGGTGGGAGAGGCGGCCCATTCGCGGACGATGAAGTAGGTCGGTATATCGCCGAATCGCCCGATCGTCTCCCACACCGCAAGGCCCAGTGCGGCAATCGCAAGCGCAAGCCCCGCGATACTGACCGCAACCGCGACAAGCCACAGCCCCGCGTTCGTCTTTCCGGAAATCGGCGGCGTTGAAGTGAACATCGATGGAGTTCCTTGCCAAGCCCACCTTCAGGCTAGCAAGAGCATCCGTAGCGGGGCAAGTTCAGGAACGCCGGTTGACCAGGCGGCTGGCGAGCCAGGCCAGGCCCTCGGTGTCGCCTTCGACGCGGGCGAGGGCCTCGGCGGATTCGGCAGCCAGCTCGTCGATCCGCAGGCGGGCGGCTTCGACGCCGAACAGGGCCGGCCAGCTCGCTTTCTGCCGGCTGGCGTCGCTGTCGCTGGACTTGCCGATGGCGGCGGTGTCGCACTCGATCTCGAGCAGGTCGTCGCGGATCTGGAAGGCCAGGCCGATGGCCTCGGCGAAGCGCGACAGGGCCTCGTGTTGTGCCGGCCCGAGATCGGGCTGGAGTGCGGTCGGCATCATCACCGCGGCGTGAATCAGTGCGCCGGTCTTGCGGCGGAACATGTCTTCCACCGCCTCGCGCTCGGGGCGCATGCCTTCGAATTGCAGGTCCAGGGCCTGGCCGCCGGCCATTCCCACCACGCCGCAGGCGCGCGCCAGTTCTCCGCTCATGCGCCGCGCGGCTTCGGCGTCGGGCACTTCGGCCAGCACCTCGAACGCCATCGCCTGCAGCGCGTCACCGGCGAGAATGGCCGTGGCCTCGTCGAACGCCAGGTGCACGGTGGGCCGACCGCGGCGCAGGTCGTCGTCGTCCATCGCCGGCAGATCGTCGTGAACCAGGGAGTAGCAGTGGATCAGTTCGACCGCCATGGCAGGCGCGTCGAGTTGATCATCGTCGAGCCCCAGGGTCATGCCGCTGGCGTAGACGAGCAAGGGACGCAGGCGCTTTCCCCCGCCCATGGCCGCGTAGTGCATGGCTTCGGCCAGGCGCGATTCGCTGGCCGGGAATGCCTCGATCCGTCCCGCCAGGCGGCTTTCGACCCGGTGGGTAAGCGCGTCGGCGCGCTCGGCGAGGCTCTCGGCAGTCATCGATCGACGGGCGGTACAGCCCGGGCCGTCAGTCAAACGGCCAAAGTCTGCGCCAGAAACCGGGTTCGTCGCTTTCGAACTCGACATCGCCGTAGTTGTGCTCGATGACCCGGCGGGTGTCGGCGGCCAGCTCGGGCAGTTCCAGCCGCGAGTAGGCGCGCGCCATCAGATCGAGGGCCTCGATATTGGCCGGTGCCTGTGGATAGGTTTCGATAACGTGCCGGGCGCGATTGATCGCGGCAATGTAGGCCCCGCGGCGGAAGTAGTATTCGCCGATGACGACGTCCTGTTCGGCCATCACGTTGCGCAGGAAGACCATGCGCTGGCGCGCGTCGGCGACGTAGCGGCTCTCGGGGAAGCGCCGGATCAGTTCCTGGAACTCCATGAAGGCCTGGCGGGCGCTGGTCTGGTCCCGGTCGACCACCTGTCCCGGAAAGATCCGGCGCAGGAAGCCCATGGCCTGATCATAGTTGACCAGCCCCTTCAGGTACCAGGCGTAGTCCACGTTGGGGTGCGTGGGGTAGGTGCGGATGAAGCGCTCCAGGGTGGTGACCGCTTCCTCCGTCGAACCCGCCTTGTACTGCGCGTAGGCCATGTCGAGCTGGGCCTGTTCGGCGTGGCGGCCGAAGGGGTAGCGGGTGGTCAGCTGCTTGTAGCGATCGATCGCCTGCGGCCAGGCCTTGGCGCGCAGGGCGGAGTGGGCGCGCTCGTAGAGCTCCTCGGCGGGTACGCTGTCGTCGACCTTCTCGCGGCTGCAGCCGGCCAGGGCGAGCAAGGCTGCGGCAAGCAAGAGCAGCACGGCCGTGCGAAATGGGCGACGGACTGATGCGGGATTCTGCATAATGATCTCGTGTTTGAATCAGGGCACGCTGCGGCGCGCCATTATGCCATTCTCGCGCGGATCGTGTCCGCCGGCCACCCGATCATGACGACCCGAGTACAGAAACAGGATCAAATCGAACCGACGCATGCCGGAAAGCGCCTCGACGCGGTGCTTGCCGAGCTCTGGCCGGAATTTTCCAGGAGCCGGATCGCCGACTGGATCCGCGACGGGCTGGTGCGCGTCGACGGCACGGCGGTCAAGCCCAGGCTGCGTCTTTCCGGCGGCGAGCGGGTTGCCCTGGATGCTGAACTGGCTCCGCACGCCCAGCTCGAGCCCCAGGCGATCGAACTCGATGTGCTGGTCGACGACCCGGCCTTCCTGGTGATCAACAAGCCGCCCGGCCTGGTGGTGCATCCGGGGTCGGGCAACCCTGACGGCACCCTGGTCAACGCCCTGCTGCACTACGACCCCGACCTGGCCCCGCTGCCGCGTGCGGGACTGGTGCATCGGCTCGACAAGGACACCAGCGGTTGCCTGCTAATCGCGCGTACGACCGCCAGCCACAAGTACCTGGTGGCGGCATTGAAGCGCCGCGAGATCAAGCGCCGCTACCGCGCCCTGGTCTGGGGCGAGATGATCGCCGGGGGCACGGTCGACGAGCCGCTCGGCCGGCATCCCGTCGATCGCCGGCGCCAGGTCGTGCGCCGCGACGGCCGGCGCGCGGTCACCCACTACCGGGTGGCGCAGCGGCTCAAGGGCGCCACCCTGCTCGACGTCGAACTCGAAACCGGCCGCACCCACCAGATCCGCGTCCACATGGCGCATATCCGCCAGCCCATCATCGGGGATTCCGTCTACGGCAAGCGCGGTGCGCCGGCAGGGCTGAGCGAGGCGCAGCGTACGGCCTGGCAGCGCTTTCCGCGCCAGGCGCTGCATGCCTGCGAGCTGAGTTTTGCCCATCCCGAAACATCACGACAGGTCACGGCTTCGGCCCCCGTGCCCGATGACATGCAGCGCCTGATCGAGCTGCTGAGGGACGATGCAACGCGTTGAGCCGAACTGGCCCGGCGATGATCGGGTCGCCGCCTTTTGCACCACGCGCCGCGGCGGGGTGAGTGAAGGCGCCTGGGCGTCGATGAACATCGGTGCCAACAGCGGCGATGATGCCGGTGCCGTGGCGAGCAATCGCGCCCGGCTGACCGCCGAGTTGCCGGCCGAGCCCCGATGGTTGAAGCAGGTGCACGGCCGCCGCGTGATCCACCTGGCCGAGTGGAAAACGGGAATCGAGGCCGACGCGGCCTGGACCGACCGGCCCGGCGAGGTGGTCGCGATCCAGGCCGCCGATTGCCTGCCCATCCTGCTGGCCAATCGCGATGCGACGATTGTCGCCGGCGTTCACGGCGGCTGGCGCTCGCTTGCCGCCGGCATCATTCCCCGAACGCTCTCGGCGCTGCCGGGCGACGGCGGCGAGTTGCTGGCCTGGATCGGGCCGGGTATCTGCGGCCGCTGTTACCAGGTGGGCGACGATGTGCGTTCGGCCTTCGTCGATCGCGATCCCCTGCTGGCCGCGGCCTTCCAGTTCGACGGCGGCCGCTGGCGCGCCGACCTCAAGTGGATCGCGGCCCATCAACTGCGCGCGGCCGGCGTGGCGGTGTTCGACAGTCGGCGCTGTACTTTCGAGGAGGCGGGCGCTTTCTATTCCTTCCGGCGCGACGGGAAGACCGGGCGGATGGTGTCGGTGGTTTGGCTGAAGGAGTAGCTGCGGTGGTCGTTCGGGATGGACCAATGACCGAATGATCTAATGACCGAAACTGCCCCGACTGGCTTCGCAGCCGGCTGCGGTTTGGGTCATTCGATCATTGGAATTTGATCATTGTTTGAAAATTGGAATTTGGAACTTGGTCATTCTCCCTCGAAAGGGGGCTTTTCCCCGGATATCGGTTACAATGCTCTCCCGGATTCACTGCAGCACGGATGTCCGGGCATGACCTCTCTTATTTTTGTAACCGGCGGTGTCGTTTCATCGCTGGGTAAAGGCATTTCAGCCGCCTCGCTGGGCTCCATCCTGGAAGCCCGGGGCTTGCGCGTGACGCTGCTGAAACTCGATCCCTATATCAACGTCGATCCGGGCACGATGAGCCCGTTCCAGCACGGCGAGGTGTTCGTCACCGAAGACGGCGCCGAGACCGACTTGGACCTGGGTCACTACGAGCGCTTCGTGCGCACGCGCATGACCCAGCGCAACAATTTCACGACCGGGCGGATCTACGCCAACGTGATCGCCAAGGAGCGCCGCGGCGACTACCTGGGCAAGACCGTGCAGGTCATCCCGCACATCACCGACGAGATCAAGGACTCGGTCAACCAGGCCGTCGAGGGCTACGACGTGGCGCTGATCGAAATCGGCGGCACGGTCGGCGACATCGAGTCGCTGCCCTTCCTCGAGGCCATCCGCCAGCTCGGCACCGAGTACGGCCGCCAGGCGCTGTTCATGCATCTGACACTGGTGCCCTATCTCAAGGCCGCCAACGAGATCAAGACCAAGCCGACCCAGCACTCGGTCAAGGAGCTGCGCTCGATCGGCATCCAGCCCGACGTGCTGCTGTGCCGCTGCGAGCGCATGATTTCCGACGAGGAGCGCAAGAAGATCGCGCTGTTCACCAATGTCCTGCAGGAGGCCGTCATTTCTGCGGTGGACGTCGATTCGATCTACAAGATTCCGCTGTTCTATCACCGCCAGGGCCTCGATCGCATCGTGCTCGACCGGCTCGGCATCAAGGCCGCACCGCCGGACCTGTCGGACTGGGAAGAAGTGGTCGAGCGCCAGGGCCGCCCGCAGCACGAGGTGACCGTGGCGATGGTCGGCAAGTACGTCGAGCATGCCGACGCTTACAAGTCGCTCAATGAAGCGTTGCTCGCCGGCGGCTTCGAAGAGTGGGTGAAGGTGAAGATCAAGCCGGTCGAGTCCGAGGAAATCGAGGCCAACGGCACCGGCATTCTCGAAGACGCCGACGCCATACTGGTGCCCGGCGGCTTCGGCCAGCGCGGCTTCGAGGGCAAGATTTCCGCCATCCGCTACGCGCGGGAGAACGGCATTCCGTATCTCGGCATCTGCCTGGGTCTGCAGGCGGCGGTGGTCGAATACGCGCGCAACGTCTGCGGGCTCGAGGGGGCCAACTCCACCGAGTTCCAGGAAGACGCGAAGCACCCGATCATCGGCCTGATCACCGAGTGGCTGGACGAGAAGGGTCGGCGCGAGTTGCGCGACGAGAACGTCGACCTGGGCGGGAGCATGCGCCTGGGCGCGCAGCGCTGCAAGCTGGTGTCGGGCTCGCTGGCGCGCAAGCTCTACGGCAAGGACGAGATCGTCGAGCGCCACCGCCACCGCTACGAGTTCAACAACGCCTACCGCGAAGCCATCAGCGAGGGCGGGATGAGCCTGGTCGGCTTTTCGGTCGACGACATGCTGGTCGAAATGGTCGAATTGCCCGATCATCCCTGGTTCGTGGCCTGCCAGTTCCACCCCGAGTTCACCTCCACGCCGCGCGACGGACACCCCTTGTTCGCCGGCTTCATCCGGGCGGCATTGGCGCAGCACGAGAAGGCCGCCGGCAGGCCGCCGCGGGCGGTGGAGGCATGAAGCTCGCCGGATCCGAAGTCGGCCTCGATCAGCCGCTGTTCCTGCTGGCCGGCCCCGACACCCTGGAGTCGGAAGCGATGTGTTTGGAAGTGGCCGGGCACCTCAAGGAAGTGACCGATCGCCTGGGGGTTCCCTACGTGTTCAAGGGCTCTTTCGACAAGGCCAACCGCACCTCGGTCAAGAGCTACCGCGGCCCGGGGATGGAGGCCGGCCTGAAGATTCTCCAGGCGGTGCAGTCGCAGATCGGTGTGCCGGTGGTGACCGACGTGCACGAGGACACGCCGATCGACGAGGTCGCCGCCGTGGCCGACGTGCTGCAAACACCCGCTTTTCTGTGTCGCCAGACCAATTTCATCCAGCGCGTCGCACGCGCCGGCAAGCCGGTCAACATCAAGAAGGGCCAGTTCCTCTCGCCCTGGGAAATGAGCAAGGTGGTCGAGAAGGCGCGCGAGGTCGGCAACGAACAGCTGATGGTGTGCGAGCGCGGCTACATGTTCGGCTACAACAACCTGGTGGTCGACATGCGCTCGCTGGCGATCATGCGTGAGACCGGCTGCCCGGTCGTTTTCGACGCCACCCACTCGGTGCAGCTGCCGGGCGGGCAGGGCGAGTCCTCCGGTGGTGCGCGAGAGCACATCCCGACCCTGGCACGGGCGGCCGTCGGCGCCGGCGTGGCCGGCATCTTCTGCGAAACGCACCCGAATCCCGATGAAGCCCTGTGCGACGGTCCCAACTCGATGTACCTGTCCGACATGGAAGCCCTGCTCGAACAACTCGTCGCCATCGATCGAGTCGTGAAACAGTCTCCTCTTTGAAAAATAATTGTCCACAGATGAACACAGATAAACACAGATAAAAGAACAAGAAACTGGGTTGTCGGGTGATGATTGTGGCGTACTGAGGCTCGCGCCAGTGAAGTGTTGCATGTCGCTCTAGAAAGCTTTTTTAAATCTGTGTTTATCTGTGTTCATCTGTGGACAAAAGAATTAAAGGTTTTTGAATGAAAATCACCCAAATCCAAGCACTCGAAATTCTCGATTCTCGCGGCAATCCCACGCTGGAGGCCGAAGTCACGGTTGAAGGGGGGTATATCGGCCGGGCGGCGGTGCCTTCGGGCGCATCGACCGGCGCGCGCGAGGCGGTGGAGCTGCGCGACGGTGACAAGCGCTATGGCGGCAAGGGTGTGCGCAATGCCGTGGCCAGCGTCAACGGCGAGATTGCCGACGCGATCAGGGGCATGGACGTCACCGACCAGGCCGGCATCGACAAGAAGCTGATCGAGCTCGATGGAACCGAAAACAAGTCGCGCCTGGGGGCCAACGCGCTGCTGGGGGCCTCCATGGCGGCCGCACACGCGGCGGCGGCGTTCCAGGGCCAGGCGCTGTGGGAATCCTTGCTGGCCAATTCCGGCCAGCAGGCGAGCCTGCCCGTGCCGATGATGAACATCCTCAACGGTGGGGCGCATGCCGACAACCGGGTCGATATCCAGGAATTCATGATCATGCCCGTCGGACTGCCGGATTTTCCGAGCGCCCTGCAGGCCGGCACCGAGGTGTTCCACGCCCTCAAGCGCATCCTGCGCCAGCGCGGGCTCAATACGGCGGTCGGCGACGAGGGCGGGTTCGCGCCCGACCTGTCTTCGAACGAGGCCGCACTGGAGTTGCTGATGACGGCTATCGCCGAGGCCGGCTATGAGCCCGGCAAGGATATCTACCTGGCGCTGGACGTGGCCTCGAGCGAATTCTATCGCGACGGGCAGTATGTCCTGGATGCCGAGGGGCGGGCCTTCGACAGTACGGCGTTCGTCGACTACCTGGACGGCATGGTGGAACGCTACCCGATCATTTCGATCGAGGACGGCATGAGCGAGGACGATTGGGACGGCTGGGCCGAGCTCACGCAGCGCATCGGCGGCCGGGTCCAGCTCGTCGGCGACGACCTGTTCGTGACCAACACGGCCATCCTGCAGCGCGGCATCGACGAGCAGATCGGCAACGCCATCCTGATCAAGCCCAACCAGATCGGGACGCTGTCGGAAACCCTCGACGCCATCGCCATGGCGCGCAACGCCGGTTTCGGCACCATCATCTCGCATCGCTCCGGCGAGACCGAGGACGTGACTATCGCCGACCTGGCGGTGGCCACCGATGCGGGCCAGATCAAGACCGGCTCCCTGTGCCGCTCCGACCGGGTGGCCAAGTACAACCGGCTGCTGCGCATCCACGACCGACTGGGCGATTCCGCGCGCTATGCCGGCGGCGCGGCTGTTCGAGCCGATCTTGTCGGTTCCTAGTTCTCCGCTAGCTTCTGGAGTGACTGGCGCATGCAGCTTGTAAATGCAAATGGTTATCAGTAAAATTAACTATCCGTTTCGCAATCGAGTAAACCAGACCCATGCGTATCCTGTTTTCCGTCCTGTTGCTGGCCTCGCTGGCTGCCTGCAGTCCTGACGAATCCGACAGCGCCGCCGAGTCGGGCCCGTCAGAAACGACGTCGATGGACTCGTCCGGGGCCGAGCAAGCCGCAGCCGGCGAACCGGGCCGGCTGGTCGTCTACACCTCGCGTCAGCCGCACCTGATCGAGCCGCTTTTCGACCGCTACACCGAACAGACCGGGACCCAGGTCGACTACATCAACGACAGCGAGGCGGCCCTGATCGAGCGCCTCGACGCCGAAGGCGGCGAAACCGTGGCCGATGTGTTCATGACCGTCGATGCCGGCAACCTGTGGCACGCCGCGGAGCGCGGACTGTTGCGATCGATCGACTCGGCGGCCCTGGATGCGGCCGTGCCCGAGGCCCTGCGCGATGACCAGGGTCGCTGGTTCGGCCTGTCGGTGCGCGCCCGAACCATCGTCTACCACCCCGAGCGCGTCGAGGCCGACGAGCTATCCAGCTACGAGGCTCTCGCGGACGAGGATTGGGCGGGACGGCTTTGTCTGCGCACCTCGCAGAAGGTCTACAACCAGTCCCTGGTGGCCATGCTGATCGAGCATCACGGCGAGGAGCGAACCGAGGAGATCGTGCGCGGCTGGGTCGACAACCTGGCCACGGAACCGTTTTCCTCCGACACGCGCCTGATCGAGGCGGTCGAGGCCGGGCAGTGCGATGTGGGCATCGTCAACACCTACTACCTGGGCCGCAAGCTCGCCGAGGACGCCGATTATCCGGTCTCGCTGTTCTGGGCCAACCAGGGCAGCACCGGCACACACGTCAATATCTCCGGCGCCGGCGTGACGCGGCATGCGCCGCATCCGGAGGCGGCCCGGGCCCTGCTCGAGTGGCTTGCATCGGACGATGCCCAGGCCGAGTTCGCGCAGAACAACCTGGAGTTTCCGGTCAATCCGGACGTCGAGCCTCGAGGCATCGTCAAGGAATGGGGTGACTTTCGTGCCGATGACACGCCGCTGCAGATCGCCGGCGAGCGTCAGGCTTGGGCCGTGCGTCTGATGGATCGTGCCGGCTACCGCTGAGCCCATTCATCAACGGCTCTGGCCGCGGGCCGATCGGCGCTGGCTGATCGGCCCGCTGCTGTTGCTGGTCGGTATCCCGCTGCTGATGTTGTTGACCAGCTGGTCCCAGCCGCAGCCCGACATCTGGCAGCACCTGTCGAATTACCTGCTCCCCCGCCTGATCGGGCACACGGCGCTGATGATGGTTGTCGTGGGCATCGGCGTGGCGGTACTCGGCGTCGGCCTGGCCTGGCTGTCGGCCTGCTGCGAGTACCCGTGGCGGCGCATCCTCGATCCGCTGCTGGTCCTGCCGCTGGCCTTCCCGACCTACGTGCTGGCCTTCATCTACCTCGGGATGCTCGATTTCGCCGGACCCGTGCAGACGGCATGGCGTGAATGGTTCGGCCACTCACCGGCCCTGTTCGAGGCGCTGAGTCGCCCGGCCGGCGTGCTCTTCATCCTGGTCCTGGCCTTCTACCCCTATGTATACCTGCTGGCCAGGGCGGCCTTTGTAGGCGGCGGCCTGGCTGCCTTTGAAGCTTCCCGCAGTCTCGGACAGGGTCCGGTCCGCAGCTTCTTTCGTATCAGCCTGCCCATGGCGCGACCGGCCGTCGTGGCCGGGCTGGCCCTGGCCCTGATGGAGGCGCTGGCCGACTTCGGCGCGGTTTCGATCTACGGGTTCAACACCTTTACCACCGCGATCTACCGCACCTGGCTGGGCATGTTCAATCTCACCGCCGCCGTGCAGCTGGCCTCCATCCTGATGCTGTTCGTGTTCCTGCTGCTCGGCGTAGAGCGCTTCAGCCGCAGCAGTCGGGTCAGACAGGCCGAGCGCCGTCCCACCGGCCACCGGATCCGGCTGACCGGCGCGCGCGGCTGGCTGGCAACGGCGCTGCAGTTGGCCGTGCTGCTCGTCGGCGTCGTGCTGCCGCTCATCCAGCTGCTGGTCTGGGCCTGGCCCCAGGCGTCGGATCTGTTCGATGCGCGCCTGGTCCGGGTGGTGGTCAATACCATGGTGCTGGGTCTGTCCGGGGCCCTGGCGGTTGTCGTCGGGGGCATCGTGCTGCTGGCCGCGACCTACCGCACCACGCGCAAGCAGCAGTTGCTGGGCGAGGTGGCGGCCCTGGGCTACGCCATTCCGGGCACGGTGCTGGCGGTGGCGATCATGCTGGCCTTCCTGCAGTTCGACCGGCTTGCCGGCACCACCCTGGCCGGCGGTATGGCGGCGTTGGTCATGGCCTACCTGATCCGCTTCCTGCGGGTGGCCTGGGGGCCGCTCGACAGCGTGGCGGGGCGTATCCGGCCGCAGTACGTGGAGGTCGCCCGCAGCCTGGCGGTGCCGCGCTGGTACCGCCTGTGGCGCGTCAACCTGCCGCTGCTGTGGCCGGGGCTCGTCACGGCTTTCCTCCTGGCCCTGGTCGAGGTCGCCAAGGAAATGCCGGCGACCCTGATGCTCAGGCCCTTCGGCTGGGAGACCCTGGCGGTGAGAATTTACGAACTCACCGTCGAGGGTCAGTGGGAGATGGCCGCCGTGCCGGCGCTGATGCTGGTGCTGCTGGGCGCCATCCCGGTCGCGGTTCTGATCCGGTCGGGGCGCGTGCGGGCGATATAATGCCCGCCTGTTTCAGACCAGGCACCGCTTGATATGAGTTCGAAAACCCCGCTTCACGCCGCCCACGTTGCCGCCGGCGGCAAGATGGTCGATTTCGCCGGCTGGGAACTGCCCATCCACTACGGCTCGCAGATGGAAGAGCACAAGGCCGTGCGCGAGGCCGCCGGTATGTTCGATGTCTCGCACATGACGGTCGTCGACATTCACGGCGGCGACGCGCGCGATTTCCTGCGCCACCTGCTGGCCAACGATGTCGCCAAGCTGGCTGACAAGGGCCGGGCGCTCTACGGCTGCATGCTGGATGAAAACGGCGGGGTGATCGACGACCTGATTACCTACTGGCTCGACGAGCAGTTCTATCGCACGGTGGTCAACGCGGCCACGCGCGAAAACGACCTGGCCTGGATGCGCCGCGTCGCCGGCGCTTTCGACGTCGAGATCGTCGAGCGCGACGACCTGGCGATGATTGCCGTCCAGGGACCCGATGCGCGCGAGAAAGTCATCGATATCCTGGGCGCGCGCGAGGCCGAGTCGCTCAAGCCCTTCCGCGCCACCAGCCACGGCGATTACTTCATCGCCCGCACCGGCTATACCGGCGAGGACGGATTCGAGGTGCTGCTGCCGGCCGGCGAGGCCGAACGATTCTGGAATGCGCTGCTCGATGCCGGCGTTCAGCCCTGCGGCCTGGGCGCGCGCGACAGCCTGCGCCTGGAAGCCGGGCTCAACCTTTACGGCCAGGACATGGACACCACGACCACGCCGCTGGAGTCCAACCTGGGCTGGACCGTGGCCTTCGAGCCCGAAGATCGCGATTTCATCGGCCGCACGGCGCTCGAGCGGCAGAAGGAAGCGGGTGTTTCCCGTCAGATGGTCGGGCTGGTGCTCGGCCGCGGCGGCATCCCGCGAACCGGCGCGGTAGTGCATACGCCGGCCGGCGAAGGGCAGGTGACCAGCGGGGTGTTCGGACCGACCACGCAGTGTCCGGTCGCCCTGGCGCGCATTCCCGCCGGTGAATTCGACGAGGTCGAAGTCGAGCTGCGCGGACGCAAGCTCAGCGCCCGCGTGGTCAAGCCGCCGTTTGTTCGGCAGGGGAAGGTGCGGGTCTGAAGGCGGGGTCGGGGATCAGGGCGCTTCTCGGAGTCGCTCTGAATCCTGGCTCTTGACGCCTTTGGGTGGTGGCTGGGCTGGCGCCACCGGGCGGTGCGGTGGCCTCGACAAGTCAAAATCTGTTTCGCCCGGGCCCGCTTCGCGGGGTCTTGCGGCGACTCACTTTTGTCATTCGCGACCGACCCACGAGAACAGGGTTGAACCGAGGCTCAGCTCGCTGTGAAGCGTTCGTGGCAAGGCGTCGGCGCGCAGGTGTAGTGGTGCTACATCAAGCGCCGAGAACGCAGTCCACGGACGCTTCACAGCGAGCCCTTCGGGAGATTCGGACGCGCCCGCCTGCGGCGTTGAGT
>NZ_JBHJMR010000011.1:0-117287 GCF_042310355.1 Wenzhouxiangella indolica | reverse complement strand
TGAAAAGCGCTTTTTCGTATCTTTTTTCGCTTTGGAAAAAAGGTACTCGCCGAAAGCGCCTGCGAAGCAGGCCGGGCGAAACCGCAGTTGACTTGTCGAGGCCCGCACCGCGACCGGTGCCGCTAACCAGCCCCACACCCAAAGCGGTTTTCCCTGACTCCCGACTCCCGACTCCCGACTCCCGACTCCCGAGTCCCGAGTCCCGAGTCCCGAGTCCCATTATATCAATGAGAAGCGTAGGATGCGTGGAGCGAAGCGCAACGCATCGGCCGATGCGTTACGGCCCTACGGGCCTCCACGCATCCTACGCGCCTGGATCAAGCCTCCGCGCGCGCAGCGCGCCACCTTCGAAGCCGAGCCGTCCTCGTGCGGGCTTCGTCCCATTCCCGCCAGCGCCACCGGATCCTCCGACCGAGTCTTCGCGAAGCCCGCTGCGCGAAGGGGCCAGCCACCTCCCCATGTCAGTCCTGAAACCCCGGATCGTGGGACTTTGACTTTGAAAAGCGCTTTTTCGTATCTTTTTTCGCTTTGGAAAAAAGGTACTCGCCGAAAGCGCCTGCGAAGCAGGCCGGGCGAAACCGCAGTTGACTTGTCGAGGCCCGCACCCCGACCGGTGCCGCCAACCGGCCCCACACCCAAAGCGGTTTTCCCTGACTCCTGACTCCTGACTCCCCAGTCCCCAGTCCCCAGTCCCTAGTCCCTAGTCCCTAGTCCCTAGTCCCTAGTCCCTAGTCCCTAGTCCCTAGTCCCTAGTCCCTAGTCCCGAGTCCCGAGTCCCGAGTCCAATTAGATCAACGAGATACACGCAAAACCTCACCGGATGCCTCATCCGTGAGCACATACAGCGCTCCATCCGGTCCCACCCGCACGTCGCGCAGGCGTCGGTCGATCTCCAGCCCGAGCGGCTCGTCGGAGACGACCTCGTCGCCGTCGAGCACGATGCGGCGGATGGTTTTCTCGACCAGGCTGGCCACGAAGAGGTCACCCTGCCATTCGGGGAACATTTCGCCGTCGTAGCGGCTCATGCCGGCCGGGGCGATGGACGGGGTCCAGTCGATCAGGGGGTCGGTCATGTCGGCTCGGGTGGTGAAGGGGGTTACGCGCGCTCCGGAGTAGTCCACGCCGTAGGTGGCGATCGGCCAGCCGTAGTTGGTGCCGGGTTCGATCCGGTTGAATTCGTCGCCGCCGCGCGGGCCGTGTTCGTGCGACCAGATGCGTCCGCTTGCAGGCTCGACCACTAGGCCCTGCGGGTTGCGATGGCCCCAGGAATAGATCTCCGGCAGCGCGTCTTCCCGTCCCGTGAAGGGGTTGTCTGTGGGCACGCTACCGTCATCGTTGATTCGGATGATCTTGCCCAGGTGGCTGTCGAGGTGCTGCGCGTGCTCGCGGTAGTCGAACCCGTCGCCGACGCTGACCAGCAAGGTGCCGTCGGGCAGGAAGGCCATGCGGCCGCCGTAGTGGACGGGCGTGTCCTTGTTCGGCTGCGCGGTGAACAGGACCTCCTCGTCGATCCAGCGTCCTTCGGCGAGCCGGCCGCGGACAACGCGCGTTGCGTTGGCCGAAGGCGTGCCGTGGGCCAGGGTCAGGTAGATCCAGCCGTTGTCGGCGTAGTCGGGATGCAGCGCCAGGCCCATCAGGCCGCCCTGGCTATTGGCGTGCACTCCCGGCGTCCCTGCGACAGGGTCTTCGATCAGTTGGCCGTCGGCCTCGATAAGGCGCAGGCGACCCGGGCGCTCGGTGACCAGCGCGCGACCGTCAGGCAGGAAGGCCAGGGACCAGGGGTGTTCGAGCGGCCCGGCGAAGGATTCGACCTCGAGTTCCTTCGCGGCAATACCGGCGGGCAGCAAAATGAGCAGGAACAGTGAAAGAATCCGGGTCATTCGGGTCTCCTGGACAGGCATGTTGAACGCAAGATAGCAGACCGCGGCGGTGGTACTGGTAATCTGTCGGGGTCTTTTCCTGCAAGGCGATATCGATGAAGGCGCTCAAGTGGTTTCTGGCCTGGCTGGCCGCGGTGTTGGTCACCGCCGGTCTGGGCAGCGTTATCCAGACGCAGCTCAATCTCGCCCGTATTGCCGAGCTTGGGGCGCCTGTGGGGGTCTCCGAGCGGCTGGAAACGACGCTTCACGACCTGGTCGGTTTCGCCCCGCTCTGGGCCATCATCGTCGCGGCCGCGATGCTGGTGGCGCTACCGGTTGCCGGCGGCCTGGCGCGCCGCTGGCCGACCTTGTCCACGGGCTTGTTCGTGCTTGCGGGATTCCTGGCGCCCCTGGTCGCGCTTCTGGTCATGGACGGCATGCTGCCGATTACACCGATCGCCGCCGCGCGCAGTCTTTCCGGACTGCTTCTACTCAGCCTGCCGGGCGCTGTCGGCGGCTGGCTGTACGCCCGCCTGTTCGTTCAGCGGCAGAAGGGCCAGATTTTCCACCAGGCCGCGCAACGGAGCCCTTCCTCGCAGGCGGGCAGCTGACGGGCATAGCGATCGGCCCGGTCGGCGACCTCGCGAGCGGTCTGCTGGACCTTGGGCTTGTCGCGCCAACTGCCGCGTTCGTAGCCGGTACGGCCCTCGTGATAGGCCAGGTAGAGCCTGTAGGCATCGTTGCGGGCGATTCCCAGGTGACGGTGGCTGGTGTAGTTGTACCAGCCGATGAAATCCAGCGCGTCGGCCATGTCGGAGCGGCTGGTGAACCAGGCCGACTGACCCGTCATTTCGAGGTATTCCTTCCAGGCCGGATCCTGGGCCTGGGCGTATCCGGCCGCCGAGGAGGGGCGCCGCCAGGGAATGAAGCCCAGCAGCTTGGTGCGCTCGGGTCTGACGCGCGCCCGGAACGAGGATTCGCGCTGGACGATGGCCATCTGCACCGCGATCGGAACGCCCCAGCGGCGCTCGCTGTTGTGCGCGTGATCGTACCAGCCTGGCTCCTGCTCGAAGATCTCGCACAGGTTGTCCTGGCGCTCCGGCGGGGTGGTGGCGCAGCCGATCAGTCCCAGCACGCATGCGATGACAATCAGGAATCGAATGGAGGAGGGCATGCCCGGGATTCTACCGTGCGCCGCCTTGTCGTTGCGATGCTTTGCATCGGCAACGCGCGGCGAATACTCGTCTGATCGGCTACCCTAGGCACTGATTTCGAACGGATGGCAAGCATGCTCTGGCAGGCACTCAGCGCGGCGCGCGATATCGGCCGCATGCAGGATATCGCCTCGGTCCTGATTCGCTACGGTTTCGGCGACATCGTGCAGCGGGTCGGCATGGCCGGTGCCCTGCAGCGTGCCGGCAAGGTCCTGCACTGGAAAGAAGGTGAGGAGCTTGCGAATTTGAAGCCGCCCGAGCGCGTGCGTCGGGTGCTGGAGGAACTGGGCCCGACTTTCGTCAAGCTCGGCCAGGTACTGTCCACGCGTGTCGACCTGTTCGGGCCGGAGTGGCTCGATGAGTTCGGCAAGCTTCAGGATCATGCCCCGGCCGTCGAATGGGACAAGATCGAGGCGCAGCTGACCGAGGATCTCGGCGCCCCGCCGGACGAAGTCTTCGAGCACGTCGAGCGCGAGCCCCTGGCTGCGGCGTCACTCGCCCAGGTGCATCGCGCCTGGCTCGAGGACGGCACCGCAGTCGCGCTGAAAGTGAGGCGGCCCGGCATCAAGTCGGTGATCGAGGCGGACCTGCGCCTTCTCAGGCGCCTGGCGGAGATCCTGGAGTCTGAAGCGAGCGAGTTGCGCCACTACCGGCCCCGGCTGCTGGTGCGACATTTTGCCCGCTCCCTGCGCCTCGAGCTGGACTTCGTTGCCGAGTGCCGCAATGCCGAACGCATCGCCGACGGGCTCGAGGCGGACTCGGGCATTGTCGTGCCCGACGTCTTCTGGGAGTGGAGCGGAGAGCGACTGAACGTGCAGGCCTGTCTGGAAGGGATACCCGGCCGGGATCTCGAAGCGGTGGATGAAGCGGGTCTGGACCGCCACGAGATTGCCTTGCGGGGTACCCGCGCCATCTTGCTGATGATCCTGGAAGAAGGTTTTTTCCACGCCGATCCGCACCCCGGCAATATCCTCTACCTGCCGGACAACCGCATCGGCCTGCTCGACTTCGGTATGGTCGGGCGGCTTTCGGAACAGCGCCGCCACGAGGTCGCCGAGCTGCTGCACGGCCTGGTAGCCCGCGATGCGGAGAATGCGGCGACTATCCTGCTGGCATGGAGCGAGGACGACGAGGTCGACGAGGAGAAGCTGGGTGAAGACGTCGAGGAGTTCATCGACCATTACCACGGCGTGCCGCTGCAGCAGCTTGATCTGTCGGCCATGATCGGCGATATCACCGCGGTGCTGCGCCAGCACCAGCTGGTCCTGCCCGCCGACCTGGTGCTGATGCTCAAGGCCTTTCTCACGCTCGAGGGCATGGGTCGGCGCCTCGATCCCGACTTCGACATGGCCGGTGAGGCGGCACCGATCATCGAGGAAGTGCTTCGCCGTCACTATGCGCCGGTCAACCTGGCCCGGCGCATGCGCAAGAGTGCGCTGCAGACGCTGCGCCTGCTCGGCGACCTGCCGGCCGACCTCAGCCGACTGCTGCGCAACGCCAGCAAGGGCCGCATCGAGGTGCACGTCGATATCCGCTCTCTCAAGGAAGTCAGCAACCAGCTCGACCAGGCCGCCAGCCGCCTGACCCTCGGCATCGTGACCGCGGCCCTGATCATCGGGTCGGCCATCGTCATGAACGTCCAGGGCGACAAGCAGGCCTTCGGCTTGCCCTTGTTCGGCTTCCTGGGCTTCGTCGGTGCGACGCTCGGCGGTGTCTGGCTGTTGATCTCGATCTGGCGAAGCGGTCGTGATTGAATTGACGCTCTCGTGCCGGTCGGCTAACGTGATCGCTGTGCTCGCTGATCGGCCGGGGATCCCATGAATCCTGAGAAAGTAGTATTCGCGTTCTTCATCCTGCTGGCGTTGACGCTCAACTTCGGCTTCTTCCTCGGCGATATGGACAACCCCGATCACCACAACGCCTACGAGTTGTTCGCCGCCATCGTCGTCAGCCTGATCGCCACGGTCATGAAGCTCGGCGAGCGCACGCACATCGGGGCCGTTCTGCTGGCCTCGAGTCTCGTGGCCGATCTTCATCTCCTGGCCGCGGCGCTGGTCTGGGGCGTGGCCCTGCACATGACCGACGCAGGGCTCACGCCGGCGGTGATGGCGTCCGTGGTCTCGCTCTCCGGCGGTGCGCTGCTGGCCAATATCGTGTCCATGGTCGTGGTGCTGATCGAGACCAACCGCTTCCGGCGCTGAGCCGGATTCCAGGCCATGAGCACACCGCTGTCACTCCTGTTTCAGCGCATGCGGCTGCCGCTGGTCGTGCTGATCGGCGCCTATTCCGTCGCGACAGTGGGCTACACCCTGGTCCCGGGCTTCGACGAAGCCGGCGAGCCCTGGACCATGAGTTTCCTTCACGCCTTTTACGTGGTCAGCTACACCGGCAGCACCATCGGTTTCGGCGAGCTGCCGGCCGAATTCAGCAATGCCCAGCGCTTGTGGACGATCGTGTGTATCTACATGACGGTCTTTGCCTGGCTGTTCGCCATCGGCAGCCTCGTCGGCCTGATCCGAGACGATGCCTTCCACGAAGCGCTGGGGCGGCATCGATTGCAGCGAAGCATCCGCGCCATTCGCTCGCCGTTCTACCTGGTCTGCGGTTTTGGCGGCGGCGGCGCCATGCTGGTGGACAATCTTGTCCAGAGCGGGCGTCGAGTGGTCGTGGTGGACCAATCGGCCGAGGCCATCCGGGACCTCCAGCTGCGCGATTATCCCGTGCTGGTGCCGGGCTTCCGGCTCGATGCCTCGATACCCGAGAGTCTGCTCAAGGCCGGGCTGCAGAATCGCTGGTGCGCGGGCCTGCTCGCGCTGACCGACAGCGATGAAACCAATCTCAAGATCGCGCTGGCCGGCCGCTTGCTGAACCAGAAGCTGCATGTTGCAGCGCGCGCGAAGTCCGAGGCCACGGCCCGGAACATGACCTCCTTCGAAACCGGCTTCGTTGTTCGTCCGGCCGAGGAATTTTCGCGTCGGATCGCCCTGGCCATCACTCGCCCCTGGGCCTATCAACTCTACGAACGCCTGTCGGAAGCCGGCGCGCGCCAGAAATGGGAACCGGATACCCGACTGGACGGCACCTGGCTGGTCTGCGGCCAGGACGATCATGGTCGTCTGCTGGCCGAGCGCCTGCGAAGTGAAGGCGTGACCACGCGGATCATCGCCGTCGAAGATGGCCAGGACGATTGGCCTTCGAGCAGCGTCTTCGGCCCCAGCTCGGAGGCCGCCACGCTCGAAAAGGCGGGTGTCGCGGAGGTGACCGGGCTGGTTGCAGCACACGCGAGTGACGCCGAGAACCTCTCGACCATCATGACTGCACGAATGCTCAACCCCGACCTGCTGGTGATCGCGCGCGAGAACTACCTGCACAATCGTCAGCTTTTCGAGGAGGCGGGAACGCACCTGACCTGTTCGGTCAGCGGAATCATCGCGTCGGCCATTCGCCCCGTGCTTGAAGCGCCGATGGTTCCGGAGTTCATTGACAGCATGCTCGAACACGACGAGGACTGGAACCGGGATTGTCTCGAGCGCCTGCGCAAGCGCATCGGCGACGAACGCGTTCAGTTCTGGAGCAGCCGCGTCAGCGACAAGCGCACGCCGCCGCTGGCCGAAGCGATCGAGGCCGGGAAGACCTTCACGGTCGGGATGCTGACGCTTGATCCCGGCAATCGGGAGGAGAAACTCGATGCCCTGGTCCTGATGGTCATTCGCGATGAGCGGGTGATACTGCTGCCTGATGACGACGAGCCGCTGGCGATGGGTGATCGCATCCTGTTTTGCGGCACGCCGCATTCGGCCGAGCTGATCTGGGCGGTGGCCATGGATCCCGACGTGGCGCACTACCTGCGGACCGGACAGGCCAGGCTCGCCAGGCGGCCCTGGTGGCGCCGGGCCGTGGCCTCCTGACAGATAACCCGGATTCACCAGCATGGACAGCAACGAGTTTCGCCGCCACGCCCACGCCCTGGTCGACTGGATGGCCGACTATATCGACACCATCGAAGACCGGCCGGTCAAGGCGCGAGTGGCGCCCGGCGAGATCACCCAAAGCCTGCCCACCGAAGGCCCGCTGAATGGCGAGGGTATGGAGGCCATTCTCGAAGATTTCCGGGAAATCATCCTGCCGGGCATGACGCACTGGCAGCATCCGATGTTCATGGGCTATTTCCCGGCCAACAGTTCCTATCCCTCCGTGCTCGCCGAAATGCTGACCGCCACCCTGGGCGCCCAGTGCATGAGCTGGGAAACCTCGCCGGCGGCGGCCGAGTTGGAGGGTCGGGTCATGAACTGGCTGCGCGAATGGCTGGGTCTGCCGGCGCAGTTCGAGGGCGTAATCCAGGATACGGCTTCCACGGCCACTCTGTGCGCCTTGCTAAGCGCCCGCGAACGGGCCACCGGCTTCGCCGTCAACGAGCGCGGCTTCGCCGGGCAGGGCGATCAGCGCTTCGCCATCTACTGTTCGACCGAGGCGCACTCTTCGATCGAGAAGGACGTCAAGATTGCTGGCTTCGGCTCGGCTTCGCTGAGGAAGGTTCCGGTCGATGGCGACTTCGCCATGCGTCCGGATGCGCTGGCCGAGCGAATCGAGGCCGACAGGGCCGAGGGCGTGACGCCTTTGTGCGTGATCGCAGCGCTGGGCACGACCAGTTCCACCGCCATCGACCCGATCGATGCCATCGGCGAGGTATGCGCCAGTCACGGCATCTGGCTGCATGTGGACGCGGCCTACGCGGGCACGGCGCTGCTGCTGCCGGAGTTTCGCTGGATGCTCGGCGCGGCGACGAACGTTGATTCCTTCGTCGTCAATCCGCACAAGTGGATGGCCACCAACTTCGACTGCACGGCCTACTACGTGCGCGATGTCGAGGCCCTGGTGCGGACTTTCGAGATCCAGCCCGAGTACCTCAAGACCCGCGCCGATGACCAGGTGCGCAATTACCGCGACTGGGGCATCCAGCTCGGTCGCCGTTTCCGCGCGCTCAAGCTCTGGTTCGTGATGCGCTCGTTCGGGCTCGAGGGACTTCAGGCCATGCTGCGTCGTCATATCGAGTATGGGCAGTGGCTGGCCGAAACCGTCGACGCCGATCAGCGCTTCGAGCGCATGGCGCCGGCGCCGCTGAACTGCGTTTGCTTTCGCTGGCTACCGCCGGGTGAAGACGACGAAGCTGCGATCGAGAAAGCCAACCAGGCCCTGCTGGCCGAGATCCAGGACGGCGGCGATCTGTATCTGACGCATACTCGCCTGGGTGGACGCTACGCGCTTCGGATCGTGCCGGGCCAGACGCGGGTTGAACGTAGGCATGTCGAAGCGGCTTGGGGGGTGGTGCTGAGGGCGGTCGAGAGGCTGGGGGGGCGCTGACCGCGTCTTGGGCAGCGTTGCGCCTCAGATTTTCAAATCCGAAGCACCAGAAGCACCAGGTACCAAACAAATTCGAATGACAGAAATTCAAATGTTCGAACCGTTGTGTTGCCATCTGCCAGTTGCTTGGCGCTACGCAATGGCGATTGCGACATTGGGCCGAAGATGAAGGCGGCGGGCCGGGCCGCCGCCCCTGGAGTTGTTGCCTACCAGATGCTGACGCGTTCTTCCGGCGCCAGGTAGAGTTCGTCGCCGGAATCGACGTCGAAGGCCTCGTACCAGGCATCGATGTTGCGCACCACGCCGTTGACCCGGTAGCGGGGCGGGCTGTGGGGACCGCGAACCAGCTGCGCGCGCAAGGATTCCTCGCTCGCCCACAGGTTGCGCCAGACCTGGGCCCAGGCCATGAAGAAGCGCTGGTCGCCGGTGTAGCCGTCGAGCACCGGCGCTTCGCCGCCGGAATGGTCGTCGAGGTACATCTTGTAGGCGTGATGAGCGATCGACAGGCCGCCCAGGTCGCCGATGTTCTCGCCCAGGGCCAGCTCGCCCTTGACCGACATGCCCTCGATGGGCTCGAAGCCGTTGTACTGTTCGACCAGCCGGCCGGTGCGCTGCTCGAACTGTTCGCGGGAGGTATCGGTCCACCAGTTCTTGAGTACGCCGTCGGCGTTCGAGCGCGAGCCCTGGTCGTCGAAACCGTGGCCCATTTCGTGGCCGATCACGCCGCCGATGGCACCGAAATTGACGGCCGGATCGGCGTTGGGATCGAAGAACGGCGGCTGCAGGATGGCGGCCGGGAAGACGATCTCGTTGCGGGTGGAGTTGTAGTAGGCGTTGACCGTCTGTGGCGTCATGCCCCATTCCCACTCGCGCACCGGCTCATCGAGTTTTGCCAGCTGGTCACTCCAGGACCATTGGCTGATGCGGTGGCTGTTGCCGACCAGGTCGTTGGCCGCGATGGCGACGTCCGAGTAGTCGCGCCATTTCTCGGGGTAGCCGATCTTGGGCAGGAAGGCCTCGAGCTTGCGGTGGGCTTCGGTACGTGTCTCCTCGTCCATCCAGGCGAGGCTGTCGAGGCGCTCGGCGAAGGCGCGGCGCAGGTACTCGACCAGCTCCATCATCTGTTCGCGGTAGTCGGGCGGGAAGTGGCGCTCGACGTAGACCTGGCCGACCAGCTCGCCCAGGCGGGAGCTGACGAAATTGATGCCGCGCTTCTCGCGCTCGCGCTGCTCGTCGACCCCGTCGAGGCGCTGGTCGAACAGCTCGAAATGCGCCTGCTGGTAGTCGCTCGACAGCAGCGGGGCGTGGTTGTTGATCCAGTGGAACGCGTGCCAGGCCGCCCAGTCCTTGGCCGGTGTTGCGGCAAAGACTTCGCTGTTGGCATGAATCGCCGTGTCGGTGGCCACGACCATTTCCTCGATGCCGTCGAGCCCGCGCTCGGCCAGGAAGGTCTGCCACGGAAATTCCGGTGCTTTTTCGGCCAGCTCGGCGGGCGTCATCAGGTTGTAGTTGGCCTCGCGGTCGCGCGCCTCGACCCGTGTCCAGTGGTTGGCGGCGAGCTTGGTCTCCAGCGCCAGCACCGCGTCGGCACGCTCGTCGGCGTTGTCGACGCCGGCGCGCTCGAAAGTGGCGGCGACATAGTCCCGGTAGGCCTGGCGGTGGCCGGGGAAGGGCTCGTCCTCGCGCGTGTAGTAGTCGCGGTCGGGCAGGCCCAGGCCGCTCTGGTAGAGATGGGCGAGGTAGCGTTCGGGATTGCCCTGGTCCAGGGTGACGTAGGCGGCCACGATGGAGCCGGTGCCCTGGCGACCCATCCAGCGCGCGGCGGCCTCGTGCGAGTCGATGGCCAACAGCTCGTCGAGAGTCTCGCGGATCGGCGACAGGCCCTTCTCCTCGATGCGGTCGGTGTTCATGTAGCTCGCGTAGAGATCGCCGACTTGCTGCGACGGGCTGCCGGGCTGGGGCGAATTCTCTCCCAGGTCCCGGATGATCTCGTCGACCCGCTCCTCGGACAGGATCTGCAGCTCGTTGAACGAACCCCAGCGCGAGAAGCCCTGCGGAATCTCGGTCGATTCCAGCCAGCCGGCGTTGACCCAGGTGAAGAAGTCCTCGCCCGGTGTTGCGGATGCGCTGATGTTCGAGGTTTCGACGCCCCAATCGCCGAGCCTGGCTTCGGGCGAGGCGTCGTCGGCGTGGGCCTGCGCGCCGATCAGGGCCAGGAGGGCGGCGGCTGTCAGGAGGTGATTCAGTTTTGTCATTCGGTGTCCCCGGAGATTTTCAGGTTTCAGGTTTCAGGTTTCAGGTTTCAGGTTTCAGGTTTCAGGTTTCAGGTTTCAGGTTTCCGGTTTCCGGTTTCCGGTTTCCGGTACAACCGACAGCGGTTCCTGGCGGGGGTTCAACCCGGGATCATGTCGGCGGCAAAAATCCAGCCTAGCAAGACGTACATGATGCCCGTTACCAGGCCGATCATGAGCAGGTTGATGAGGAGGCCGGCGCGGGCCATCTGGGGGATGGTGACCAGGCCGCTGCCGTAGACGATGGCGTTGGGCGGGGTAGCCACCGGCAGCATGAAGGCGCAACTCGCGGCCACCGCGGCGGGGGCGGCGAGCACGATCGGATCGAGGCCCATGCCGAGCGCGACCGAACCCAGGATGGGCAGGAAGGCCGCGGCCGTGGCGGTATTGCTGGTGACTTCGGTGAGAAAGATCACGGCGCTGACGGCCAGGACGATCAGGAACAAGACGGGTAGCCCGTCGAGCTGCTGGAAGGCCGCGCCGATCCATTCGGCCAGGCCCGAATCGCTGATGCCGGCCGCCAGGCTCAGGCCGCCGCCGAACAGGATCAGGACTTCCCAGGGAAGGCGGGCCGTGTCGCGCCAGGACAGCACGAAGCGCCACGCGCGCCAGTCGACGGGCACGATGAACAGCAGCAGGGCGCCGAAAATGGCGATACCGGTGTCGGACAGACCCGGAAGCCAGGTCTGGAGGAGCGGGCGCGTGACCCAGAGTGCGGCGGTGAGTACGAAGACCGCCGCGACCTGTTTCTCGGCGCGATCCATGCGGCCCAGGCGCGCCAGTTCGCCGCGAATCAGTTCCCGGCCGCCGGGCAGCTCGCCGATTCCAAGCCGGAAGATCACCCGGGTCAGCAGGATAAAGACCACAGGCAGGGCGATCACCACGAGCGGGAGGCCGACGAGCATCCACTGGCCGAAGCCGATCTCCAGGCCGTGATTGTCGAGCAGGTAGGCCGCCAGCAGGGCGTTGGGCGGCGTGCCGATGAGCGTACCCAGGCCGCCGATATTGCAGGCATAGGCCAGCGCGAGCAGCAGGACCAGGGCGAAACCGGAGCGATGGTCCCGGTCTGCCTCGCCCTCGACCAGCCGGGTGACCGACAGCGCGATGGGCAACATCATCATGGCCGTAGCCGTGTTCGATACCCACATGCTCAGAAAGGCAGCCGCCAGCATGAAGCCTGCAATGATCGCCTTGGGCTGTGTGCCGACGCGCTTGATGATGTTCAGCGCAATGCGCCGATGCAGGCCGGATCGCTCCATGCCCAGGGCGATGATGAATCCGCCCAGGAAGAGATAGATCAGCGGGTTGGCGAATGGCGTCGTCGCCCCGGCGATATCGGTCACGCCCAGAAGCGGAAAGAGCACGATCGGCAGCAGGGCGGTGGCGGCAATCGGCAGCGCCTCGCTGATCCACCACAGGACCATCAGCGCGGCGACCGCCGCGACATGCCAGGCCGCTTCGGACATGCCCTCGGGCGCCGGCAGGACCAGCATGGTCACGAACAGCAGCGGGCCGGCGATCAGGCCGATGCGCGGTCGCAAGCTGCCATTGGCTTCCGGGCGGGCGCTCATGGGGCGAGAAGACAGCCGCTCACGCCGCCCCGCGAGCCGGCAGTGCCCGCAGGCTGCCGGTGAAGATGAGGTACTGGGCCAGCATGTAGAGCGCGATGATGGTCGGCACCGAATGCTCGAAATCCGCCGCGAAGCGCGTGATGCCGATCAATGCGTCGGCGACGACGAACAGCGCCGCGCCGGCGAAGATGCGACCCGGCCGGGCTTCGACCGTGGATGCCATAACCGCCATCATCACCAGGGCTGCGACGTAGACGGTGACGGGACCGCGGTCGGCGCCGAGTGCCGGCCACATCCAGGCCAATACGCCGAACCCGAAAGCAATGACGGGCAGCCACCAGGCCCATCGAGTCATGAATGCCCGGCGGTGACGGAAGAAGGCGACCGAATAGGCAATCTGGGTGACCAGGAAGCAGCCCAGGCCGAAGGTGAAGTAGTCGTGCCGATCCAGCGCGAGAAAAAGATCGCCAGCGGCCGCGGCGACGAAACCGATGGTCATCGGCCAGGCGGCGCTCGGCTGCAGAAACCTCGCCAGCACGGCCGCCGCGATCAGCATCGGCGTGAACTTGAGAATCCAGCTTCCGGGCACCGGCGGCAGCCAGAGCGTGATCCAGTATGTGACGGCGACGATGATGAAAGCCAGTCTGGCCGTCCGAGTCGAGTTGTCCAAAGTTGTCATCTCATTGAACCTCAGAATGGAAGCTCAGAATGTCGAAAGGCCCGTCGCTTCCATGACGCGGTACTGCCAGTAGCGCAGCCGGGAATGGTCGGCGTAGCGTTCATAAGGCAGGCTGTGGATGCGGTCGGGTGTGTTCGACCAGCGCTCCTCGAAAAAGGCGTTGACTGACTGCATCGCCGCGGCGTCGCGCGAGGCCCTCACCTGCACGTTCGTTTCCAGATTGTAGTTGTCGAGGTTGCGACGTGTGAAATTGGCCGAGCCGGCCAGGATCAAGGGCCGGCCTTCGGTGGGGCGAAGGACCAGCATCTTGCCGTGGCACTGCTCGCCGCGTGTATTGCACCAGCGAACCGGCACGCCCGCCTGGTGCAGTTCCCAGGCCACCTGGCGGTTGGGAACGCCGTTCTTCTTGCGTCCGAAGGCGTCTTCGTTGGGATCGAGCAGGACTCTCACCTGCGCGCCCCGATCGTGGGCGTCGACCAGTGATTCGATGATCTCCCGGTGCGAGAGATAGAACATCAGCAGGTCCAGTGAATCGCCGCCTTGCGCCGAGTCGAGCATGTTCAGGGCGGCGTCGAGAATGGCCGCCTCGGTCAGGATCCGGAGTTGGGCCGAGCCGACGCCGATCGGCCCGGCGATGCCGTCGGACCACTCGGGTCTGCTTCCGGTCGAGAACGCCACGACGCTGCTTTCGGTCTCGAGAAGGTCGACGACTGCCGGCCCGTCGAACGAAAACGCGATGTTGTCGTGCCGGCTGCTGGCATCGTGCGGGTTAGCCGAGGTGACAAGGCCCTCCGGCCCGTTGTCGCCGTCGACTATAAGGGTCTTGCGGTGGTTGGCCTTGAAATTGAGTAGGGTCAGGTAGGTTCGCAAGGTGACCGATCCTTCGCCCACGGGATTGGGCAGCCAGCCTCCCTCGTGCCCGTTTCCGAACCACTGGCAGCAGATGCGCCATGCTGCCGACCAGAGCGGGTTGGGATCGCGCAATCGCTTGAGATCCGTCTCGATGACATCGACGCCGGTCTGCTTGAGTTCGGCGAACAGCGGCTGCTGAACACCGCCGTAGAGATCATTGAACGGATCGGTGATCAGCACCGCCTCCAGGGCGTCGTGCCTGCGCCGTTCGGTCGTCATGGCTTCGACCAGCTCGCTGGAGAGCGGACGATGGCCGTCGCCGCCCTTGCCGGCAAAGCCGTTGACCAGGAAGAAGTCGCTGATCACCAGGCTCTCGGCCCGCTCGATCATGGCGAAGGCCGCATCGAAGATCTGTCGCTCGTTGTGCTGCTGCCCCCCGGCATCCAGCCAGGTCGAGTCGGCGTGAAAGTGCAGTTCCGCGACCGGTCGCCACTCTCCGGCAAAGTTCAGGCCCTCGGGCAGCGGCTTGACCTGGTGCCAGGCAAGCGTGCCCAGGTAGACGAGCGCCAGTGCGGCCAGCGCGTAAAGCGTTGGCCGCTTCCATCGTCGCCGCTTCGGCGGCTGTGTCGAGTCTCCCATGCGCGGGGATTATGGCCGATTCCGCCCGGGCAGGCGAGCCGCGCGGCGGGGCTACTCGATTTCAGGGTAGTGGTTGAAGACGCTGGTTTCGTCGTCGTCGAACAGGATCACGTCGTAGGCCATCCGGCGTTCACCGGCTTCCATGCCCGGCGAGCCGATCGGCATGCCCGGCACGCTCAGGCCAGCGGCGTCGGGTTTTTCGGCCAGCAGGCGCAGAACGTCCTCGGCCGGAACATGACCTTCGATGACGTAGTCGCCGACCCGGGCCGTATGGCAAGAGGGCAGATCCCGCGGCACGCCCAGCTCGCGCTTGACGCGGTTCATGTCGCTGGTCGGGACCGTCTCGACCTCGAAGCCGTTGGCCTGCATGTGCTCGACCCACTTGCCGCAGCAGCCGCACTGGGGGTCGTGGTAGACGGTCATGGCGTGACCGGATTCATCCTTGGCGCCTTCGGTCGGCGTCGGTGACTGACCGGTGCATGCGGCGGTCAGCAGGAGTGCAGTGAGGGCGATCATTGTTGCGATTGCATTACGAGTTTTCATGCATGGTTTCCTTCGGTTTCATGGCGGTCGGGCAGGCCGCGGCCGTGCCAAAGATAGTAGATTGCCGGTAGAACCAGCAGGGCGGAAAGCCACACGGCGAACACGCCGCCGACCATCGGGGCGGCGATGCGCTGCATGATCTCCGAGCCCGTGCCGCTGGTAAGCATCACCGGCAGCAGGCCGAGAAAGACGGTGGCCTGTGTCATGGTGATCGGACGGATGCGCTTGAGGGCGCCTTCGACGATGGCTGTGCGCAGGTCGGCGCGCGTGATCGAGGTATTCCCCAGCGCGGCGCGTTCGCGCCAGGCCTGGTTGAGGTAGACGAGCATCAGCACGCTGACCTCGGCCGCCAGCCCGGCCAGGGCAATAAAGCCCACCGAGACGCCGACCGAGAAGTTGTAGCCGAGCAGCCACATCAGCCACAGGCCGCCGACCAGCGACAGGGGCGCGACCAGAAGCACCATCACGACGTCGACGATGCGGTGGAAGGTCAGCATCAGCAGCACGATGATGATCGCCAGGGTCACCGGGATCATCAACTGCATGCGCTCTGCGGCGCGCTCGAGGTACTCGTACTGGCCGCGGAAGGCGAAGCTGTAGCCGGCCGGAAAGTCGATCGACTCGGCGATCGTCGCCCGCGCCGAGTCGACCCAGGCGGCCAGGTCCTCTGTGTCGAGTTCGACGAAGACGATGCCGGCCGGCCGGGTGTTCTCGGTACGGATGCGCGGCGGTCCGTCTTCGATGCGGATCTCGGCGATCTCGCCCAGCGGGACGTGGGTGCCCTTGGGCGTAACCAGCGGAAGCTGCCGCAAGTCGTCGGGCGAGTCCCGGAAATCGGACAGGTAGCGCAGGTTGACGGGAAAGCGCTCCAGCCCTTCGACCGTCTCGGTGACATCGGCCCCGCCGATGCCGTAGCGCACCGTGTCCTGCACGTTGCGTATGTCGAGGCCGTGGCGGGCGGCCGCGCCGCGGTCGATGTCGACGGTGATGTAGCGCCCGCCGGTGGGCCGGTCGGCGAAGGCGCTGACGGTGCCGGGCAGGGTGCTCACTTCGTCGGAAACCCGGCGCGCCAGACGCTCGATCTCGCCCAGGTCGGGGCCGGTGACGAGAATCCCGACATCGGTCTGTATACCGGTCTGCAGCATGTCCAGGCGCGTCTGGATCGGAAACACCCAGGCGTTTGTGAGGCCGGGAAACTGCAGCATGTCATCGAGCTCGTCGATGATCGTCTGGGTGGTCGTGCCCGCCGGCCACTCGTCCCTCGGTTCGAGGGTGATGAAGCTCTCGATCATGGTCAGCGGCGCCGGGTCGGTGGCTGTTGCAGCGCGGCCGATCTTGCCCATCACGCGTTTGACCCGGGGATGCTCGGCGATCATCCTGTCGGTCTGCTGCAGCAGCTCGCGCGCCTTGTCCGGGCTGATGCCGGGCAGGGTGGTCGGCATGTACATCAGGCTGCCCTCGTCGAGCTCGGGCATGAACTCGCTGCCGATGCGGCCGGCCGGCCACAGAGTGCTGATCGCGAGCACGACCGTGATCAGCAACACCGGCCAGGGATGGTGCGTGCACAAGCCGATCAAGGGCCGGTAGGCCTTCTCGAGCCACCTTGAAACCGGACTGCGTGAGTCGTGCCGAGTCCCGAGTCCCGGATCCTGAGTCCCGGGTCGAATGAAGTAGCCCATCAGAACCGGCACCAGTGTGATCGCCAGCCCCGCCGCGGCGGCCATGGCATAGGTCTTGGTGAACGCCAGCGGCGCGAACATCCGACCTTCCTGGGCCTGCAGGGCGAACACCGGCAGAAAGCTCAGGGCGACGAGCAACAGGCTGAAGAAGATCGGCCTGCCGACTTCCAGCGTGGCATCCTCGATCACCTTCCAGTGCGGGTCACCGGGCCGGTGCATTTCGAAGCGGCGATGCACGTTCTCGATCAGAACGATGGCGGCGTCGACCATCACGCCGATGGAGATCGCGATGCCGCCGAGCGACATGATGTTGGCGTTGATGCCCTGAAGGTGCATGATCACGAAGGCGGCCATCACGCCCAGCGGCAGCGAGATCAGGATCACGATTGACGACCTCAGGTGCCACAGGAACAGGCCGACGATCAGCACCACCACGATGAACTCCAGCGCCAGCTTTTCCCACAGCGTGTTCACCGCCGAGGTGATCAGGGCCGAGCGGTCGTAGGTCTCGACGATCTCGACGCCATCGGGCAGGCCGCTGGCGAGCTCGTCGAGCCGCCCGCGAACCGCATCGATGACCTCGCGGGCGTTCTCGCCCGAGCGCATTACCACGATGCCGCCGACTACCTCGCCTTCGCCGTCGAGATCGACCATGCCGCGTCGCGCCGCCGGGCCGCGGCGAATCTCGGCCACGTCGCCGAGCATGACCGGCGTGCCGTCCTCGACCAGGCCGAGGCTGACCTGCTCGAGATCATCCAGACCCTGGAGGTAGCCGGTGGCGCGCACCATGTACTCGGCTTCCGCGCGCTCGATGACCGAACCGCCGGCCTCGCTGTTGGCGCGCTCGATGGCGTTCTTCACGCGCGCGACGTCCAGGTTGTAGGCGCGCAGTCGGTTGGGGTCGAGCGCGACCTGGTACTGGCGCACCATGCCGCCCATGGTCGCGACCTCGGAGACGCCGGCGACCGACTGCAGCTCGAACTTGAGGAACCAGTCCTGCAGGGCCCGCAGCTCGGCCAGGTCGTGCTCGCCGCTGCGATCGACGAGCACGTACTTGTAGACCCAGCCCACGCCCGTCGCATCCGGTCCGAGCTGGGCCTGGACGCCTTCGGGCAGGCGACCGGAGACCTGGCTGAGGTACTCCAGCACCCGCGAGCGCGCCCAGTAGAGATCGGTGCCCTCCTCGAACAGGATGGTGATGAACGAATCCCCGAACATCGAGAAGCCGCGCACGGTGTGTGCGCCCGGCACGGCCATCAGGGCGGTGGTGAGCGGGTAGGTGACCTGGTCCTCGACCACCTGCGGCGCCTGGCCCGGGAAGGAGGCGCGCACGATCACCTGCGGGTCGGACAGGTCGGGAATGGCGTCGACTGGCGTGGCGCGGATGGCGAAGATCCCGAGCACGGTCAGGATCGCCGCGGCCAGCAGCACCAGCGCGCGATTGGCCAATGACCAACGGATGATGGCTTCAATCATGATCGACCTCCGTGGGCACGTTGATTGGCCCGGAAGCTCTCGCAAAGGCGCGAAGGCGCGAGGGATGCAAGGAATTCAGCGATCATGTTCCGGGCGAAGTCGAAGGTTCCCAGAAATGACATGCTCGCTTTGAAGAACTTGAATGAAAGGGTTTCATTCTTCTTTGCGACTTTGCGGCTTTGCGAGAGATACACGACCGATGAATCGTAATCAGTGATCATGACTTCCTCCCAGCCGGTCGTGGCCGGCGCGGAGGTTGGCCTCCGAATCGATCAGGAACTGCCCGGAGGTGATGATTTCCTCGCCTTCGCTGACTCCCGAGAGGATCTCGGTGTATTCGCCGCTCTCCATGCCGGCGCGGACCTCGCGCACCTCGAACTGCTCCTCGCCGTCGCGCAGGATCACGCGCGTGGCCGTGCCGGTGCGGATCAGTGCCTCGGTCGGCACGAACAGCAGGTCGTCCCTGGGTCCGGCGTAGATCGTGACCGTTGCCCACTCACCGGGACGGAGGCCGGCTTCGGCGTCATCGATCGCGATGCGGGCGCGGGCGGTTCGGGTCGTCTCGTCGAGTTCCGGATAGACAAAGTCGATCTCGGCCTCGAGGGTTTCGCCGGGCCGAGCCTCGCGCGAGATCTCGACCGTCTGGCCGGCTTCGATCCAGGCCATCTGCGCGGCGAAGACATCCGCCATCACCCACACACGGTCGGGATCGGCGATGACCAGCATGTCGCTGCCCGGCGCGACGAACATGCCGGGGCGGATGTTGAGCGTGCGAACGTAGCCGTCCTGCGTGGCATACCAGGGCATGTACTCGATCACCTGCCGATCCCGCTCGATGCGTTCGATGACCTGCGGCTGGACATCGAGCGCGGCCAGGCGCTGGCGCGCCGCGCGGGCCATCTCCGCACCGCCGGAGCGCAGGGCTTGCAGGAACTCCTCCTGGGCGTTGACCAGCTCGCGCGAGTAGAGCGTGAACAGGCGCTGGCCGGCTTCGACCGGCTCGCCCATGGCATTGACGTCGAGCTCGCCGATCCAGCCTTCCACACGCGGATGCAGGTGGGCCAGGCCCGTCTCGTCGACCTGGATGCGGCCGACGGTGTCAATGCGCCGCCACAGGCGGCCGCGCTGCACCTCGGCGGTGCGCAGGTTCATGCTCTGCTGGATGCGGCCGGGAACGCGTACCGTCGTTTCGTCTTCAGAGGATTGCTCGCGTTCAACCAGGTCCATGCCGCAGATCGGGCACTGTCCCGGGCCGTCGCGCGAGATCTGCGGGTGCATGGGGCAGGTCCAGTCGCTGCCGGACGAGGCCTCGGTCATCTGGTCGACGGCGCTCGCCTCGCCGGCGGTCTCGGCGGGCGAATGCTCGGCATGGTCGTGGTTGTCATGATCATCCTGGCGGGCCGAAAGCGGCAGGGCCAGGGTCAGTGCGAGTATTGCGACAAGGATCTTCATGATTGGGTCTCTCCGGCCAGGTAGCGAAGTTGCACGGCGGCCTGCAGGCGCTTGCGCCGCAGGTCGATGGCGGCCAGCTCCTGGTCCAGCAGGGCCAGGCGGGCGCGGATCAGTTCGTCGAAGCTGGCGCGGTCGGATCGGTAGGAGTTCATGGTCGATTCCACGGTGTTTTCGGCCGCCACCAGGACCTGCCTTTCCAGTAGTTCAAGGCGCTGGTTGCGTCGCTGCCACAGGCGGTTATGGCGGTCGAGTTCGCCGCGGAGTTCCTCGAGCCGATCGCTGATGTCGTGCCCGCGAGCGCGTTGTTCGGCCTGCGCTGAGGCCAGGCGCTGGTCCTGCCGGTTGGCGGTGAACAGGGGCAGGCTGAAGCTGACCATGGCGAACAGCTTGTCGGACTGGCGATTGCCGCTCATCGGGTCGTTGCCGCGGGTATGGCCGTAGCCGGCCTCGATCATCCACTGCGGCCGGTAGGCTTCGCGCGCCAGGCCAACACGCGACTCCTCCGCCGCCTGCCGGTATTCCAGCTCGGCCAGGATCGGGTGGGCGCGGAGATCGTTCTCAAGCCGGGAAAAGCCCGGCGGGCTCGGCCAGTCGGGCAGTTGCGGCTGGCGGCCGGGGTCCGGAGTGCGCCCGGTCCAGCGTTCGAGGCGGCTGGCGGCCTCGTCGACGGCGGTTTCTCGCTCCAGGATGCGTTCGTCGAGCAGCGCCAATTCCAGCCTGGCCTGGCTGATGTCGCGCTGCCGGCCGGTGCCGGCGCGATAACGTGCCTCGGTGATTTCCAGCAGGTCCTCGAAAGACTGTCGGCTGCTGCGGGCGATTACCAGGGCCTGTCGGGCCGCGGCCCAGTCGATCCAGGCCGAGCGGGTCTGTCGGAGCACTTCCAGCTTGCGCGCCTGGTATCGCGCCTGGAGCGCGCGCGTTTCCTGGTTGCCGGACTCGCGCCTGAGCGCCAGCGTGTCGCCGGCGGGCAGGCGCTGGCGAAAGCCGATCCGGTACTGGGTCATCATGTCCGCGTCGAGCGGATCGTCCACGGGCAGGCCCTGGGCACCGATGAACACTTCCGGGTCGGGAAGGGCGCCGTCGGCGCGGGCCGAGGCCTTGTGTGCGAGTACGCGCTGCTCGAGCGCCTGCAATCCCGGGTCGTTTTCGAGCGCCAGCGATTCGGCCAGCGCCAGTTCCATCGCCACTGCACCGGGTGCCGCGGCGGTCAAAAGGATGACGGCGACAAGATGCCATCGATTGGGCGTCTGCATGGCAGACCTCTCTTGCTATTGGAAAGAATCGATCAGGCGGCAAAGCGCCGCCTACGAACAAGCGGAGGAGGTCAGGCCCTTGGGGGGCGAAGCAGTGTTGAGGTGATCTTTGTGGGGGAGGGTGCCGTCGAGGCCCAGGCCGGGCTGGCCGGCGCCGCCCATGCGGTGGCTGTTGCACGGACCGGGACAACCAGGGTCAAGGCGAGGCAGAGGCAACGGCAGTCGTCGTGCTCGCAGAACTCGCCGCTGTCGCAGCACTCGTGCGCCGACTCGTCAGCGGCTGAATCACCTGGCGCATCGTCGGAATGACAGTCGGACTTCCCGGGGTTGCCGGAGTCCGTCGAGACCGCCGGTGCATCGTGCCCGCTCATGGTGCCGCCAGCCCACGCCGGCAGCCCGCCGATCATCAGGGCGACGGTGAGCAGGCTGTACAGCAATGTGCGGGAAATCCCGATCATGTTTCGATTCTAACACTCATCAATGTCCTAGACCCCGGCGATCGCTTCGAGTTCAGCGCTGCACGAGCTGGCGGCAGATTTCGGGCAGGGCGGTGGTGAGCGAGTGCGGCTTCCTATCTCCGCTTCACTTGAGCGAGCGCTGATACTCGGGGTGGCGTTCGATCCAGGCCGCCACGTACGGACAGCGTGCGCGCACCTTGAGATCTTGATCCTTCGCCCAATCCAGGGCATGCCGCGTCAGCTGCCCGGCGATGCCGCGGCCGCCGACCGCCTCGGGCACGCCGACGTGGTTCATGCTCACCACTTCGCCGTCGATGGTGAAGTCGAGCACGCAGGAATGGCCTTCGACGAGGGCCTCGAAGCGGCCGGCCTCGCGGTCGAGTTGGATGTCCAGTTCGCTCATGGCGGGACTCCTCTGTTTGGGATCAGTAGAGAAAACGAGTGCGGATGGTGGCGGGAATGGCTTCCAGTCCGCGGATGATGCGCGTCGCGTCGGTGGTCTCGGCATCCATCACCACGTAACCGACATCGGGCAAGGTCTGAAGATATTGGGCGACGATATTGACGCCGGCATCTGAAAACACGCTGTTGATGGCCTGCAGCACGCCCGGCTCGTTACGGTGGATGTGCAGGATGCGCCGGGCGGTAGCGTGGTCGGGCAGGGCGACTTCCGGGAAGTTGACCGCCCCCATGGTCGAGCCGTTGTCGGAGTAGCGCACCAGCTTGCCGGCTACGTCTAGCGCGATGTTCTCTTGCGCCTCGCGGGTGGAACCGCCGATGTGCGGCGTCAGCAGCACGTTGTCCATGCCCCTGAGTTCGCTGAGGAATTCCTCGTCCGGCCCGGAGGGCTCGGAGGGAAACACATCGATGGCCGCCCCGGCCAGGTGACCTGACTGCAGCGATCCGGCCAGCGCGGGAATGTCGACCACCTTGCCGCGTGAGGCATTGATCAGCCGACTCCCGCTTCGCATGGTCGCCAGCTCGCGCTCGCCGATCATGCCGCGGGTCTGGTCGGTGTCGGGCACATGCAGGCTGACGATGTCGGATTGCTCGAGCACTTCGGCTAGGCCCGAGGCGGCCCGGGCATTGCCCAGCGGCAGCTTGTCGACAATATCGTGGAAGACCACGTTCATGCCCATGCCCTCGGCCAGGATGCCGAGCTGGGAGCCGATATGCCCGAAGCCGACGATGCCCAGGGTCTTTCCCCGCACCTCGTGCGAGCCGCTGGCGGTCTTGAGCCACTGCCCGCGGTGCGCGGCCATGTTCTTCTCGGGGATGCCGCGCATGAGCATGATGATCTCGGCCAGCACGAGTTCGGCCACGGAGCGGGTATTGGCGTAGGGCGCATTGAAAACCGGAATGCCGCGCCGGCGGGCAGCACTGACGTCGACCTGGTCGGTGCCGATGCAGAAACAGCCGATGGCGGTCAGCTTGTCGGCAGACGCGAGCACTTCTTCGGTGATCTGGCTGCGCGAGCGGATGCCGAGGAAGTGGACGCCTGAAAGGCCCTCGCGCAGCGCGTCGGGCTCCAGCGCCGTGGGTTCCACCCGCAGGCTCTCGTAGCCGGCCCGGCGAATACTGTCGACGGCCCGGTCGTGGATGCCCTCGAGCAGCAGGAATTTGATCTTGTCCTTGGGCAGCGAATGCTTGGAGGCCATGCGGCAATCGACTCGGTTTCTGTGGGCTGATGGAGCGATAATAACGTCATGAGCCGCTTCGAACCGATCGAATCCCTGACCGATGCCGAATCCCTGGCGCATTACGGCCGGGACTGGACGCGTTTCTGGCCGGCCCGCCCGGAGGCGGTGGTGTTTCCGCGCAGTACCGACGAAGTCGTGGAACTGGTCCGCCTTGCGCGACGCGACGGGCTCAAGCTGGTGCCCAGCGGCGGTCGAACCGGCCTGTCCGGCGGCGCCGTGGCCAGTGAGGGCGAAGTGGTGGTTTCGCTGGAGAAGATGCGCGAGGTGCTCGAGCTCGACGCCGCCGAGCCCAGCCTGCGGGCCCAGGCCGGTCTGCCGGTGGGGGAACTGCAGCGCCGAGCGGCCGATGCAGGGCTGTATTACCCGGTCGACTGGGCGGCGGCCGACTCGAGCCAGATCGGCGGCTCGATCGCCACCAACGCCGGCGGTATCCGCGTGCTTCGCTACGGCATGACGCGCGACTGGGTGCGGGGATTGACCGTGGTCACCGGCAACGGCGAGGTGCTCGAGCTCAACCGCGGGCTGGTGAAAAACAATACCGGCCTCGACCTTCGCCACCTGATGATCGGCTCCGAGGGCGTGCTGGGTATCATCACCGAGGCGACGATGGCGTTGACTCAGCCGCCGCCGGAGCAGTCGGTCTTGCTGGTGGGTTTCACTGACCGGGCTGCAATCATGCCGGCCTTCGCCGAGTTGCGGGCAGGCCTGAGCTTGTCGGCTTTCGAGTTCTTCGATCGACGCTCGATCGAGTATGTCGCCGGGATGACGGGCGAGTCTTTCCCGGTCGACGGCGAGTGCCCGTACTACGCGGTGGTGGAGTTCGATGATCCCGGCCAGGCCTTCCAGGGAAGGGCGCTGGACCTGTTCGAACGCCTGGCCGAAGCCGGCCATGTCGCCGACGGCACCGTCAGCCAGTCCGGGGCGCAGGCCGAAGAACTCTGGCGCTGGCGCGAGGCGATCAGCGAAGCGATCAGCCCGCGCACCCCGTACAAGAACGACCTGTCGGTGCGCGTCTCGCGCGTTCCGGAATTCCTGGAATCACTGGATCAATTGGTCAGCGAGCACTACCCCGAGTTCGAGGTTGTCTGGTTCGGTCATATCGGCGACGGTAACCTGCACATGAACGTACTTCGGCCCGAGGACTGGTCGATCGAGGACTTCCACGCCGCCGGCAGGCAATTGAGCCCACGCGTGTTCGAACTGGTGCGCAAGTTCGAGGGCAGCGTCTCGGCCGAACACGGCGTCGGCCTTCTCAAGCGCGACGACCTGCACTTCAGCCGCTCACGATCGGAGATCGAATTGATGCGTCAGATCAAGGCTGCCTTTGATCCAGACGGCATTCTCAATCCTGGAAAGCTGTTTGCGGATTGATTGTTTGAATTGGAACCGTTTGGTTTCAATACCCATCGCAGCGACGCCTATCGGTAGCGTGCCAGGACCACCACGCTGCTCCCGGCAGGCGATTCCATCCTCCATGCTATCGTTCACAGGAATTCGAAATATCTTGCAGCTCGATACCCATGGCATCCATCATCGAGTATTTCCTGATCGCGATCGTCGGCATGTTCGTGATCGTCAATCCGCTCACCACCGCATTTGCCTTTGCGTCGCTGACGTCCGAATGCGATGACGAGGAACAGGAAGCGATTGCACGCCGGGCCGTGATCGCTTCGACGGCGATGCTTTTCGTCTTCGCCCTGATGGGCTCACTGATCTTCCAACTGTTCGGCATCACGCTGGCGGCCTTCCGCATCGCCGGCGGCATGATCCTGTTCGGCATTGCCATGAACATGCTCAACAAGAGCGAAGCGCCGGATCACGCCAAGTCCGAAGCCCGACCCTCGCGGGCCCTGCTGGCCCAGGACATCGCCATCGTGCCCTTGTCCATCCCCTTCATCAGCGGCCCCGGTGCCATCGCCACGGCCATGATCCTGACCAGCGAAGCGCCGGGTTTCTGGTACTCCATCGTCGTGCTGTTTGCCATCGCCGTGACCACCGTCTCGTGCTATTTCACGATGGTCTATTCCAACGTCGTGATTCGCTGGCTGGGCAACAGCGGTCGGCGCATCCTGACCAAGGTCTTCGGCCTGATTCTGGCGGTGATCGCGGTTCAGTTCGTGATCAATGGCATCAGCGACGCCGTCACCGCTTATCTTGCGGGACTCGATGGCCAGGCGTAGGTTCGGGGATCAAGCGCAAGGCTGCCCGTGCGTGAGTCCTGATCCCTGACTCCTGACCCCTCGTCCCGTCAGGCGGCCGCGCGCTCGGCAGGCGCCAGGCGCTCGAGCAGTTCTTCTGCCATGTGGAAGCGGTCCTCGATTTCCTCGAACTCGCCCTTGATGCGCAGCTTGTCGTTGTCGGGCAGCTCGAAGGTGTGCGATTCCTTCTGGATCATCTTCAGAAGCTCGCCCATGTCGATGTCCGGCTTGGCCTTGAACTCCACGCGGCCGCCGGCGGGCCCGACTTCAAGTCGCTTGATGCCGAGTTTCTTTGCGCGCAGCCGCAGTTCGGCCGTGGCGAAAAGGTTCTTGACTTCCTGCGGCAGCAGGCCGAAGCGGTCGATCATTTCCACCTGCAGGTCATGGAGCTTTTTGTCGGTATCGGCCTGGCTGATGCGCTTGTAGAGCACCAGGCGCTGGTGCACGTCGGGCAGGTAGCTGTCGGGGATCATGGCGGTGATGTGCATGTCCACTTCGCTGGTGATCGACATCGGTTCGTCGAGATCCGGCTCTTCGCCGTTCTTCAAGGCCTCGACGGCGCGGTTGAGCAGGTCGGAGTAGAGCGCGAAGCCGATCGCTTCGATCTGGCCGGACTGGTCCTCGCCCAGCAGTTCGCCGGCGCCGCGGATCTCCAGGTCGTGGCTGGCCAGGGTGAAGCCCGCCCCCAGGTCTTCCAGCGACTGGATGGCCTCCAGCCTTTTCTTGGCATCGCGCGTGAGAACCTTCCACGGCGGGGTGATCAGGTAGGCGTAGGCCAGGTGATGCGAGCGACCGACGCGGCCCCTGAGCTGGTGGAGCTGCGCCAGGCCGAACTTGTCGGCGCGGTTGATGATGATGGTGTTGGCCGTGGGTACGTCGATGCCGTTTTCGATGATGCTCGAACACACCAGCAGGTTGATGCGGCGCGCATAGAAGTCGCGCATGGTCTTTTCCATCTCGCCCGGCGGCATCTGGCCGTGGGCCATGCCGATGCGCGCGTTGGGGAACAGTTCCTCGAGCTCGGCGACCTGGCGCGGCATGGTGCGCACCTCGTTGTGCAGGAAATAGACCTGCCCGCCGCGCTGGAACTCGCGCTGGACGGCATCGCGGATCGTGGGCGTGTCCCACTCGGACACGAAGGTGCGAACCGCCAGGCGCTTGGCCGGCGGCGTGGCGATGATCGACAGCTCGCGCAGGCCCGCCATCGACATGTTGAGCGTGCGCGGGATGGGCGTGGCGGTGAGTGTCAGCAGGTCGACCTCGGCGCGCAGCGCCTTGAGCCGCTCCTTCTGGCGCACGCCGAAGCGCTGTTCCTCGTCGATGACGACCAGGCCGAGATCGCGGAACTTGATGTCCTTTTGCAGCAGCCGGTGGGTGCCGATGACGATATCCACCGTGCCGTCTTCCAGGCCCTGGACCGTTTTGGCGGCCGATCCGCCCGAACGTGACAGCAGGCGGACATTGACCGGCCAGTCGGCGAAGCGGTCGGAGAAGTTGCGGTAGTGCTGCTCGGCCAGCAGGGTGGTGGGCGCGAGCATGGCGACCTGGCGGCCGGAGTTGGCCACGACGAAGGCGGCGCGCAGCGCGACCTCGGTCTTGCCGAAGCCGACGTCACCGCATACCACCCGATCCATCGGTTCGCTCGAGGCCAGGTCGGCCAGCACGCCGTCGATGGCCGTTTGCTGATCCTCGGTCTCCTCGTACTCGAAGCCGGCGCAAAAGCGGGCGTAGAGGCCGCGGTCGATGTCGAAGCTCTGACCCTGCCGGGCCGCCCGGCGAGCCTGCAGATTGAGTAGCTCCGCGGCGGCGTCGCGCACCTTCTCGGCCGCCTTGCGACGCGTTCGCGCCCAACGGTCCGATCCGAGCTTGTGCAGGTCGACCGCTTCCGGGTCGGCCCCGGTATAGCGGCTGACCAGGTGCAGGTCGGTCACCGGCACGTAGAGCTTGTCGCTGCCGGCGTATTCCAGGCACAGGTACTCGGCCGTGGTATCGCCGGCGTCGAGCACTTCCAGGCCCAGGTAGCGGCCGATGCCGTGTTCCAGGTGCACGACCAGCGCGCCGGGCTGCAGGTCGGCCAGGCTCTTGATCATGGTCTCCGGGTCCTGGCCGCTGCGACGTTCGCGCCGTACGGTGCGCGTATGGCCCGGGAACAGCTCGCTTTCGGTCAGGACCGTGATCGCGCGATCGCCCAGGCGGCAGCCGCCCGATACGGGCATCTCCACCACCACAAGCGGGTCGTCGCCGCTGACGAAGGCCGACCATGAATCGAGCAGTTTCGGCTGCAGCCCGCCGGCGCGGAGCGCGTCGCGGATCAGTTCGCGCCGGCCGGCGGTGTCGGCCGCGATCAGCACGCGATCGCGTTCGCTCATGGCGCGCAGGTGACGGGCCGTTTCCTCGGCTTTTTCGTCGAGATCCAGGCTGGGTGCGGGCGCTACGGCATCGATAGAGGGCTTGCGCCGCGTCACCTTGACGGCGGCATCGTCTTCCATGGTTCGCGTGAGATCGGCTGCGGGCACGAACAGTTCGTTCGGGTCCAGCACGGGGCGCTCGATATCGCCGCCGCGCTGGTCGTGACGGTGCTCGACCTCGCGCCAGAATTCGGCCGCCGCCTCGTCGACGCCGGGCAGCAGCACCAGGCGGTGCGGGCTGGGCAGGTAGTCGGTCAGGCTGGCGGTGGACTCGAAAAACAGCGGCAGGTACTGCTCCAGGCCCTGGCTGTGATGACCCTCGCCGACTTCCTGGTAGGGCAGGGCGCGCCTGAGGTCGACGTCGAAGCGGTTGCGGAAGGCGCGCCGGAAGGCCTGCCGGCTGTCCTCGTCGAACGGGTACTCGCGTGCCGGCAGCATGTCGATGCGCTCGAGCTTGCCGGTCGAGCGCTGGCTTTCGGCATCGAAGGTGCGGATCGACTCGATCTCGTCGTCGAACAGCTCCAGGCGATACGGGTCCGGACGGCCCATCGGCCAAAGATCCATGACCGCGCCGCGTACGGCGAACTGGCCCGGCTGCCAGACCTGTTCGGCCACCTGGTAGCCGGCCGCGTGTAGTCGGCCTCGGAACGACTCGACGTCGATTCGCTCGCCGACGGCCAGGTCCAGGGTCTGTCCCTGCACCCAGGCCACCGGCGGCAGGCGCTGCATCAGCGCCGTAATCGGTGCGATGACCACGCCCGAGTCCATGCCCGGCAGACGCGAGAGCAGGTCCAGCCGCCGCGAAATCAGGTCCGGGTGGGGCGAATACAGATCGTAGGGCAGGATTTCCCAGTCCGGGAACAGCTCCGCCTCGACGGTTTCGAGATGGTTGATGTCGTCACGCAGGTTGCGCGCGGCATAGCCGTCGGGCACGGCCACCAGCACCGGCCCGCCCTTGCGACCGGCATAGGCGGAGATGGCCAGCGCCAGCGGCAGGCCCTCGAGCAGCGGCCAGTCGCTGCGGCCATCGCCGTCGCGGGGCGGATTGAATACGGAAAAACGCTCGGACATGGATGGTGGCGGCTTGATAAACCGTGCATTTTAGCAAGCGCAGGGGGCTGGGCCGGGTGAATCCGAATGATTGTGCCGGGTATGAGCGACATTGCGGTCGCTGTCATTCCCCGGATTCAGTGCTCAGTGCTTGCTGAGCGAGCTCGCCGATGCTGCCCTGGACCAATCCGCCATACTGGGCTTCGGCCAGGCGTTCGGCGAGAAAAACCTTGAGCTCTTCGTGCGCCTTCTCTCCCGCTGCATCCGCCGAGAACAAGCGTTCAAGTGCATATTGTCTGAGGGTCTTACCTTCCAGGGCGGCGAGGGCCTTGAGTGTCTGATGCTGCAGTTCGGTGACATCGATGGTGAGGCGGCTCATGGCGGCTCTCCCTGGAGTTTGACTTGAATTCTGCAATTTACTACAAGTGTGAGTTTGTGCAACGGACGTCCAGATCTACCTGGAAGGGGGAAATGGCCGGGGAATGCGTTTCGATGGGCGTTCGAGCTTCAAGTAACGGGTATCCTTGGTATTGCTTATTTCTGAGAATGAGAGAACCCCCATGCAACTCACCAAACAGGACGCTCTGGATACCATCGGCAAGCTGCCCGACGATGCCGATACGGATGAGATCATGTACCGGCTTTATGTGCTCGACAAAGTCCGCAAGGGGCAGGAAGCGGCCGAGCAAGGACGGACCATCAGCAACGAGGATCTGAAGCGGGAAATCGAGTCGTGGTGATCTGGACCGAGCCGGCGAAGGCCGACCTCCGGTCCATCCACGACTTCATTGCCCCCGATTCCCGCCACTACGCCAAACGGGCGTCGACGTGTTGGGAAAATGCACCGGAACGGCCGATGAGACGATTGATAGCGCCCCTTGGGCCGCGATAGTCTTCCTGTAGTAAGATCATTTTGGAAAGCTTGCCGGGCGGCGGGCGCAGCAGTGAAGTAAGCCATGACGGAAGCCACAACAATTGCTATTGGTGATCGGATTCAGGTTGACCGAGAGGCGCTCGATTCCTTGCTGGCTGAGTACGGGGTGCGGCAATTGTCGGTGTTCGGCTCGGCGGCACGGGGGGAGATGACCAAAGAAAGCGATATTGATCTGCTCGTGGAATTCAGGCCCAACAGCGCACCATCTCTGGGCGGCCTGGTCGAATTGCGCGATCGATTGTCGGATCTGCTGGGCGGGCGTCGGGTCGACCTGGCAACACCCTCGATCCTCAACAATCCGTATCGCCGTCGTGCCATCAACCGTGATCTGAAAGTGTTGCATGCGGCCTGAAGAACGCGATCAGGCCTATGCCTGGGACATGCTCCAGGCGGCTGAAGAAATACGGGAAATGCTCGGGGATCGGGATGTCACAGCGTTTCTTGGCAGCCGTATGCTGATGCGCGCAATCGAGCGCAATCTGGAAATCATCGGTGAAGCGGCAGGGCGACTGTCGCCTAGCTTTCGAGAAGCTTACTCCGACATTCCGTGGCGCCAAATTATCGGGCAAAGAAACATCCTGGCGCATGAATACGGACAGATCGACCATGAACTGCTTTTCCGCAGTGCCAGCGAAGATATTCCGGAGCTTGTCATGCGACTGCGGCAAATCATCCCCGATCAATAAGCGATCGACGCGGCGGCGCCTGCCACGGCGCTCGCCATGGAAATAGGGCTGGAAACCTTCGAGTGGCGTTTTTCCTTCAATGATTTCAGAAATCTCCCGATGCGGTGCGGCCAGGGCGCGTCGAAAATGTCGCCATGACTTACCCGCGCAGCCAGATTGTTTCCGAAGATGACCCCGGTTTCTACCACGTCGTTTCCCGATGTGTCCGGCGCGCCTTCCTGTGCGGCCGCGACAAGCTCACCGGCCAATGCTTCGAACACCGGCGACAGTGGATCGAAATGCGCATCCTCGAGCTGGCGGATTGCTTCACGGTGTCGGTGTATGCCTACGCGGTGATGAGCAATCATTTCCATGTCGTTTTGCGCGTCGACCCGCACGCTGCCCGGGATTTGTCCGACGAGGAGGTGGCGCGCCGCTGGCTGACCGCGTTTCCGGGGCCGCTCAAGGTCGACAACAGCCCGGAGACCGCCGAACGCCTGAAACTGGCCATCACCGGCAACCCGGAGCGGCTGGTTGAACTGAGAAAGCGTCTGGGCAGCCTGAGCTGGTTCATGAAGGCCCTCAACGAGCCCATTGCCCGCCGGGCCAACCGCGAAGACGGCTGCAAGGGAAAATTCTGGGAAAGCCGTTACAAGTGTCAGGCGCTACTGGAAGATCACGCCGTGCTCTCGTGCATGGCCTACGTCGATCTCAACCCCGCTCGCGCCGCCATGTGCGACACTCTGAACGACTCCCATCACACCACCATCCAGCGACGACTGAGCGCCCACAACCGGCTCGACCGCCCGCTCAAGCCCGTCGCCGGCTTGGACGCCGATGCGCTGCTCGAGATGACCGAATCGAGCTACATCGCGCTCGTGCAGTGGACCGGCGAACAGGCCCGCTCGGACAAGCGCGGCAAGCTCAGGCCGCTGGATGATGCCGATACCGCAGCGCCGGCCGGCATCTGGCAGGTCGCCAGCCATCCGCAAGTCTGGCTGCGCCAGGTCCGGGGCACCGAGAGCCTCTACTACCGCGCCGTCGGCTCGGCCGAAGCCCTGATGTCCAAGGCCGAAGCGCTGGGCCAGGTGTGGATGAAGGGTGTGGCGGCGGAAGCGGCCCGCAAAATCCTCAAGCAACGACCGACCTGATCGACTAAAGCAATGCAACTTCGAACGTACCGGCACTGACCGGGTGTTGGCGTGCGCGAAATTCGGGAAATGGAAATGGGGGCCTGAAAACAGTGGCTAGGTCGGGCGAGAATCGGACTGGAAGGGGGAAACGGTAGGGGGAAATCAGTTGCGGAGGGCGATCGGGTGGTTAAGCGGGGCTTTCAAATGATGTGTGTCCTTGTTTTTCGTCGCCGTCGTGCCATCAACCGTGATCTGAAAGTGTTGCATGCGGCCTGAAGAACGCGATCAGGCCTATGCCTGGGACATGCTCCAGGCGGCTGAAGAAATACGGGAAATGCTCGGGGATCGGGATGTCACAGCGTTTCTTGGCAGCCGTATGCTGATGCGCGCAATCGAGCGCAATCTGGAAATCATCGGTGAAGCGGCAGGGCGACTGTCGCCTGGCTTTCGAGAAGCTTACTCCGACATTCCGTGGCGCCAGATTATCGGGCAAAGAAACATCCTGGCGCATGAATACGGACAGATCGACCATGAACTGCTTTTCCGCAGTGCCAGCGAAGATATTCCGGAGCTTGTCATGCGACTGCGGCAAATCATCCCCGATCAATAAGCGATCGACGCGGCGGCGCCTGCCACGGCGTTCGCCACGAACATAGGGCTGGCAACCTTCGAGTGGCTTTTTTCCTTCAATGATTTCAGAAATCTCCCGATGCCGTGCGGCAAGGGCCCGGCGAAAATGTCGCCATGACTTACCCGCGCAGCCAGATCGTTTCGGAAGAAGAACCCGGTTTCTACCACGTCGTTTCCAGATGTGTCCGGCGCGCCTTCCTGTGTGGCCGCGACAAGCTCACCGGCCAATGCTTCGAACACCGGCGACAGTGGATCGAGATGCGCATCCTCGAGCTGGCGGATTGCTTCACGGTGTCGGTGTATGCCTACGCGGTGATGAGCAATCATTACCATGTCGTTTTGCGCGTCGATCCGCACGCTGCCCGGGATTTGTCCGACGAGGAGGTGGCGCGCCGCTGGCTGACCGCGTTTCCGGGGCCGCTCAAGGTCGACAACAGCCCGGAGACCGCCGAACGCCTGAAACTGGCCATCACCGGCAACCCGGAGCGGCTGGTTGAACTGAGAAAGCGTCTGAGCAGCCTGAGCTGGTTCATGAAGGCGCTCAACGAGCCCATTGCCCGCCGGGCCAACCGCGAAGACGGCTGCAAGGGAAAATTCTGGGAAAGCCGCTACAAGTGCCAGGCGCTGCTGGAAGATCACGCCGTACTCTCGTGCATGGCCTACGTCGATCTCAACCCCGCTCGCGCCGCCATGTGCGACACTCTGAAAGACTCCCATCACACCACCATCCAGCGACGACTGCGCGCCCACAACCCGCTCGATCACCCGCTCAAGCCCGTCGCCGGCCTGGACGCCGATGCGCTGCTCGAGATGACCGAATCGAGCTATATCGCACTGGTGCAGTGGACCGGCGAACAGGCCCGCTCGGACAAGCGCGGCAAGCTCAAACCGCTGGGTGATGCCGGCACCGCAGCCCCGGCCGGCATCTGGCAGGTCGCCAGCCATCCGCAAGTCTGGCTGCGCCAGGTTCGGGGCACCGAGAGCCTTTACTACCGCGCCGTGGGCTCGGCCGAAGCCCTGATGGCCAAGGCCGAAGCGCTGGGCCAGGTGTGGATGAAGGGTGTGGCGGCAGAAACGGCCCGAAAAATCCTCAAGCAACGACCGACCTGACCGACTGAAGCAACAATGCAACTACGAACGTACCGGCACTGACCGGGTGTTGGCGTGCGCGAAATTCGGGAAATGGAAACGGCGGCCTGAAGACAGCGGTCAGGTCGGGCAAGAATCAGAGTGGAAGGGGAACGGTAGGGGGAAATCAGTTTCGTAGGGCAGGGCGATCGAGCGGTCAAGCGGGGCTTTCAAATAATGTGTGTCCTTGTTTTTTTAAACTAAACTTAAAGCTTTGTTGCTACTAATTAGAACTATTATTTGTATATTGAGTAGTTTTATCACTAATTTTTTCAATAGAATTCTCTAAAATATCTACAAAATCTCCTGAGCCTTGAGATGCATCTTCATATTGATTTTTTAATTGGTGCATTTCATCTTCTGTTCTACCCTCTCCATTATATTCTAAAACAAAGTTTCTTCCATCTGAAAGTCTTAATGCATTAACATCATATGGCCCATAATCTGTTCCTCCAATATTTACAGTACAATCATAACAAAAAACATGCACATTATCATCATTATTCAACACATCTTCAATAGTTTGTTGAGCTGTATCTTCATTTGCCCAATACTTTGTAGTATTTACTCCACCAGATGGATAAAAATCAACATCTCCATTTGGTCTATTAACTTGAAATTCCCACTCAATAAGTCCATTATCATTAAGAGCTTCCCCATACACTAAAGGTAGATCGTTCATAGACTGATATTCTTGACACGCTGAAGTATTTGCAGTTGAAGTTTCACCATCTCCTGCTGGCACTAAATCTACTTCAACCCAACCATCTGTTCCCGCGGCGCGGTAATTCAACAGGACGGAGTCCAAGCCCGCCTCATCATAGTCACAGACTCTGGCCAGGACGGATCGATACCCTTCGAAGCCTTCTTCCAGGCCGCGGATATTGGCGACGAGCTGCTGCTGGAATTCGTCGATAAAGATCCCGTCCTGCGCCTCACCACTTCCCGTGACCAGCGCCCCTGCAACGAAAAGCAAACCCGAAATACGAATAACCGTGCCATGAATCGATATCATTGACCGCCTCCCCAAGAATTCGAATCAACAAAGCCGCCTAAATCAGTCAGTATGATTGATTACTTGTGACTTCAAAACCAAGGTGATGCCCCCATGACCGACATCAACGACTACTACCAGAAGAAACAGTTGCACGAACAGCTCTCCCGGGAGCTGCAGTCGCTCGAGAAAGACCAGTCGCTCAAGAAGGAGCTGGCGTTCGAAAACGAGCTCAGGCAGCTCATGGAAGGGTACAACAAGTCAGCGCGCGATGTCCTGAAGGTGCTGACCGCGATCGACCCGGGCGTGGAGCAGGAGGTCAAGAGCAGCCGCCCCAAGCGCGCCCTGAAGACCTACAGGAACCCGCACACCGGCGAGGTGGTCAAGACCCGCGGCGGCAATCACAAGACCCTCAACCAGTGGCGTGAGCAGTACGGCAAGGAAGCCGTGCAGAGCTGGCAGGAGTCCTGAGGAAAAGCGGAACTCTCCGGAAGAGCCGGGGCAGCTCAGTCCTCGCAAGAATCTGCGGGTTGACAGACCGGAGGCGTCCATATATCTCCTTGGTTTTCAACTTATTTTTCTGCTAGTTCTTCTTGGTTTTCTTCGTAGCATCCGCATGCTGGGAATGACACACTAGGGTCCATAGACTGAATTGCGACCGTCTGCCAGTCCGAAAACGGTTCTGGCATAAGTATTTGAATTGTGTGGAGCTGGTTGGATTTGAAGTTGCCCGCACGGGAAAAGACGGAGATTGCCGAGGAAAAGATTCGCGGCTATCTGCTTTCATCGGATCACCCGGTTGGGCGCCACAAGGCGAGATTCTTCCGCCACCTGGGTTTTGGGGCAGTCCAACTGGCTTGAATTGCTTTCAGTATTACGCCGGTTCTCGGGCATGGCAGTGAGCAACAGGATCGAAACGGAGTTCAGCGACAAATTCGAGATCCGTGGGCGGCTGGTCGGTCCCGCTAGGCGGCGCAGTCCTTTCGATTGCCTGATGTAGAATCGGAATCGCCATGGAAGTAGTGATCAACCTCCACATTGAAAAATTGCCAGAAGGCGTGTATCTGGCCACCTGCGACGATTTGCCGGGCCTGGTTGCGCAGGGCCGTACCATTCAGGAGACTCTGGAGATCGCTCGCGATGTGGGCAAAAAGCTGCTTGAAGCCCGTGCAGAGCGCGCCGATCCGCCGATTCTGCCGTCGGCAGGAGACGATTTCGATTGTCCGTTGGTCATCGGAGGCTGAGCCGGCGTTGTGGGTCAACTGGCAGGGTTCAAGTATCGTCAGGTCATAAGGAAACCCAAGAAGCTGGGCTTCGTCTTCGACCGGCAGGCCTCCGGATCGCACGAGATTTGGTTCCATCCGGACACCCAGCGCTATACGACCATTCCCAACCATCCCGGTGACCTGCCCGAAGGCACGCTGCGGGCGATCCTCAAGCAGGGAGGTGTTCCGCCGGACGATTTTCTTTCGGTTTGAGAGCTTTGGCATGGCTGGAAACACTTCCTATTCAGCCTCATGTGTCATTGGACAAGGCTGCTGCTTGTCGATTTCGGCAACATCGGGTAGACTTGCTGGCTTGATTCGGAAGGGCGATTAGCTCAGTTGGTTAGAGCGCTGTCTTGACATGGCAGAGGTCGCTGGTTCAAATCCAGCATCGCCCACCACCGAATGCTTCCCAGCCCTTCCTGTGCACGCCGCTTTCGGCGTCGGGCGCTGCTCGGAATCCTCATGTACCATTTAGGTACACTGCGGTTCCTGTGCTGCGTCCGCCACCGAAATCGACGCACCCAGAAAGCGCTGGAAAGCATTCGGTTCGGTAGCGAGTCTTACGGAAGATTCGGGGCGCCGGGCAGCGTAGGCGGCGGAGCCTTGGTGGTTTTCCGGAGGAAAGAAGCCAAGGCGGAGCCCCGTAAAACGCGTGCTCGAAATCCTCATGTACCGTCAAGGTACACGCGCGACGGCTGCAAGCGGACGCTGCTTGCGCTTTGCGCAAGGCGCATCCGTTTTCCGCCTGCGCTGCGCCCGCCGCCGAAATCGACGAGTCCAGGAAGTTCGTAGGATGCGTGGAGCGTTAGCGGAACGCATCGGCTCCCCTTTGATGCTGGCTGATGCGTTCCGGCCTTTCGGCCTCCACACATCCTACGGTTGCTTCCTGAGCGGGCCCGATGCGGGATGGCCTGCTGAGGGCCTCGCCACCGCGTCGAACTGAAGCAGGCCATCCCGTATCGGGCCGGGATCGAAGCCCCCACGGAGCGGGCCGGGAAGGCTTCACTTTTTTGGAATTTGCCCCAATCTTGGGGGCTGACAGGCGGTAGAATTCGCAACCATGGTTCAGATTACGCTTCCAGACGGTAGCCGGAAGGATTTCGATCATCCGGTGACGGTACACGAGGTGGCCGAGTCGATCGGTCCGGGCTTGGCCAAGGCGGCCCTGGCCGGCGAGGTCGAGGGTCGGCTGGTGGATACCAGTTACACGATCGAGCGCGACGCCGAGCTGCGCATCATTACCGCGCGCGACGAGGAGGGCGTGGAGTTGATTCGTCACTCCACCGCGCACCTGATGGCGCAGGCGGTCCAGCGGCTGTTTCCCGATACCCAGGTGACGATCGGGCCGGTGATCGACAACGGCTTCTACTACGATTTTGCGCGGGAGGAGCCCTTCCGGCCCGAGGATCTCGAAGCCATCGAGCAGGAAATGGCGAAGATCGTCGCCGAGGATATCGCCGTGGAGCGCTCGGTGATGAGACGTGACGAGGCGATCGACTTCTTTCGCCAGAAGGGCGAGGAATACAAGGCCAAGATCATCGCCGACATTCCGGCCGACGAGACGCTGTCGCTTTATCGCCAGGGTGATTTCATCGACCTGTGCCGCGGCCCGCACGTGCCATCGACCGGCAAGCTCGGCGCGTTCAAGCTGACCAAGCTGGCCGGCGCCTACTGGCGCGGCGATTCCGACAACGAGATGCTGCAGCGCATCTACGGCACCGCCTGGCCGGACAAGAAGCAGCTCAAGGCCTATCTCAAGCGCCTGGAAGAGGCCGAAAAGCGCGACCACCGCAAGCTCGGCGCGCGCCTGGATCTCTACCACATCCAGCCCGAGGCCCCGGGCATGGTGTTCTGGCACGACCGCGGCTGGCGCATCTACTTGGCGCTGCAGGACTATATCCGCGGCCGCCTGCGTGAGGCCGACTACGAGGAAATCCACACCCCCTCGATCGTCGACCGCAGCCTGTGGGAGAAGTCCGGGCACTGGGAGAATTTCGGCGACGACATGTTCATCACCTCCTCGGAGGACCGCGTCTACGCCGTCAAGCCGATGAACTGCCCCTGCCACGTGCAGGTGTTCAACCAGGGCCTGAAGAGCTACCGCGACCTGCCGCTGCGCATGGCCGAGTTCGGCTCCTGCCACCGCAACGAGCCCTCGGGCGCGCTGCACGGCCTGATGCGGGTGCGCAATTTCGTCCAGGACGACGCCCACATCTTCTGCACCGAGGACCAGATCCGCGACGAGGTGCTGGCTTTCAACAAGCTGGTGTTCGACGTCTACAATGACTTCGGCTTCACCGACGTCGCGGTCAAGCTCTCGACCCGCCCGGAAAAGCGCGTCGGTTCCGACGCCGTCTGGGACAAGGCCGAGAAGGCCCTGGCCGAGGCGCTCGAGGCCGCCGGCATCGAGTACGAGCTGCAGCCGGGCGAGGGCGCCTTCTACGGGCCCAAGATCGAGTTCTCGCTGACCGACTGCATCGGTCGCGTCTGGCAGTGCGGCACGATGCAGGTCGATTTCTCCATGCCCGGCCGCCTGGGTGCGGAATACGTCGACGAAGACGGCGAGCGCCGCGTGCCGGTGATGCTGCACCGGGCCATCCTGGGCTCGATCGAGCGTTTCATCGGGGTGCTGATCGAGCACTACGCCGGCGACCTGCCGCTGTGGCTCGCGCCCGTGCAGGCGGTGGTGATGAATATCACCGACGCCCAGGCCGACTATGTGCAGGAAGTGACCAAGATCCTGAATCAGCAGGGTTTTCGGGTCGAGTCGGACTTGCGTAACGAGAAGATCGGCTATAAAATCCGCGGCCGCACGCTCGAGAAGATTCCGTATCTGTTGGTCGTGGGCGATCGCGAGGTCGACAATCGCCAGGTGGCGGTGCGTCTGCGCGACGGCACCGACCTGGGGGCCATGCCGATCGACGACCTGATCAATCGATTGTCCACCGAGGTGGCGCAACGCGGCCCGATCACGGATAATTGACGGTTCACTTGCACTGAACGCAAAAAGGAGCAGCACACATCGCAACGGATAAGAAGACCCGACGCAACGAGGACATCACGGCGCGCGAAGTACGCGTGGTGGGATCCGAAGGCGATCAGATCGGGGTGATGGCGATCAGGGATGCGCTGGCCCGTGCCTCGGAGGAAGGCATGGATCTGGTGGAAATCGCGCCGCAGGCCGAGCCGCCGGTATGCCGCATCATGGACTGGGGCAAGTTCCGCTTCGAGCAGTCCAAGAAAGCGCAGGCCGCGCGCAAGAAGCAGAAACAGATTCAGATCAAGGAAGTGAAGTTCCGCCCCGGTACCGATGACCACGACTACGACGTCAAGATGCGCAACCTGCGCCGGTTCATCGAAGAGGGCGACAAGGTCAAGGTGACCCTTCGCTTCCGTGGTCGCGAAATGGCCCACCAGGAGCTCGGTCTCGAGATCCTGCAGCGGGTCGAAAAGGACATGGCCGAGGAAACGGTCGTGGAGCAGCGCCCGCGAATGGAAGGCCGGCAGATGGTCATGATGCTGTCGCCGAAGAAGACTTCCTGACAGGGAAGGATTCCTTCCGGACGCGAACGCTGAACGAACCGGCAGCACGAGCTGTCGGATACAACTAGCCGGAATGCAGCTCGCAAGCGTTGCCCGGACGGCCCGGGTAACCGCTGCACGAAGGTAAAACAAGGAGACAAGACAATGCCGAAGATGAAGAGCAACCGGGGCGCGGCCAAGCGCTTCAGTGCCACGGGCAGCGGGCGCATCAAGCGCAAGCGTGCCAACCACAGCCATATCCTCACCAAGAAGGATACCAAGCGCAAGCGGCGCCTGCGCACCACCACTCTGGTCAACCGCTCGGAAGAAAAAGCCGTGCGTCAGATGCTGCCGAAGCTGTAAAGGAGAGCGATCATGGCAAGAGTCAAGCGTGGAGTAGTCGCCCGTCGTCGTCACCGCAAGGTGCTCAGCCGGGCCAAGGGTTATTACGGCGCCCGCCGCAAGGTCTATCGCGTCGCCAAGCAGGCGGTCATCAAGGCCGGCCAGTACGCGTACCGCGACCGTCGTCAGCGCAAGCGCGATTTCCGCAGCCTGTGGATCCAGCGAATCAATGCCGCCGCGCGCGAGCACGGCCTGTCCTACAGCCGGTTCATCAACGGCCTGAAGCTGGCCGAGGTCACGATCGACCGCAAGGTCCTGGCGGACCTGGCCGTTCACGACAAGGCCGCCTTCAAGGCGCTGGCCGAGAAAGCTCAGTCCAGCCTGGGCTGAGCATGGACACGCCGGCATCGCAGGACCTGCTCGAGGACGCCCTCGAGCAGGTGGCCCGAGCCGATAGCGAGCGAACCCTGGACGAGGTCCGGGTTCGCTTTCTCGGCAAGAAGGGGGCGCTGACCGCGCAACTCAAGGCGCTGGGTCAGCTCGAACCCGAACAGCGCCGCGAGGCGGGTCAGCAGATCAACCGCGCCAAGCAGACGCTCGAGCAGGCCATCTCCGAGCGCGGGGAAGTGCTCGCCAGGGATCGCCTGAACGCGCAGCTCGCCGCCGAAACCATCGACGTCACCCTGCCGGGACGCTCGGCCGAGGCCGGTGGCGTGCACCCGGTCAACCGGGCGCTCGATCGGCTGCTCGATATCTTCCAGCGCCTGGGCTTCGAAGTCGCCACCGGCCCCGAGGTCGAAGACGACTACTACAATTTCGAGGCGCTGAATTTTCCGCCGCACCACCCCGCGCGGGCGATGCACGACACCTTCTACCTGCCCGACGGGCGCCTGCTGCGGACGCATACCTCTCCGGTCCAGATTCGCGTCATGAAGGAGCGCGGTGCGCCGGTTCGCATCGTCGCCCCGGGGCGCGTGTTTCGCTCGGATTCCGATCAGACACATACCCCGCAGTTTCACCAGGTCGAGGGCCTGCTGGTCGACCGCGACGTCACTTTTGCCGACCTCAAGGGCATGTTGTCGGACTTTGTCAACGCGTTCTTCGAGGACGATCTCGAGATGCGGCTGCGCCCGTCCTATTTCCCCTTTACCGAGCCCTCGGCCGAAGTCGACGTGCGCTGGCGCCACGCCGACGGCACGGCCGGCGACTGGCTGGAAGTGCTCGGCTGCGGCATGGTTCATCCCAACGTGCTGGAAAACTGCGGCGTCGACCCCGAGGAATACACCGGCTACGCCTTCGGCCTGGGCGTCGAGCGCTTCGCCATGCTGCGCTATCGGGTCGACGATCTGCGCCTGTTTTTCGATAACGACCTGCGCTTCCTGCGCCAGTTTCGGTAGGAGCCTCCCTGATTCATGACGCCTTCTACTGCAACGTCCCCAAGCCGCGCATCTGCTGCCTTTCGCTCGGTCGCGAATCCTCACCGTACAGGCGAGTACGATTCCGGTCCGCTCGGTCGCAAAAGTCACCAGCTACACGACTTGGGAACGTTTCGCGACGAACGCGTCATGAATCAGGGAGGCCAAGAGGAAACCTCATGAAGATCAGTCATCGCTGGCTCGGTGAATGGGTCGATTCCGGGTTGAATGCCGCCGAGATCGCCGAGCGCTTCACCCTCGCCGGGCTCGAAGTGGATTCCATCGCAGCCGTCGCGCCGCCGCTCGACGGGGTGGTCGTGGGCGAAATCCTGTCGATTGAACCCCATCCCGACGCCGATCGATTGCGCGTCTGCCGCGTCGGCGGCGATCGCGAGGAACGCACCATCGTGTGTGGCGCGCCCAATGCCCGAAAGGGCCTGAAGGCGCCGTTGGCCACGCTTGGAACCCGCCTCCCGGGCGGCATGAAGATCAAGCCCGCGAAGCTGCGCGGGATCGGCTCGGAAGGCATGCTCTGTTCCGAGCCGGAACTGGGCCTGGGCGACGAAGCCGGCGGCCTGATGGAGCTGCCCGCCGATGCGCCGGTGGGCGAGTCGCTGGCCGCCTACCTGGGCCTGGACGACCAGGTGCTCGAAATCGACCTGACGCCGAATCGCGCCGACTGCCTGTCGGTGCGGGGCCTGGCACGAGAGCTCTCCGCGATTGCCGACCGGCCCGTGCTCGAGCCGCGGATCGACGAGGTCGCGGCCGAGACCGGGCGCGGCATCGAGATTTCCCTAGACAGCCCGCAGGATTGCCCCTGCTACGTCGGTCGGGTAATCGAGGGTATCGACGTGAACGCCGCCACGCCCCTGTGGATGGTCGAGCGCCTGCGTCGGTCCGGCATCCGCAGCCTGGGCCCGATTGTCGACGTCACCAACTACGTGCTGCTGGAACTCGGTCAGCCGATGCATGCGTTCGATCTCGAGCGCATCGCCGGTGGCATCCGGGTACGCCGGGCGAACAAGGGCGAGAAGATCACGCTGCTCGACGGGCAGGAAGTCGAGCCTGACGAAGACATGCTGCTGATCGCCGATCATGAGCGGCCGCTCGCCATCGCCGGCGTCATGGGCGGTGAGGATTCGGCCGTGGGCGCGTCGACGCGCGATATCCTGCTCGAATCGGCCTGGTTCAATCCGGCGACCATCAGTGGCCGGGCACGTCGGCTCGGTCTGTCGACCGAATCGGCGCACCGCTTCGAGCGCGGCGTCGATCCCGCGCTCCAGCGCCTGGCCCTCGAGCGGGCCACGCGGCTGGTTCTCGAAATCGCCGGCGGCCGCCCCGGACCGGTCGTCGAGGCCCGGGACGGGGAGCATCTGCCCGCCGTCGCGCGGGTGGCCCTGCGCCTCGAGCGCCTCAACCGGGTACTGGGTGCGGATCTCGACGCCGACACGGTAGAAGCCATTCTAGAGCGCCTGGGCATGGTGGTCAGTCGCGGCGAAGGCGGCTTTGAAGTGACGGCGCCTTCGGCCCGGCGCGATATCGAGATCGAGGCCGACCTGATCGAGGAGGTGGCGCGGATCTTCGGCTACGACCGCCTGCCGACCCGTCACCCCGGCGGCGAGATCGTGGTCAAGGCGCCGCGGGAGACGCGCACCGGCGAGCGATCGCTTCGTGAGCAGCTGGCGGCACGCGGCTTCCAGGAAATCATCGCCTGGAGTTTCGTCAGCCAGTCCGAGCTCGACGCCCTGTCGATGGGCGAGGGTGCTCAGCCGCTGGCCAACCCGCTCAGCCGCGAAATGGCGGTGCTCCGAACCAGTCTTCTGCCCGGCCTGCTGAGCGTTGCCGGTCGAAATCTTCGGCGCCAGACGCGCAATCTCCGGCTGTTCGAGACGGGGCATTGCTTCGTCAGCGACACGGCCGGCTTCGACGAATCCTGGCGTCTGGGCCTGTTGATGACCGGCGATGCCCGGCCCGAGCATTTCAGCGGTCGATCGCGCTCGATCGACTATTTCGATCTCAAGGGCGAGCTCGAGCAGCTGCTGGCGTTCAACGCCATCGACGGCGAGATGGCGTTCGAGCGCGTCGAGTTGCCCTGGCTGCATCCGGGCCAGGCGGCGCGCTTGCTGATCGACGGTGAACAGGCCGGCTGGCTGGGTCAGCTGCACCCGGCACTGATCGAATCGCTGGAGCTCGACCAGCCCGTTTTCGTGGCGGAGTTCGACGGCGAACGCATCAGCCCGCGGCGCCTGCCGGAGCACCGCGACAGCGGCCGCTTCCCGGCCGTTCGGCGGGATATCGCGATTGTCGTATCGGACGAGTATCCGGCTTCGGGCCTGATCGAAGCGGTGCGCGAAACGGCCGGCGGGCTGCTAGAAAACTGCGTGGTTTTCGACCAGTACCGCGGCGAGGGGATTGAAAGTGGCTTCAGAAGTCTGGCTATTGGCTTGATTTTGCGCGATGTTTCGCGCACCCTTAAGGATCGGGAGGTCGACGCGCTGGTCCAGACTGTGCTGGCCGATCTCGAGAGTCGCTTCGGTGCCAAATTGAGAGGTTGAAAAGGGGATGTCCTTGACCAAAGCTGATCTGGCTTCAGCGCTGTTCGACGAAGTCGGTCTCAACAAGCGCGAAGCCAAGGAGTTCGTGGACTCCTGGTTCGAAACCATTCGTCAGGCACTCGAGGACGGCGACCACGTCAAGCTGTCCGGCTTCGGCAACTTCCAGCTGCGGGACAAGAACCAGCGACCGGGGCGGAATCCGAAGACGGGCGAGGAAATCCCGATTTCCGCGCGGCGGGTGGTGACGTTCAAGCCGGGTCAGAAACTTCGAGCAAGAGTAGAGGCGTATGCTGGATCCGCGGAGTAACCAGGAGCTGCCGCCGATCCCGGCGAAACGCTATTTCACGATCGGTGAAGTCAGTGAACTCTGTGCGGTCAAGCCGCACGTGTTGCGCTACTGGGAGCAGGAGTTTCCGCAACTCAAACCGGTCAAGCGGCGCGGCAATCGCCGCTATTACCAGCGGCATGATGTATTGATGGTGCGCCAGATCCGCAGCCTGCTGCACGAGCAGGGCTTCACCATCCAGGGTGCGCGACAGCGGCTCGAAGGCGATACCGCCCAGAACGACGTTTCCCGCAGCCAGCAGCTGCTCAAGCAGATGCGCATCGAACTGGAAGAAATCCTCCATGTCCTGAGAAGGTAGGTCCCTGAAAACACGGGAACCACCGAATACACCGAATACACCGAACGAGAAAAGCCAGCTCTCCGTAACGGAACGCTTAAGATCTCTAAAATCAGCTAGTTGTATTCATGGTTTAGTGTTAGTTATTCGGTGCCTTCGGTGTGTTCGGTGGTTCCAGAAAAAGAACCCTTCCTGTCTCGCACAGGATAGGCATTTCGCGGTAAAATGCATGTTTTAACCCCAAGCAAGTTTCGGTCGGAGCGTAGCGCAGCCTGGTAGCGCACCACAATGGGGTTGTGGGGGTCGGGAGTTCGAATCTCCCCGCTCCGACCATTTTCTCCTTCCCACGCGCCTTCTGCGGCAGCGTCCTGATTCACGGGTTTTTCATTGCGAGTGGCGTTCAATATAGCTCCGCAATACAATTGCCCCGAATGATTCAGGGCGACTACCGACCCAAACGCAGCAGAGAGCCACTTATGAAAAATCGACCCAACGTCGCCGACATGCCGGATATCGCCACGCACGCCAGGGCCCAGGTTGCCGGGCAGCTGGACTGGGTCGGCATGAACAGCATCGAGTTGCCCATCCTTCTGGATGCGACCGACGGCCGGCACATGCAGACGACCGCCCAGGTCAGTGCTTTCGTGGACCTGGAACGGCCCGAAAAGCGCGGTATCCATATGTCGCGCCTGTACCTGCACCTTGATCGTGCCCTCGCCGAGCATGCCGTCACGCCGGCGTTGCTGCGTCATCTGCTGCGCGATTTTCTTGCCTCGCACGAGGATCTCAGTTCGCGTGCGATGGTTCGCCTCGACTTCGACTACATGCTGCGCCGCAAGTCCCTGGTCAGCGACAACAGCGGCTGGAAACGCTACCCGATCAGCCTGATCGCCAGCCTCGACGACCAGGGTTTCGAGATCGAGATGGCGCTGCAGATCGCCTATTCGAGCACCTGCCCGTGTTCCGCGGCGCTGGCCCGTCAGCTGATCCAGGATCAGTTCCGCAAGGATTTCGGCGCCGATGGCGCGGTCGACGCCTCGGCGGTTCTGGAATGGCTGGGTAGCGAGGAAGGCATCGTGGCCACGCCGCACAGCCAGCGAAGTGCTGCCGATGTCCGATTGCAGTTGGCGCCCAGCTTCGAGGCGTTTCCCTTCGTGGAAATGATTGACGCCGTCGAGGGGTGCCTGAAAACCCCCGTCCAGGCCGCCGTCAAGCGCGAGGACGAGCAGGCATTTGCGCTGCTCAACGGTCAGAACCTGATGTTCTGCGAGGACGCGGCTCGCCGCCTGCAGACCGCGCTCGAATCACAGGACCGGATCATCGACTTCTGGGCGCGTTGTCGCCACTTCGAGAGCCTGCATCCGCACAATGCGGTGGCGATCGTGACCAAGGGAATCGAAGGCGGCTACAAGCCGATCGACGGTCAGCCCTCGGGTTGGCGCCACGACTGACGAGCCGCGAGGCTCACGAACCGACGGGCCCTACCGTTCTTGAGCGCCCAGCCCGACCTGGAGGTCGGGCAGGGCGACTCCGAGGTTCGACGAGCCTGGCTCGGCCCAGGCCTCGGCGGTGACTTCGCCGGATTCCGAATCGACGACGCTCAGGCGCATCAGTATGGCCGAGTCGTTGCGTTCCATGCGGTAGTACTGTAGTTCGACCCGGTGGCCCAGGCTCATGTCTGCAGCATCCTGCGGCTCGACGGCTTGGCCCGCGCGAAGCTCGAAACTCCGTGCGACCCGCCATTCGCCGCCTTCACGCACCCCCAGCCAGCCGTCGAAAACCGGCGCGGGGAGGAAATCGATGACCCGGTCATCCCCGCGCGACTCGCCCGAATCGGGGTCGATCAGGCGATCGCCGATGGTAATGCGTCGGCCGTCGAAGAGGATTTCCTTGAGCAGGCCGACCACTTCGGGTCCCTGGCCGAACAGGCAATCGCCGGGCTCGGTTTCTCCGACCAGGCCTTTATCCGTAAGGTGGAATCGCATCGGGCAGCTCCGCTGCACGCGATCGTCCTCGTCGAGCAAGGCGAAGCGGCCGTCGAGGCGGTTTTCGACGGCGGTCGGTTCAAGCTCGAGGCCGTAGCGGCGGATGTTGCCGCCGTCGATGTCCTGCTGAACCATCGACAGTTTCAGTTTGTCGTGTGTCTCTCCCGGGCGGTGCGCGATGTCGAGCGTTTGCGCCGACCGGTCGTCCTTGCGAACACTGACATAGCCACCGGGCAGGCGGGCGGCGATCTGCTGCAATGCCGGCGGCGGGGCCTCACGCGTCGCCGACCCCGGCGAATCGGTCGTCGCGCAGCCGGTGAGGACCAGCGACATGGCCCAGGCCAGCGCGCAGAAAGCCGCAATGCGTCGGTGGTTATCAGGGCGCATCGGCATCGGGATTCTCGCTCCAGTCGAGCAGCAGGGCGGGGTCGATGCGCACGTCCCGCAGGTTCATCCGCCAGTCCAGGTGCGGTCCGGTGGCGCGCCCCGTTGCCCCGACCTCGGCGATGCGCTGGCCGCGCTCGACCCGCTCGCCCACCTCGACGTGGATGGCCTCCAGGTGCAGGAAGGCCGACACCAGCCCGTGACCGTGGTCGATGAACAGGGTACCGCCGGAGTAATACATGTCCGGGTGGGCCAGGGTCACGATGCCTGCCGCCGGTGCCTCGACGGGTGTGCCGGTGGGCGCGGCGATGTCGATGCCCCAGTGCGGGTTGCGCGGCTCGCCGTTGAGAATGCGCTGGCTGCCGTAGACGCCGGTGATCGGGCCGGTCAACGGCCAACTGAAACCGCTCGACCAGTCGTTGCGGGTGTCGCGGCGCTCGCGCGCCCGGCGGGTCTGGCGGGCGTCCTCGCGGATGCGCGCCAGGACCGATTCCGGCGGCGTGACCTGCTCCTGCGGCAGGCCGTCGATGCGCTGGATGTCGAATTCCCGTGCGCGCGGCTCGAGTTGTCGCTCGATGCGCTCGCCGCCGGGCAGCCCGACCTCGACCCTGATCGCTTCGGTTCGCTCGCGTTCGAAGGCCAGCAGGAAGCGGCCGTCGGTGCTGACCATGATCGATTCGCCGTCGGCTTTTACCGAGCTGCCCGGCGGGGCCTGCCCGACGACCATGCCGCCCTGGACGATCTCGCCCTCGAACTCGACCGCTTCGTCGGCGGCCGGGGCCGGCAGCGCCGGGGCGAGCACCAGCAGGGCGAATGTGAACGCCAGCGAAAGATGCTTGATCTCAGGCATTGCCGCCTCCGCGGATGGTCAGAGTTTGCCCAGGCTGTAGTGTGACTTCTTCGCTCAGGCCGTTCCAGCGAATCAGCTCGCGTACCGAGACATCGTGGCGGCGGGCGATGGTCCACAGCGAGTCCCCGCGCCGGACGGTGTATTCGCGCGCCGCGGGTGAACCGCCGGGCTGCGTCATGTTGACCAGTATGCGATCACCGGGGCGGATCAGGCTGTTGCGGCCCAGGCCGTTCCAGCGTTGCAGTTCGTCGACCGTGACGCCGTAGCGACGGGCAATGATCCAAAGGCTCTCGCCGGGTTGCACCTGGTGCTGGAACCGTCGGGACGGCAGCAGGCGCTGATGCAGGCTTTCGAGTTGCGCATAGCGCTCGGCATGCGGCGAGTTCTCCGGCGTGCGGCCGTTGTCGGCCAGGCGCAGTTTTTGCCCGGCGCGCAGAAGATCGCTGTCGAGATTGTTGGCTTCGCGCAGCTGGCGGACCGTGGTGTTGTGGCGTCGGGCGAGGTGGGAGAGCGTGTCGCCGGAGCGCACCCGGATCTCCCGCCACACGATCATGTCATCGGTGCCGAGATTATCGAGCGCCGCGCGGACCCGGTCGGCGCGGGCCGCCGGCACCATCAAGTGGTGCGGGCCGCCGGGCGGCGTCAGGTGGCCGTTTAGGCCGGGGTTGATGGCGACCAGTTCGGCAATGTCGATATTGACCGTGGCCGACAGCGCGACGATATCCACCGGCCCGTCCAGTTCGATCCGGGTGATCTGCGGGCGATTGTCCCAGACCGGCAGATCGAAGCCGTAGCGAGCCGGCTCGGCGAACAGGCAGCCCAGCCCGTTGAGTTTGGGCACGTAGCCGAGTGTTTCGCGCGGCAGCCGCAGCGCGTTCCAGGCAAGCGCCTGGCCGCTGCGCCGGTTGCGATCGATTGCGCGCTGAACACGCCCCTGGCCGCCGTTGTAGGCGGCGAGCGCCAGGTTCCAGTCGCCGAACTTGTTGTGAAGGTACTCGAGATAGTCCAGGGCCGCGCGGGTGGCGGCCCAGACATCGCGTCGACCGTCGTAGAAGTCGTTGATTTCGATGCCGCGCTCGCGCGCGGTTGCGCTGACGAACTGCCAGGTCCCCGCTGCCTGCCCGTGCGAGTAGGCGAAGGGATCGTAGGCGGACTCGACGATGGGCAGCAGCGCCAGTTCGCCGGGCAGCTGACGACGCTCGAGTTCGTCGGCGATGTCGTACAGCCAGGGCCGGGCGCGGTCGAGGACGCGATCCATGTAGTCCTCGTGCTCGCCGTACCATTGCGCCCACTGCTCGGACCGGCTGTCGGCCGCGCAGCGGGTGAACTCGAAGCGGTCGACCACGCGCGCCCACAGATGCGGCGGGCGGGGCGGTTGCGGTTCCGGCTCGAGGTCGTCGCCGAGGTGGCGGGTGGCTTCCTCGACCACGGCGAACGGATCGGGCAGGTCGACCGGGTTGCGCTGGGGGGGCGGATCGGTCGGTGCCGGATCGGTTTCGATCACGGCGCAGCCGGAGCCGAACAGGATCAATGCGGCGATTCCGAGCCGAACGTGGTGCGGCCTGCAAACTGCAGGACTCGAATGGGTTCTTGTTCGCATGAATGTCTTCGGGCTCGTGCAGCGTTCACATGCCGCGATGAATACAAAAGTCGATTGAGCGGATGCGGTGCACGTTCAGCGGGACAGGTACAATATCAAACATGACAAAACAATCTTCGCATATCTCGCGCGAGCGCATCCGCGCCGCGCTCGAGGCGGCCGATCGGCCCGTCTCACGTCGCCAGCTGTCACACCAGTTCGGCCTGGACAAACCGCAATCCGATGAACTGCTCAGACCGGTGCTGATGGAGATGGTTGCATCTGGCGAGCTGGTGAAGAACCGGCGTGCGGCCTACGGACTGCCGTCGCAGATGGATCTCGTCGCCGGACGCATCAGCGCTCACCCGGACGGTTATGGGTTCGTCGTGGTCGAGGGCGACGGCGACGACCTGTTCCTCGCGCCGAAGCAGATGCGGCAGGTGTTCAACGGCGACCGCGTGCTGGCGGCCGTCACCGCGGTCGATCGGCGCGGTCGCAAGGAAGGCGCCATCGTCGAAGTGGTCGAACGCGTGCATGCCCAGGTGGCCGGCCGCCTGCTGATCGACTCCGGCGTGGCGGTGGTCGTGCCCGATGACCCGCGCCTCACGCAGGACATCCTGGTGCCGAGCGAGCGTGTCGGCAAGGCCAGGTCGGGCGAGGTCGTGGTGGTGCAGATCAACAAGCCCCCGACCCTCAAGCGGGGCGCCGTGGGCGAGATCATCGCCGTGTTGGGGCATGCCGACGAACCGGGTATTGCCACCGACATCGCCGTCTACAGCCACCAGCTTCCCTGGGAATTCCCCGAAGAGGTGGTCCGGGAGTCGGAGCGCTTCGGCGACGCGGTCGATCCGGCAACCGCCGGGCGTCGCCTGGATCTGCGCGACCTGCCGCTGGTGACCATTGACGGTGCCGATGCGCGCGACCTGGACGATGCGATCTACGCCGAGCCGCGGGAGGACGGTTTCCGCGTCCTGGTGGCCATCGCCGATGTGGCCGAGTACGTTCAGCCCGGACGGCCGCTCGACGCCGAGGCCGAGAAGCGCGGTACCTCGGTCTACTTTCCCGATCGCGTCATTCCCATGCTGCCCGAGACCCTGTCCAACGGGCTGTGCTCGCTCAACCCCGAGGTCGATCGTTTGTGCACGGTCTGCGAGATGTTCGTCGACGCCCGGGGCAAGGTGACGTCCAGCCGCTTCCACGAGGCGGTCATGCGTTCACAGGCGCGACTGACTTACGACCAGGTACGACGCATCATGGAGGCCGGCGATCCGGCCCTGGTCGAGCGATTCGGCCACGTGTTGGGCAACCTGCAGGCGCTCTACGAGGTCTACCGGCTGTTCTTCCAGCGTCGAGAACAGCGCGGCGCGCTGGATTTCGACTCGCAGCAAGCCTATTTCGAGTTCGACACGGACGGGCGCGTGGCCAACATCCGGCTCCAGCAGCGCCACGATGCCCATCGCCTGATCGAGGAACTCATGGTCGCGGCCAACGTCGAGGCGGCGAAGTTCGTCGGCCGCGGCAAGCTGCCCATGCTCTACCGGGTGCATGAGCCACCGCCGACGGAGAAGCTCGAATCGCTCGAGGAGTTCCTGCGGGTCAACGGCATCCAGGTGCGCTGGTCGGAAACGCCCGATCCGCAGCAGTTCGCCGCCATTCAGCGCAAGGTTGCCGGCAAGCCCAACGAATCCCTGATCAACGCCCAGCTGCTGCGCAGCCTGAGCATGGCCGTCTACCAGCCCGAGAACAAGGGCCACTTCGGTCTGGCGCTGGAGCACTACGGTCACTTCACCTCGCCCATCCGGCGATACCCCGACCTTCTGCTGCATCGCGCGATCAAGCATCTTTGCCGCAAGCGCGACCGCGGCGAGTTCCAGTACGGATACGCGCGCATGGAGGAACTGGGTCGGCACTGCTCCTGGGCCGAACGCCGGGCCGAGGATGCCTCGCGTGATGTCGAGGAGCGCCTCAAGTGCCAGTTCATGCAGCGCCATGTCGGCGACCAGTTCGAAGGGATCATTTCCGGCGTGACGAGTTTCGGTCTGTTCGTCGAACTCGACGGTCTGGCCGTCAGCGGCCTGGTGCATGTCACGGCTCTGCCGAATGACTACTATCATTTCGATCCGGTCAGCTCGAGCATGACCGGCAAGCGGCGCGGACTGCGCTATCGCCTCGCCGACAAGGTGCGCATCGAGGTGATCGCGGTCAACCTCGAGGAGCGCAAGATCGATTTCCGCCTGGTCGAGGACGCGGACGAGGACGACTGAAGGTTCGGCAGCGATGAAGCGGGAACTGGCGATGGGCATCAATGCCGTCGAAGGGCTGCTGAGCAATGCGCCCGAGCGCCTGGTGCGCGTCTGGATCAAACCGGGCGGGGCGCGCCTGAAGGCCCTCGAGCGGGACCTGACCGCGCTCGCCGTCGCCGTAGAACACGCCGACGAGCGCGCCCTCGACCGTATGGCCGGCCGGGTTCGCCACCAGGGCGTCGTCGCCGAGTTCCGACCGCGCCAGCCCGGCGACGACCGGCGCTTGTCCGAGCTGGTGGAATCGATCGAACGGCATAGCCTTTTCCTCGTACTCGACGGCGTTCAGGACCCCGGCAATCTGGGCGCCTGCCTGCGCACGGCGGCAGCGGCCGGGGTGACGGCCGTGATCATCCCGCGTAACAAGGCCGTCGGCCTCACACCGGCGGCACGGCGCGCGGCGGCCGGGGCGGCCGAGTGCGTCGAGTTGCTCGTGGTCACCAACCTGGCGCGCAGCCTGCGGCTGCTCGCCGACCATGGCGTGTGGCGCGTCGGGCTGGCGGCCGGCACCGGTCAGAGTCTCTTCCGGGCCCGTCTCGACGGCGCGCTGGCCCTGGTGCTCGGCGGGGAGGAGGGCGGCATGCGCCGGCTGACCCGCGAGCACTGTGACGAACTGGTGGAGATTCCCATGCCGGGCGCGATCGAGAGCCTGAATGTCTCTGTGGCGGCGGGTGTCGCCCTGTTCAGCGCCGTGGAAAGGAGAATGTGATGGTCATGCATGGATTTCGCGTCGATCTTCCGGACTGGATGCGCGAGTTTGCGGCCAAGCTTCCCGACCGCCTGCCCGAGGCGCGCGAGCGGATGGCCGTGGCCGTCAGCCTGTCCGACCAGAACGTGCGTCGACGGACCGGTGGTCCGTTCGGTGCCCTGGTGGTGGCCGAAGACAGCGGTGAAGTCGTGGCGCTGGGCGTCAACCGGGTCGAACCCCAGCTTTGCTCGGCCGCGCACGCCGAGATCGTTGCGCTCAGTGTCGCGCAGCGGGTGATGGGCAGCTGGAATCTCGCCGACACGCACCTGGGCCCGCTGCAGCTGGTCAGTTCCTGCGAGCCCTGCGCCATGTGCCTGGGCGCGATTCCCTGGTCCGGTATTCAGTCCCTGCTCACCGGTGCGACCAAGGCGGATGCCGAAGCTGCGGGCTTCGATGAAGGAACGAGGCCGCAGGACTGGATCGAGGTGCTCGAACGGCGTGGCATCACGGTCAATACCGGCGTGATGCGGGAGGAGGCGGCGCGCGTACTGACGCGCTATGCCGCCAGGGGACAGACGATCTACAACCCCTGAAGCATGAACGAAAAAAAGCCGGGACGCAGGGCGCCCCGGCTTTTCCGGTCCGGGCCGAGGCCCGGAAGATTCGCGCTAGCGAATACTTACTGCAGCATTTCAGTCAGCTTCTGCTGCAGTTCCGGATCGTTCTGGATCGCCATGGCGATCTGGTTGAACGATTCGACGTCCAGGCCGGCATCTTCAACCGCCGCAGTCATTTCCTCGTTGGCTTCACGCTGCAGATCGCGGGCCTTCTCCGGATCTTCAACGTTCTGCAGGCGCGAGGAGAAATCCTGCTGGATGGTGGAGATTTCAGTCTGCGCGTCGGCGAACTGCTCGAGCTGCTGATCGCTGACATCGATCGTTTCCTGCTGCTGCTGTTGCATGCCCTGGCCTTGGCCCTGGCCCTGTTGTTCCTGGGCGATGGTGGCCACGCTGAAGGTCAGTGCAACGGCGGCGGCGAACAGCTTGAAAGAATTGCCAAAGGTCATGATTCACTCCTTGAGGTTGTGAGTGTGGATTTGTGTTGGCGGTTACCTATAAGCAATCGGCGTGCCAAACATGCGCCGCAAGTAAAAACAATAAGTTACGGAGATGAGCGTCGACGCAGTGAGCCATCTTATGTGCCATAATGGCGCATGTGTACTTTATGAAACTCCTGCAAAGCCTCCGACTGCAGCTGCTGTTACTGGTGGTGCTGCCGCTCGCCGCCCTGGGCACGCTCGTCGTCTGGCTTACGCACGAGGCCGTTCAGGATGCGGTCGAGCGCCGCCTGGAGAAGGAGATCGAGCTGGTTGCTCGTGCGATGCGCGTCCCGGTCGAGCGCGCCCTGCAGCAGGGAAACCTCGAAGGCGTCGAACAAACGCTCGATGCGGTCTTCCAGATCGGGCGGGTCTACGGCGCCTACGTCTACGATGCCGGCGGTCGGCGCATTGCCGTGGCCGGCGAGGCCAGGCCGGGCCGCCGCGAACAGATCGAAGCGGTCGAACTGGTGCAGATCGGTGAGGAACTCGGCCGCTACGCCGAGCTTGGCGGCGAGGAAGTCTTTTCCTACTTCGTGCCGCTGACCGGCACGACCGGGCGAATCGACGGCCTGCTGCAGGTTGTGCGCCTGGAAAGCGATATCGCGCAGCGCCTGGACGAAATCCGGAATCGAACCTGGCTGGCCTGGATCGGCGTGATGTGCCTGATGCTGGTGATCGTGATCGTCGGCTACAGGCTGGCCCTGGGGCGTCACGTGGAGCGCCTGGTCGATTCCATGGCCCGGATCGAATCCGGCGACAGGAAACACCGCGCGCGCGTTGACGGGCCGACCGAGATATCGGGCGTTGCCGCAGCCTTCAACCGCATGCTCGACGGCCTGGACCGGATGGCCGAACAGCTCGCGGAGCAGCGGCGCGAGCGCCGCAGGATGGAACGGCGGATGCTCTCGCAGGAAAGCCTTGCCCGCCTGGGACAGTTTTCCTCCGGGGTCGCGCATGAGCTGGGCGCGCCGTTGACCGTCATCGACGGGGATACCCGGCGCTTGCAGAAAGACGTAACGGTTTCGCCCGATTCGCGCCGCCGACTCGACAGGATTCGTCGCCAGGTCTCGCGCACGCGCGAGCTGATCAATCAGCTCATGGAGTTTGCCCGCAGCGACAGCAGTGACCCTGAAATGGTGCATCTCGATCGTTTGCTCCAGCGTGTGCTTGCCGGCGTGCGACCGGAGTGCGAGAGCCGGGGTATTGCGCTGGATTGCCGGATCAAGCAACGTGACGTGCAGATCGAGGGTTGGTCGGCCCGGCTCGAGCACGCGCTGCTCAACCTGGTGCGCAACGCCGTGCAGGCCGCCCGGGAGCGGGTCCTGGTCACGCTGGACGAGGATTCGCAGGGCGGGGCGGTTGTCGTGGTCGAAGACGACGGGCCCGGGGTGCCGCCCGAGCAGCGCGAACGCATCTTCGAACCTTTTCACACGGCCCGGGAGGGGCGCGGCGGCACCGGCCTGGGGCTGGCGATCGTCCAGGGCGTCGTCGATGAGCACGGCGCATCCATCGAGGTGGGCGAAAGCGAGGCTCTGGGTGGGAGCCGCATGACACTGACGCTTCCGACGAGGTCGCAATGAGCAAGGGTGCACGTGTTCTGGTCGTCGAGGACGACAGGAGCCTGACAGAGCTGCTGGTCGAGGAGCTCGAAGCCGAAGGCTGTACCGTCGATGCGCAGTCCTCCGCCGAGCAGGCGCTGGAGATCATCGACGAATTCGAGCCCGATGTGGTCGTCAGCGACCTGCAGCTTCCCGGCGCAGACGGCCTGGCCCTGCTCGAACACCTGCGCAAGCGGCACGCGCCGCCTGCCGTCCTGATGATCAGCGCATACGGCACGGTCGAGCGCGCCGTGGCGGCGCTTCAGGCCGGCGCCGAGAACTTCCTGACCAAGCCCCTGGACATGGACCACTTCATGTTGAGCATCCGCCGGGTACTCGACAATCGACGCCTGCACGAAGAGGTCCGGCGCTTTCGCGAGCTGCTCGGGGGGCCGTCGTTCCACGGCATGCAGGGTTCGAGCCGGGTCATGCGCGTGCTGTTCGACCGCATCGGCCAGGTCGCGCGCGCCGACGGGCCCGTTCTGATCAGCGGCGAGTCCGGAACCGGCAAGGATCTCGTCGCCAGCGCGATCCACGCCGAGAGCGCGCGATCGAGCGAGCCCTTCCTGGTCGTCAACTGTGCCGGCATACCGGGTGAGTTGATGGAGTCGGAGTTCTTCGGTCATGTCGAGGGCGCCTTCTCGGGGGCCGATCGCGCGCGCAAGGGTCTGTTCCGCGAGGCACAGGGCGGGACGCTCTTTCTCGACGAGATCGGCGAAATGCCGCTTTCCCTGCAGGCCAAGATGCTGCGCGCGCTCCAGGACGGCCGGGTCCGGCCGGTGGGGGCCGAGCACGAACACCAGGTCGACGTACGCCTGGTCGCCGCGACCAACCAGGACCTGCATGAACTGGTCGGCGCTGGCGAATTCCGCGAGGATCTCTACTATCGCCTCGAGGCCTTCCAGCTGGAAGTGCCGCCCCTGCGCGATCGCGGCGAGGACCTGGAGATGCTGGCGATGCAGTTCGTAGGGCGCTTCGCCGCCGCGCGGCAGCGGCCGGCCCGATCGATCAGCAACGAGGCGCTGATGCTGATCCGGGACTATGCCTGGCCCGGCAATGTGCGCGAGCTCAGCAACGCCATGGAGCGCGCCGTCACCTTTTGCGAGGGCGAGGAGATCGAAGCCGGCCACCTGCCCGAGCGGGTGCGGCGCTCGGCCGGTGCCGGCGCGAGCCAGGGCGAATCCGGGGATCCACTCGATTCGATGCTGGCTTCCGGTGAGATGCTGCCCAGCATGGACGAGCTGCGGCGCCGCTATGTCCGGTACGTGCTCGATCGCGTCGACGGCAACAAGCGCCGGGCCGCCGCGTTGCTGGGCGTGGGGCGCAGAACGCTCTACCGCTGGCTGGACGAGGACTGATCGGGGCTGCCAGCGGCGCGATTCAGCCCGGGTTGAACTCGCCCGTGCTATTCAGAACATCACATTGGAAGGGCGTTGCCGAAACGCCTTCGACTCGAAGACCACAAGGAGTTCGCATGAGCCCCCTCACACAGAAAATTGCCAAGCCACTTGCCGTCATGGCAGTCGTGTTCGTTTCGGCCTGCGCGACCACCACGGATCCGTACACGGGTGAGGAGCGGGCAACCCGGACCTCGCAGGGTGCGGCCATCGGTGCCGGGATCGGCGCCGTCATCGGTGCGGTCTCCGGTGGCGATCGCCTCGAGCGCGCGGCCATCGGCGCGGGCGTCGGTGCCCTCAGCGGTGCCGCCATCGGCAACTACATGGATCGACAGGAAGCCGAACTGCGTCGCAAGCTCGCGGGCACGGGCGTGACCGTCACGCGCCGCGGCGACGAAATCATCCTGAACATGCCGGGCAACGTGACCTTCGATTTCGACAGCGCCAGCCTGCGTTCGCAGTTCTACGAGGTGCTCAATGCCGTGGCGCTGGTGCTGGAGGAATATGACAAGACGGTACTGGTCATCGACGGCCATACCGACTCGACCGGATCGCGCAGCTACAACATGCAGCTCTCACAACGCCGGGCCGAGTCGGTCGGGGATTACCTGATTGCCCAGGGTGTCGAGCCGGTGCGGCTGGCAACCTACGGCTACGGCCCCGAGTACCCGGTCGCCGACAACGACACCGAGGAAGGTCGCGAAGCCAATCGCCGGGTTGAGCTGACCCTGATGCCCGTGACCGAAGACTGAACCTTACGGCCGAACCGGTTCGGCCGTCAGTTCGGCGGGCACGGATTTCAGGCCGACATCCTCGCGCAGGGTGCGGTGATCGGCGGACGAGAGTTCTTCGTACTGTCCGCTCTTGACCCGGGCGGGCAGGAACACCGGGCCGAAGCGCACGCGCTTGAGGCGCGCGACCTGCGCGCCGACGGCCTCCCACAGGCGCCGCACTTCGCGATAGCGGCCTTCCATGAGCGCCACCGTGTACCAGCTGTGACCGCCGGTGACTTCACCGGCGACGATGTCGGTGAAGCGTGCCGGGCCGTCGTCCAGGCGCACGCCTCGCAGCAGCTGTTCGACCTGCTCTTCGCTGACCGCACCGCGAATGCGGCACAGGTACTCGCGATCGACCTGCCCGGACGGGTGCATCATCCGATTGGCCAGTTCGCCATCGGTCGTGAGAACCAGCAGGCCGGCGGTATTGATGTCGAGGCGACCGATGGCGATCCAGCGACCCTCTTTTGCCCGGGGCAGGCGATCGAAGACCGTGCGGCGGCCTTCCGGGTCGCTGCGCGTGGTCACTTCACCTTCGGGCTTGTGATAGATCAGGGTGCGGTGTTCGGCCGGCTGGCAGGTGACGCGCCAGCGCTGGCCGTCCATTTCGATGAGGCTGCCTTCGCCGACCGTGGCCCCGAGCTCGGCAACGGCACCGTCGATGCGGATGTCACCGGCTTCGATCCGGGCTTCGATCTTGCGCCGCGAACCCTGCCCGGCACGGGCCAGTACCTTCTGGAGTCGCTCGCTGAGGGCGGGTTCAGCCGGCTGAACGCTCGTCGGGCCCGCTTTCGGGGTCCGGCTCTTCTTCAGGGTGGCGCGCCGCTTCGCGCTCGACTTCGGCCGCCGGGTCGATGTCTTCTCCGGTGCCCGCTTCGGCCTCGTCGACTCCGTCCCCGCCCGCCGCGGCTGGCGTTCGCCCGCTGTCTTGTTCCGGCGCGTGCTCGTCGACTTCTTTTTCGTCGCCTTGTTTCTCGTCGGCTTGCCTCTCGTCTTCTTGCTCATGGCTGTCGTTCTCCGCTTGGGACGAGTCGGGTTCGGATCGGGGGCTCTGCAGTTCCAGCTCCGGCTCTAGGTTGTCGATGTCCTTGATCTCGGCCAGCGTCGGCAGTTCATCGAGCGATTTCAGGTTGAAGTAATCCAGGAACGCCTTGGTGGTGCCGATCAGCTCGGGACGGCCCGGGACGTCGCGATGGCCGATGACCCGGATCCACTCGCGTTCCTGCAGCGTGCGCAGGATATTGGAACTGACCGAAACGCCGCGGATCTGTTCGATCTCGCCCCGGGTGATGGGCTGTCGGTAGGCGATGATCGCCAGGGTTTCGAGCAGGGCGCGCGAGTAGCGGGGCGGCTTTTCGGCCCACAGCTGCGAGATGACCGGCATCAGGCTGGTGCGGATCTGAAGCCGGTAACCGCTGCCGACCTCGCGCAGCTCAACGGCCCGGCCTTCGAGCTCGGCGTCGAGCGCGGCGAGCGCCTCGCGCAGCGGGCCGTGGCCCGGCTGCTCCCCGTCGGGAAACAGGCTGTTGAGCTGGTTGAGGCTCAGCGGGTTGCCGGCGGCCAGCAGGGCGGCTTCGACAATGCGTTTGAGGTAGTCGATATCCATCGGGGCTTCTTCGAATTCAGGCTTGGGACGGAGTGCGCACGTAAATGCTGCCGAACAGTTCCTGCTGGACCAGGTCGATGAGGTGCTCGCGCAGCAGCTCGAGCATGGCCAGGAAGGTCACGACCGCACCCATTCGACCTTCATCGAAGTCGAAGCAGGCGTCGAATTCCACGAACTGGTTGTTGGAGACCAGGTCGATGATGCGCGACATTCGCTCACGCACCGAAAGTGGTTCGGCCTGGACATGGTGATGGGCGAACATTTCCGCCCGGGCCATCACGTCCTTGAGCGCGAGCAGAACCTCGCGCAAGTCGACTTCCGGCGGAAGCCTGACCTCGCCCTGATCCTCGACCTCGGCCGTGGCGACGGCCAGGTCGCGCTCCAGGCGCGGCAGCTCGTCGAGCTCCTCGGCCGCCTGCTTGAAACGCTCGTATTCCTGCAGGCGCCGGATCAGTTCCGCACGCGGGTCCTCCTCCTCGGCCTCCTCGGCCTGCGGGCGGGGCAGCAGCATGCGCGACTTGATCTCGGCCAGGATGGCGGCCATCACCAGGTACTCGGCGGCCAGCTCGAGGCGCATTTCCGTCATCATCTCGATGTAGCCGGTGTACTGGCGCGTGATTTCGGCAATGGGGATGTCGAGAATGTCCAGGTTCTGCCGCCGGATGAGGTAGAGCAGCAGGTCGAGCGGACCCTCGAAGGCCTCGAGAAACACCTCGAGTGCATCGGGCGGAATGTAGAGGTCGTCGGGCAGTTTCAGCACGGGCGCCCCCTGCACGATGGCGAAGGGCATCTCCTCCTGCTGGGCCCGGGTTTCCGGTGTCTCGCTCATGGGGTGCAAGTGTAGCGGTTTCCGCCCGCAGGGGTGGCATCGATGTCTTGCATCCACGGCCCGATGCCCTGTCTTGCACATGCCGATACAATGCAGGCAGGCCACTCGTCGGAGGAAGGAATGCTCTACATGATTGTCGGACGCGATGCCGAGGACAGCCTGTCGCGCCGCGCCGCCGCGCGGGAATCACACCTGGCCCGCATCAACGTCCTGCTCGACGAAGGGCGGCTCGTCCTGGCCGGACCCTTGCCCCGGATCGACGCCGCCGATCCGGGACCGGCCGGTTTCGCGGGATCGCTGATCGTGGCGGAGTTCGAAAGCCTGGAGGCGGCCCGCGAGTGGGCGATATCCGACCCCTACCTCAACTGCGGCGCCTGGGAGGACACGGAGGTTCACCCGTTCAAGCAGGTGCTACCGTGACGGATCGGGTCGCGATGATTCGCCGGCGGCTGGAAGAGCGGCTGCACCCCGACGAGCTCGAAATCGTCGATGAGTCGCACCTGCACGTCGGTCATCCGGGCGCACGCGACGGACGCGGGCATTTCCGGGTGCGCATCGTCGGTGACGTATTCGCGGGCCTGCCGCGGCTGGCACGACACCGACGCGTGTATGCCGCCGTCGGCGACCTGATGCAGACCGATATTCACGCGCTCAACATAGAGGCACTTTCGAGAAATGAAACTTAACTATCCGATATTCATGCTTCCCTTTCTGCTCGTCGCCTGCGGCGAGACCGGCAGTGGTTCCGGCTCTGCCGACGAGGACACGGTTGTGCTGGTCGAGGTCGACGGGACACCGGTGACCCTGACCATGCTCGAGCGCGTGATGGAGGCCCGTGGCGTCGAGGAGTCCGATCACGACGGCATGCGCGAGTTGCTCGACGAGCTCATCCGGATGCAGGCGGTGGCCAATGCCGCCCGGCAGGAAGGGCTGGCCGATGACCCGGAGGTCCGCGCCGAACTGCGACTCGGCGAAATGCAGTCGCTCTACCGGCATTATCTCGATCGCGCCGGGCAGTCCGGGTCGATTTCCGAGCAGGACCTGCGGGACGTCTACGCGGCGCAGCTCGAACGCTCCGGCGACACCCAGTACCGCATCGAGATCATCGGTTACGAGGACCAGGCGCGCGCCCTGCAGGCCATCCAGCGGCTGCGGGACGGGGAACTGACCGTGTCCGAGCTCCAGGCCGAAGCCGAAGCCGAAGGACTCCGGGTCGAGGCGCCGGGATGGGTCGATCGCAGCCAGGTGCCTGAGGACTTCGCCGCCGAGCTGGCGGAAACCTCGACCGGCGAGGTCGTGTCCCGACCGCTGCAGAACGGGCAGGGCTGGTTCCTGGTTCATGTCGCCGACAAGCGCGACCTGCAGGTGCCCGCCTTCGAACAGGTGCGCGACGGAATTGCACAATCCATGCAGCAGGAGCAGCGCCAGGCCCTGGTCGAATCGCTCTACGACCAGGCCGAGATCACGCCGATGTTGCCGCTGGAGGAAGCCGAGCCCGAGTCCCCAGAGCAGTAGCGGCTCAGGGCAGGCGCACGCGCTCCGGCGCCTGCCAGCCTTCGGCCCGGTGTTCGGCCACCACGGTGGTGTAGATGCCGCCGCGGACGTTGAACTCGGCACTCAGGCGCATGAAGCGTGGCTGGACGGCTTCGACCAGGTCGGCGAGAATGCGGTTGGTGACGGCTTCGTGGAATGCGCCTTCGTCGCGATAGCTCCAGACATAGCCCTTGAGCGCCTTCAGTTCCACGCATTCGGCCTCCGGGACGTACTCGATCAGCAGTTCGGCGAAGTCGGGCTGCCCGGTTTTCGGGCACAGGCAGGTAAACTCGGGGATCCGGATGCGAATGGTATAATCCCGCTCCGGCTGCGGGTTGGGAAAGGTTTCCAGGTTTCTGCTGGGTTCGATGGCCATTTCGGTCGGCTTCCTGGCGTTGAAAGCGCGTACATTACAACACCTAGAATAAAGACTCTGCTTCGATGCGACTGACCGCAATGAAACTGTCCGGCTTCAAGTCTTTCGTGGAGCCGACCACCGTACAATTCCCCTCCAACCTGATGGGCATCGTCGGGCCGAACGGCTGCGGCAAGTCCAATATCATCGACGCCGTGCGCTGGGTCATGGGCGAGACATCGGCCCGCCAGCTCCGCGGCGAGTCGATGAGCGACGTCATCTTTTCCGGATCGAGCGCGCGCAAGCCGGTGGCCACGGCCACGGTGGAGCTGATCTTCGACAACAGCGATGGACGGGCCGGCGGCGAGTACGCCGACTACAACGAGATTTCGGTCAAGCGCCAGGTCACGCGCGACGGCCAGTCCGGTTACTGGCTCAACGGCACCAAGTGCCGCAAGAAGGACATCACCAACCTTTTCCTGGGCACCGGCCTGGGGCCGCGCAGCTACGCCATCATCGAGCAGGGCATGATCTCCCAGATCGTCGAGGCCCGGGCCGAGGACCTGCGCGCCTTTCTCGAGGAAGCCGCCGGCATTTCCAGGTACAAGGAACGCCGCCGCGAGACCGAGAACCGAATTCGCCACACGCGCGAGAACCTCGAGCGATTGAGCGACCTGCGCGAGGAGGTGAGCAAGCACCTCGACAAGCTCCAGCGCCAGGCCAACGCCGCCGAGCGCTACAAGAAGCTCAAGGCGCGCTACCGCAACGACGAGGCGCGCCTGATGGCGCTTCGCTGGCGCGAGATGAAGACGCGTTCGGAGGGTGAGGAGAAAGCACTCAGGGAGGTCGAGAACCAGCTGCAGTCGGCGCTGTCGACCCAGCGCGGGGCAGAGAAGGAGCTCGAGACGCTGCGCCAGGGCCAGCACGAAGCGCGTGACGCGGTCTCGAAGGTACAGGGCGAACTCTACGAGGTGGCCGCCGAGATCGCCCGGATCGAGCAGGCCATCGAGCACCAGCGCGACATCCGCAAGCGTCAGCAGGCCGAGTACGGCGAGACCGAATCGCAGCTCAACGAACTCAAGCAGCACCTCGTCCTCGACAAGGCCCAGGTCAAGGAGACCTCGGAACTCCTGGCGCGCCTGAATCCCGAACTGGAAGCCGCGAAGGCGGCCGAGCAGGAGGCGCAGTCGGAGGTCGAGCGCGTCGACCAGGGGCTGGAATCCTGGCAGGAGCGCTGGCAGGCGCACCAGGAAGGCGCCGGGTCGGCATCGAGCGAGGCCGAACTGCTGCGCCAGCGCATCGAGCATCTCGACGATCGCATGAACCGCGCCGCCGAACGGCTCAAGTCACTCGACGAGCAAAGCGGCGACTCGGCGCTCGAGCGCCTGTCCGGCGAGAAGGAAACGCTGACCGAGCAGGTTTCCGCCAGCGACGCCCGCCTGGCCGAAATGCGCGAGGCCATCGAAGGCAAGCGCGGCCAGCTGGCTGAGATGCGGTCGCGGATCGAACAACTGCGCAACGAACTCGAGACCGCCCGGGCCGAGCGGCACGAGCGGCAGGCGCGGGCGGAATCGCTGCGCCTGCTCAATCGCGGCGAAGACAACGGCGAGGAAATCGCGCGCTGGCTGGAGGCGCAGGGGCTGGACGCCGAAGCGCGCGTGCTGCATCAGCTCGACGTCTCCGAAAGGCAGTGGAACCGCGCCGTCGAGACGGTGCTCGAGGACTGGCTGCAGGCGGTCCGGGTCGACGGCATCGATGCCCACCTGGATGAAGCGCTTCCGACGGCCGGCCTGCGCATGGCCGACGGCAGCGAGCTTGCGGCCCGACCGGGCACCCTGGCCGAAAAGGTCAGCGGCGCCGGCGCGCTGAGCGCCGTGCTGTCGAGGGTTCATTGCGAGCCGGACCTGGACGCGGCGCGTGCACGGTTGGCCGATCTCGATGCGCACGAATCGGTGATCACGCCCGAGGGCGTGTGGCTTGGCCAGGGCTGGCTGCGCCAGCCGGCGGCCGCGGCCGACGATTCCGGCCTGCTCCAGCGCGAGCAGGAGATCCGCGAACTGGTCGAGCAGATCGACAGCGACGAGCAGCGCATTGCGGAAATCGAGTTGCAGCTGGCCGACGCACGCGAGGAACGCGAGCGCCTCGAGGCCGAAGTCTCGCACGAAGTCTCCGAGCTGGAAGCCGGCCAGCGCGAGCATGCCCGGCTGCAGGGGCAACTCAGCAGCCTGGAGTCGCGGCTGGAGAACCTCGAGCGACAGCGGCAGGCCGCGCGCGAGGAGGTCGAGACGCTCAAGGCGCGCCAGGCCGAGGACGGCGAAGCCGTGAGCGCGGCACGGCGCGACATGGAAGCCGCGCTCGAACGAATGCAGGAAGCCGAAGCCGGCCGCGAGCCGCTGCAGCGCGAGCGGCGTGAGCTCGACGAGGCGCGTCAGCAGGCGAGGGCGCGGCTGGCCGAGGCGCGCAAGCAGCGCGAGGCGCTGTCGCTCAAGGTCGAATCGAGCCGGGCCGGGCTGGAGTCGCTGCGCCAGTCGATCGAGCGCATGGACAACCAGGTCGGTCAGCTGCAGTCGCGCTACCTCGAGCTCAGCGAGGCCCTGGCCCAGGGCGACGAGCCCGTGGCCGCGCAGCAGAAAAAGCGCGACGAGCTGCTCGACGAGCGCCTCAGGATCGAGGAGCGCCTGCGCGAGGCGCGGGCAGGGCTCGAATCACTCGAAGCGAAGTGGCGCGAGCAGGACGAGATTCGCCAGAAGTCGGCCGGCGAGGCCGAACAGGTCCGCGCCGACCAGTCCAGCCGCCAGCTGGCGCTGAAGGAAACCGAGCTCAAGGCAGAGTCCATCGCCGGGCGGATCACCGAGCTCGACGCCGATCTCGAACAGTTGCTGGCTGAGTTGCCCGAAGGCGCCGAAACCGAAAAATACCAGGGCGAACTCGAGCAGCTGGAGCAGAAGATCCGCCGGCTCGAGCCGGTCAACCTGGCCGCCATCGACGAGTTCGAAAGCGAGTCCGAGCGCAAGGCCTACCTGGACCGCCAGCACGACGACCTGGTCGAGGCGCTGGAGACGCTGGAGAAGGCGATCAGCCGCATCGACCGCGATACGCGCACGCGCTTTCGCGAGACCTTCGAACAGGTCAACAAGAACATGGAAGCCCTTTTCCCGCGGCTGTTCGGCGGCGGTCACGGCCACCTGGAGATGGTCGGCGAGGACTGGCTTTCAGCCGGCGTCGCCATCCTGGCGCGCCCGCCGGGCAAGCGCATTGCCCGCATCCACATGCTTTCGGGCGGGGAAAAGGCGCTCACCGCGGTGGCCTTCGTGTTCTCGATCTTCAACCTCAACCCGGCGCCGTTCTGCCTGCTCGACGAGGTCGACGCACCGCTCGACGACGCCAACGTCGGTCGCTTCTCCGACATGGTTCGCGAGATGTCCGAACAGGTTCAGTTCCTGGTCGTGACGCACAACAAGGTCACGATGGAAGTCGCTCACCAGATGCTCGGGGTGACCATGCGCGAACCGGGTGTGTCGCGCCTGGTTTCGGTCGATCTCGATCGCGCCGTGGCGCTTTCCGAGGCCTGATCGGCCCGGGGATGGCGGACGCCTTCGGTTACACTTGCGGGCATCGCAACGGGCAAGGTCGATAAACGTGGACAATCTGCGCCTGATCCTGGTTCTGATCGGTCTGGTGGTGCTGGCCCTGATCGTGCTGCTGCACAAGCCCGAAGGGGAGTCCAAGCGCAACCATGCGCGCTGGCGGGCCGCCCGACGCGAGCCGACCCTGGGTGAGCTCGACGGACCGACCGACGACGACTCCGATTCCGACCGCGCCGGTTCCGACCGCAAGGGGCGCGAGAAACCCGAGAACGCATCGCTCTGGCCGGCGGTCGAGCAAGCGGCGGAAACCGCCGGCGATGACCACCTCGCGCGCGGCAAGACCAGCACGCACGAGCCGCCCGACAAGATCGTCTATCTCTACATCTGCCGCCGCGGCGACAAGCGCATCAGCGGTTCGGAATTGCTCGATGCCGCCATCAAGGCGGGCCTGAACTTCGGCGAGATGAACATCTTCCATCGCCGGCACGAGGGCGCGAGAAAGCCGGTCTTCTCGATGGCCAACCTGACGCCGCCGGGGCACTTCGATCCCGCGCAGTGGAACGTGTTCGATACGCCCGGCGTGACACTGTTCCTGACCCTGCCCGCACCGGTCAGCGCACTCGACGCCTGGGACGCCATGCTGGCCACCGCCGAACGCATCAGCAAGCTGCTCGAAGCCGACGTGCTCGACGACGCCCGCTGCCTGCTCACGCGCCAGCGCATCGCCCAGATCCGCGAGGAATTGCGCGAGTACGATCGCCAGTCGGGCATGATCAAGCCGGAGTAGGGCGTCCATGGGCCAGTCCGGAAAAGACGCGGCAGCGCGGGTCGAGTCCTTGCGCGAGCAACTCCAGGAACACAACTACCGCTACTACGTGCTCGACGATCCGATCATCACGGACGCCGAGTACGACCGCCTGCTGCGCGAGCTCGAGCAGCTGGAGTCCGAGCATCCGGAACTGGTCACCGGGGACTCGCCCACGCAGCGCGTCGGCGCCACGCCGGCCGAAGGCTTCGAAACGGTTGCGCACCGCATTCCCATGCTGTCGCTGGGCAACGCCTTCGACCCGGACGAAGTCGCCGAATTCGATCGCCGCGTGCGCGCGCAGCTCGACCTCGAGGAGATCGTCTACAGCGCCGAGCCGAAGCTCGACGGTGTGGCCATCGCGCTGCGTTACGAGCGGGGGCGCCTGCAGTTGGCCGCCACTCGCGGCGACGGGCGCAGCGGCGAGGACGTGACCGCCAACGTGCGCACGATCCGGGCCGTTCCCCTGAAGCTGCGCGGCGACGCGATTCCGGACACGCTGGAAGTGCGCGGCGAGATCTTCATGACGCGCTCGGGCTTTTCCGAACTCAACCGGCGCCTGGCCGATGCCGACGAGAAGACCTTCGTCAATCCCCGCAACGCCGCCTCCGGCAGCCTGCGCCAGCTCGACGCCCGGCTGACGGCGCAGCGTCCGCTGCATTTCTACTGCTATCAGGCCGCCACCACCGACGACCTGCCGGGGCGTCACTCCGAGATCCTCGAGCGCTTGCGCGAGATGGGTCTGCCGGTCAGCCCCGAAGCGCGCACCGTGCGCGGCCTCGAGGGCCTGCTCGACTACTACGAAGATGTCGGCCAGCGCCGCGACCGGCTCGACTACGACATCGACGGGGTGGTCTACAAGGTCGACGACCTCGATCAGCAGCAGGAACTGGGTTTTGTCTCGCGGGCGCCGCGCTGGGCCATCGCCCACAAGTTCCCGGCCCAGGAAGAGACGACCCGGCTGATCGCCATCGAAGTGCAGGTTGGTCGTACCGGCGCGCTGACGCCCGTCGCCCGGCTCGAACCGGTGTTCGTCGGCGGCGTGACGGTGACCAATGCAACCCTGCACAACATCGACGAGGTCCGCCGCAAGGACGTCCGCCCCGGTGACTACGTGGTCGTGCGCCGCGCCGGCGACGTGATCCCCGAGATCGTGCGTTCGATTCCCGAGCGACGCGAGAAAGCGCTCGAGCAATGGCAGATGCCGGCGCATTGTCCCGAGTGCGGTTCGGCGGTCGAGCAGGTCGAAGGCGAAGCGGCGGTTCGCTGCACCGGCGGCCTGGTCTGCCCGGCCCAGCGCAAACGCGCCCTCGAGCATTTCGCCAGCCGCGCGGCCATGGACATCGACGGCCTGGGCGAGAAGGTCATCGCCCAGCTGGTGGAACGCGATCTGGTGCACAGCCCGGCCGATCTCTACCGCCTCGACCGCGACACGCTCGTCGAGCTCGAGCGCATGGGCGGGAAATCGGCCGATAATCTGATCGCGGCGCTCGACGACAGCAAGCAGGTCACGCTCGCTCGTCTGCTCTATGCGCTCGGTATTCGCGAGGTCGGCGAGGTTACCGCCCAGGCCCTGGCCCGGCACTTCGGTACGCTCGATGCGCTGGCGGCGGCCCCGGTCGAAGACCTCGAGGCCGTGCGCGACGTCGGCCCCGTCGTGGCCCGTCACCTGCGCGCCTTCTTCGACGAGGCGCACAATCGTCGGGTGATCGAGGAGTTGCTCGACGCGGGTGTACGCTATGAGCCCGAGGAGGCGACGGGCCAGGCCGAGGCGCTGCCCCTGGCCGGCTGCACCTACGTGCTGACCGGCTCGCTGTCGGGGCTGACGCGATCGCAGGCCAAGCAGCGCCTGGAGGCGCTGGGCGCGCGGGTGACCGGCAGCGTGTCGAAGAACACGACGGCGCTCATCGCCGGCGACAGCCCGGGTTCGAAGCTCGACCGCGCCCGGGAACTGGACATCGAGGTGCTCGACGAGACCGCGCTCGTGAAGCTGCTCGAGGAACACGACGGCTGAACTTGTTTCAGATCAAGACAGCACGCTTGCAGAATCCGCAGAATCGAGGCTTGAGCGACAACGACAATCAACGCAGGAGGACAGACATGAACCATCCGGTCAAGGAAGTTCTGGTGCCGGTCGACGGCTCCGACAACGCCAATCGTGCCGTGGGATTCGCCGCGAGCATGGCTTCGGCCCTGCAGGTGCCGATGCGCCTGTTCTACGTCTTCCCGGCCGCCTCGGTCGAGGTCATCGGCATGGCCGGCATGTCACGCGACGATATCGACCAGGCCGCCCAGGCGGCTGCACAGCGTGCCTTCGACAAGACGCGCGAGGCGCTCGGCGACGGGGCGCCGAAGGATCTCGAGGAAGAGACCTCCATCGGCGATCCGGCCGAGGAGATCGTGCGCTATACCGAGGACGATCCCGGCGTCATGGTCATCATGGGCCGCCGCGGCCTGTCGCGCATGAAGTCCCTGGTGCTTGGCAGCGTCAGCGACAAGGTCAGCCGCCACGCCAAGAGCCCGGTCACGATCATTACCTGATCGTCGAAGCCGGGCGGAACAGGAAGGCCTGGGGTTTGAGCAGCTCGAAACGATCCGAAAAGAGCGCGTCGGGCGGATCGCCACCGCCCAGCTCGCCGTCGGCGTCGAGACGCTGGGCGTAGATGTCGCTGTCGCCGTTGCGGCCATCCTGCCAGGCCAGGTAGAAGCCCTCGCCGAGGCCGTCGCCCACGAGGCCGGCTCGCGCCAGCCCGGCGCCCGGCTCGGATACGACCGGGTCGGGCGTCCAGACCCGGTTGCCGCTGGTGTCGGCATGCAGGGCCTTGAGCGTATCGTCGGCCTCGATCCAGCTGGCGACCGGCCCCGCGCCCTGCGGGTGCATGCGCACCTGGATCGATGCGATTTCGCGATTGGCTGCAAGCGCCCGAAACGCGATGCCGCCGTCACCCCACTGGCGTTCGCCGGCGCTATCGAGCCGCTGGCCGTACAGGCCGATGTCGCCTTGCGTGGCCGCATCGGTTTCGCGCCAGAACAGGTAGTAATCGCTGCCGTCGTGGGCGACGGTCGGGCTGGTTCGTGATTGTCCCGGCGTGTCGGCCACCGCCAGCCCGCCGTCGGCGAAGCGACTCGTGCCGTCGGACTCGACGTGCTGGACGAGTACCTGCAGGTCGGGCGTGCTGCGGTACCAGGCCGCCACCATGCCGCCGCTGCCGTCGGGCACGAAATCGGGGAAATAGCCGAACTGCATGCTGCCGTCGTCGAACACGGCCAGCGGCTCGCTCCCCCACAGCGCCTGTCCGGCGCCGTCGAGCTTCTGTGCAAACAGGTGTCGCGGCACGCTGAAGCCGTCGAGCGTGACCATCAGCACGATGACCTGGCCGGATTCCTGCGGGGCGTCGGAGGCGTGCAGGCTCGCGACCGCCACGCCGGTATCGGCGCTGATCTGCGTTTCGTAGTGGATGTTGCCGTCGGCATCGAGCGCGGCCAGGGCCGCATTGCCGTCCTGGTACCAGCCGGCGACGATGAAGCCCGCCGACGCTTCGGCGCTGGTGGCCGTGATCCGCGGTGAGGCCACGGCGGCAGTGCCGTCGGTCAGCTGCACGCCGTTCTCGCCCCACACCCTTTCACCGATCGGGCTGACGCGGCTGACGGTAATGTCGACGGAGCCGAAGCGGTCGTCGCGAAAGACGAGCACGGCGTGGCCCTCGGCATCGATATCGAGCCCGTAGTCCTCGGTCGAGGAGAAGCCGCGATCGGCGACGAGCAGCCCGGCTTCATCCCACAGCCGGTTGCCGTCGGCATCCAGGCGCTGCAGGCGAACGTCGTAGCCGTCGCCGGTGTTCTCGAACCAGCTCACGTAGAAGCTGCCGTCGTCGGCGACCGCCGTCCGGGGCTGGATGAGTTCGCCGTCGGCCAGGGCGACCGGGTTGTTGACGGCCGGGTCGTCGCTCCATTCCGCGTGGAGTTCGAAGCTTGCCAGGATGATCAAGGTTGCGAGTATCGTGATGCGCACCGGGGACTCTGTGGTATCGGGTGGCTTCGTTGTACCGTCCGAGCCTTCAGCAGTCAACAGAAATCCCGTGATCGGCTGTCGAGTTCGGCCAGCCAGTCATCGAGACTGTCGATCCGCTCGGCCACGAGGTGGCACACGCCCTCGACGTTCTGCAGCTTGCCGTGCACGCGCAGGATGCGCCCGCCGAGCACGGCCTGGCGGTAGCGCTCGAGCAGTTTCGGCCACACCACCACGTTGATGATGCCCGTCTCGTCCTCCAGTGAGAGAAACACCACGCCTGAGGCCGTGCCCGGTCGCTGACGGTGCGTGACCAGGCCGGCCGCCGACACGCGCCGTCCGTCGGCCTGTTGCGGCAGTTCATTCGCTCGCAGGCTCTGCCGGCCCAGCCGCCGGCGCAGCAGTTTCAGCGGATGCCGCTCCAGGCTCAGGCCCAGGCTGGCGTAGTCGTCGAGCAACTCCTTGCGTGCATCGGGCAGGGACAGCTGCACCGGCTGTTCGCGGATTTCCGTGCCGGCCAGCAGGTCGCCCTGGCGCCGCGCGCCGAGCGCGGCCCAGCGCGCGCGATGGCGATGCCCGGCCAGGCCCTTGAGCCCGCCGGCATCGGCCAGCTTGCGCAGGGCAGCCCGATCCAGCCCGGCCCGCTCGGCCAGGTCGTCGACGTCGCGGAAAGGCCGTTTCGATCGCGTGGCGACGATCCGAGCGGCCACGTCCTCGCGAAAACCCTTGATCATGCGCAAGCCCAGCCTGATGGCGGGTTCTTTTCCGGAACCACCGAAAACACCGAATTCACCGAAGGAATGCTTTTCCTTTTTCTTTCCATTCGGTGTCTTCAGTGTCTTCGGTGGTTCCCGTGTCTTTTCGAACCTTTCAAGCTCGCAATCCCAGTCGCTGTAGCGCACATCCACCGGCAGTACCCGCACCCCGTGTCGTTTCACATCGTTGATGATCTGGGCCGGGGCGTAGAAACCCATCGGCTGGCTGTTGAGCAGGGCGCAGGCGAAGGCGGACGGGTGGTGGCATTTCAGCCAGGAGGAGACGTAGGTCAGCAGGGCGAAGCTGGCCGCGTGCGATTCGGGAAAGCCGTACTCGCCGAAGCCGCAGATCTGCCTGTAGATGCGCTCGGCGAATTCGTCGGAATAGCCGCGCTCGCGCATGCCCGACAGCAGCCGTTCGCGAAACGGTTCCAGGCCGCCGCGCCGGCGCCAGGCCGCCATCGCCCGGCGAAGCTGGTCGGCTTCGCCGGCGCTGAAGCCGGCCGCGACCATGGCAATCTGCATGACCTGCTCCTGGAAGATGGGCACGCCCAGCGTCCGTTCGAGCACTTCGGCCAGTTCCGGGCTCGGGTAAGTGACCTGATCGGGATGCCGCCGCCGCTCCAGGTAGGGATGCACCATGTCACCCTGGATCGGCCCGGGACGCACGATCGCCACCTCGATGACCAGGTCGTAGAAGCGGCGCGGCTTCAGCCGCGGCAGCATCGCCATCTGCGCACGCGACTCGACCTGGAACACCCCCACCGCGTCGCCGCGGCAGAGCATGTCGTAGGTCTCGGTGTCTTCGCGGGGGATGGTGGCGAGTGACAATCGTGTGCCTTCGTTGTGATCCCAAAGGTCGGGACTCGGGACTCGGGACTCGGGACTCGCCACTGGGGGTGTTGGGGCATTCCGTGATGCGCTTTGGCTCTGATCGATGTTGGAAGCTTGAGGTTCCGCGTAGGTCGCGGTCGCATCCGCGACGGACGAGGTTTGCGAGTCCCGAGTCCCGAGTCCCGAGTCCCGATTGATCAGCTCCATCGCCTTCCGAATCACCGTCAACATCCCCAACGCCAGGCAGTCGACTTTCAGCAATCCCAGGGTCTCGAGATCGTCCTTGTCCCACTGGATGATGGTGCGCTCTTCCATGGCGGCGTTCTCGACCGGCACCAGTTCGTGCAGGGGCTGATCGGAGATGACCATGCCGCCGACGTGCTGGGACAGGTGGCGCGGGAAGCCGATCAGGCGGCCGGTCAGTTCGACAAAGCGCTTCGTCAGCGCCGCGTCCGGGTCGAGGCCGCACTCGCGCAGGCGTTCGGGCCAGGCATCGGGTTCGTCCCACCAGGCCAGGGAGGCGGTCAGGCGGTTGACCCGTTCGGGCTCGAAGCCCAGCGCGCGGCCGACGTCCTGCATGGCGCTGCGCGGGCGGTAGCAGATGACCGTGGCGGCCAGGGCGGCGCGTTCGCGGCCATATTTCTCGTAGACGTACTGCAGCACCTCCTCGCGCCGTTCGTGTTCGAAGTCGACGTCGATGTCCGGCGGCTCGTTGCGCTCTTTCGATAAAAAACGCTCGAACAGCAGCTGCTGCTTGGACGGGTCGACCTCGGTTATCCCCAAGCAGTAGCACACCGCGGAGTTAGCCGCCGAGCCGCGGCCCTGGCAGAGGATGCCGCGCGAGCGGGCGAACTCGACCAGGTCGTGCACGGTCAGGAAGAAGGCCTCCACGCCCATGTCCTCGATCAGCGCCAGTTCGCGCGCGAGCAGGACCTGTATCTGCTCCGGCACACGGGCGCCGTAGCGCCTGCCTGCGCCCTCGAGCGCGAGCTGGCGCAGGTGCTGGATGGGGCTCAGGGGCGCCGGCACCAGTTCGCGCGGGTAGTGGTAATGCAGCTCGTCGAGCGAGAAGCGGCAGCGCGCGGCCACCTTCAGGGTCTCGGCCAGCCACTCGGCCGGGTAGAGCTTCGCCAGCACCTCGCGCGAGCGCAGATGCTGCTCGCCGCTGGCGGCCAGCGCCAGGCCGCAGTCGGCCACCGGCCGGCCGAGGCGCAGCGCGGTGAAGACGTCGAGCAGGGGCTTGTCCTCGCGCCTGGCAAGGCGTACGTCGCCGCAGGCCAGTCGCGGAATGCCGTGCCGGCGGCCCAGCTCGTCGAGCGCGCGGAACCATTCCCGCTCGCCGGGGGTGAGCAGGCGGGTGGCGCCGAGCCAGAGGCGGTTGCCGAAGCGCTCCTTGAGCCAAATGGCCGTTCTTTCGTTTGCGGAACCACCGAAGACACCGAAAGCACCGAATGAAGACTCATCGTCCTGTCCTTTCTTCGGTGTGTTCAGTGTCTTCGGTGGTTCCTGCTTTTCTGGGCTTGAAGATTCGGGCGGTTTCCAGATGACCAACGCATCGTCCAGTCCCTCGTCCAGGTCCCCGGGCAGCAGCCGGTATTCGCCCTTGCCGGCGCGCCGACGGGCGCGGGTGATCAGGCGGCAGATCTGTGCGTAGGCGTGCCGGTCGGGAGCGAGCAATACCAGGTGGTGTCCGTCGAGGTGGAATTCGCTGCCGATGACCAGGTGGATGCGGCATTCGCGGGTGGCCTCGTGGGCGCGCACCACACCGGCCATCGAGCACTCGTCGGTAATCGCCAGGCTCGAATAGCCGCACTCGGCGGCGCGCCGGACCAGCGTTTCCGGCTGCGCGGCCGAGCGCCGGAAGCTGAAGGCGCTCAGGGCGTGCAGTTCGGCGTATTCGGGTGTCGGCGTGACTGGATCGGCCAAGACGGGTTCCGGTGAATGGGTGAATTCGCGGGTTCTGAGAAACTGTAAACTTATACAGTATTCTGGTCCACCCGAACGGAGCCCGCAATGTCGGCCGAAGCACGACTCGAACAACTGCTGGATCACCGCCCCGACTTGTGGCGCGGTCGCGCCCGCAGGTCTTTGCCGGCGGTGCCTACCGGCCTGGACTGGCTCGACCGCGGCCTGCCGGGCGGCGGTTGGCCGCTGGGACGGCTGACCGAGCTTTTGCCGCGCGTGAGCGGCTGCGGTGAACTGGGCCTGCTGCTGCCGCTGCTGGCGCGCTGCACGCAACAGGGGCAGCCGGTGGTGCTGGCCGGCCCGGTCATGGTGCCGGGGCCGCAGGCGATGGCCGGGGCGGGCGTGGTGCTCGAACACCTGCTGGTGGTGCGCGAGGCCTCCGAGGTGCTGTGGGCGGCCGAGCAGTGCCTCAAAAGCGGCCTGTGCGGCAGCGTCGCGGTCTGGCCACCGGCCGGGCGGGTAGGGGAGCGCGCCGTGCGCCGCCTGCAGCTGGCCGCCGAGCACAGCCCGGGGCCGACTTTTGTCGTCTATCGCCCGGAGCAGTCGCCGCCGCCCTCCGTTTCTGCCCTGCGCCTGGGCCTGAGCCCCGGTTGCGGCGTCGAGATCCTGCGCAGTCCGGCCGGGCTGGTCGAGTCGAGGCGCCTGGGCCCCGCCTCCGAATCCGTTCTCGACCTGGAGCACTACCGTCGTCATGCCCGCGCCTCATCCTGAACTCTGGCTGGGCCTGCACTGCCCGCAGCTGCCCCTGCTGGCGGCCTGGCAGTGCGACCGGGAGATGCCCGAGCTGCACGCCGTGCACGGCCACCAGCGGGGGCGCCACGTGATCCTGCAGGCCGGCGCGGCCGCGCGCCGGGCCGGGGTGCTGCCGGGCCAGCCGCTGAGCACGGCGCTGGCCGTCGCGCCGGCCCTGCACAGCCGGCCACGTCATTCGGCGGCCGAACGCTCGCTGCTCGAACAGCTGGCGCTGGGCGCCTGGCGCGGCAGCAGCCAGGTGGTGCTGGCGCCACCCGACGGCGTACTGCTGGAAATCGCCGGCAGCCGCCGCCTCTACGGCGGTCTGCGGCCGCTGGTCGAAACGCTCTGCGCGCAGCTCGAGAAAGCCGGCCTGCCGGTGCGAACCGGGTCGGCGCCGGTGGCCGTCACGGCCCGGCTGTTTGCCCGCCACGGCCTGCATGCGGCAAGCCGCGGCGCCATGCGCAGGACCCTGAACGGGCTTGCGCTGACCGCCCTGGCCCTGGACGACAGCCAGGCGCTGGCGCTGGCGGGCTGTGGGTTGAGTTCCGTGGCGGAGTTGCTGCGCCTGCCGGCGCCCGAGCGGGCAAGGCGCTTCGGGCCGGAGCTGAACCGGCACCTGGCTTGCCTGGAAGGGCGGGTATCCACGCCGCTGATCGCCTGGCAGCCGCCGGAAACGTTCCGGCTGCGTCTGGAGCTGCCCGCGGCCAGCAGCGACAGTTCGGCCCTGTTGTTCGTGCTGCGCCGTGCCGTCGCCCGCACGGCACACTGGCTCGAAGTCCGCGACCGGGCGCTCACGCGCCTGCACATCGCGCTTCAGCGAGAGGACGGCGGCGGCAGCGTACCCGTTCGGGTCGGCCTGTCGCGTCCCGGCATGGATGCCGAGCGCTTGCTGGAGTTGCTTGCGCTCAAGCTCGACAAGCTCGAGTTGCCCGGTCCGGTGGAAGCCGTCGAGCTGCGCGCCGAAAGCACCGATGAGCATCGCCCGCCCCAGGCGGACCTGTGGAACGGCAACAACCGCGGCGATGCCTGGCCGGCGCTGCTGGACCGGCTCAAGGCGAGGCTCGGAGATGAGGGCCTGTCCGGGCTGGCCCCGCAGTCCGACCATCGCCCGGAAAAGGCCTGGCGCTGGGTCGAGCCGGGCACGCCGGCATGCTGCAGCGACAAACGACCGCGCCCGACCTGGCTATTGCCCGAGCCCCGGCCCTGCCGGCGCGAGAACTTGCGCCTGGAGGATGGGCCGGAGCGCATCGAGGCCGGCTGGTGGGATGAACAAGACTGCCGACGCGACTACTTCGTCGCCCGCGACCGCCACGGCCGTCGGCTATGGGTTTTCCACGAACACCGGCCGCGGGAGGGGTGGTTTATTCACGGCTTGTTTGATTGATTCAAATTTTCAAATCCCAAGCACCAATTCTCAAACAAGGACCAATGTTTCAATGATCGAATGATCAAAACATGGCCTCAGGCATTCGAAGTGCCCCGATTCGTTTCGGTCACTTGAAAATTCGGTCATCGAGATTTGTTTGAAAATTGGTGCTTGTGATTTGAAAATTTTTCTTGATCGGAGCCACTAAATATCCAGCCCAGCTTGTCCTTGCGGGAGTTCAACCGGTTCGAGCAAGTCCTCCCCCTGATATTCGGGATTGTTGACGCGGGTCGTGACCGGCTCGGCGCGCAGGCTGCCTTCCGGCGGTGGCTCGAGCAGTCTTTCGGCTTCCTCCGGCGAACCGCCCAGCCAGGTGGACCACTGATCTTCGTCGAGCATCACCGGCGCGCGGTGGTGACCGATGTCGCGCAGCAGGCCGTTGGGTTCGGTGGTAATGAGCGTGAACGAGCGGCGTGTTTCGCCCTCGGGGGTGGTCGAGACGTCCCAGAGCCCGGCGAATATCAGCATCGGGGCGGCGGCCGGCATCACGCGCCAGGGCTGCCTGGGCTTGCTGCGCTGGTCCCACTCGTAGAACCAGGAAAAGGGCACCAGGCAGCGCCGGCCGTGCTTCCAGGCGCTGCGGAAAGTCGGTTTTTTCGAGACGGTCTCGGAAAACGGGGTATCGGGCTCGCTGCGACAGTTGGCGGTCGAGAACTTCGGCAGATCGCCCTTCATCCAGGCGGGAATCAGCGGCCAGACCATGTGATCGAGCACGCGGCGGCCCTGCTCGTCGAGGATGGCCGCCGGCAGGACGGTCCAGCGGACGGTATCGCCACGGCGCGTGGAGGGCGCGACGTTGAGCAGTCGCAGCCCGTCATCGGGCGGGTTGCCGAACAAGTCGAGGTATTCATGGACTTGCCGCCAGGAAAACTCGTGACCACCGCGTCCGCACATCGGACATACCCCGGAAAAGAAAAAGGCCCTGTACGGATGATACCGTGCAGGGCCTTTTCGGATCTGGCTCCCCGGGTCGGATTCGAACCAACGACCTAGTGATTAACAGTCACCCGCTCTAACCAGCTGAGCTACCGGGGAATCGTCAAGCCGCATATTGTGCGCATGCGGGCCGGGCTCGTCAAGCATCGCAGACGACTTTTTTGCTTTCCGTCCCGGCCCGCGTGTTTCATCGCCAGGGGAAGCGGAGTGGGCTTCAAGTGTGCTTGTCGGTAGCGTGGACGACAACCCGATTCCGGCCGAGCGCCTTGGCCTGGAACAGGGCCTGGTCGGCCTGGCGCAGCAACTCCTCGTAGCTGCCCGCGTGGCGGTTGTCGCTGACACCGAAGCTGGCGGTGATGCTCAGGCCGGGCGCGGCGTGGCTGAAATCGGCCGTCTCGATCGACGCGCGAATCCTCTCGCTGATGCCTTCGGCCTGTCCGGCATCGATGTCGTGGAAGGTCAGGGTGAATTCCTCGCCACCCCAGCGCGCGGCCTGATCGCCGGTGCGGACATGCTTGCGCAGCACATCGGCGACCATCCGCATTACTTCGTCTCCGATCAGGTGCGAATATCCGTCGTTGATCAGCTTGAAGTGGTCCAGGTCCATGACGACCAGGCTCAGGGGGCGGTCCTCCCGCCTGCTGCGGCGGAACTCCTCGGCCAGCCATTCGTCGAAGGCTCGCCGATTGGCCAGCCCGGTCAGCTGGTCGATGCGCGCCTGCCGTTCGAAGCTCGCAGCCTGCCGCTGCAGTTCGCGGGTTTTCTCGTCGACCTGGGCGCGCAGTTCGGCGGCGCGTTGCTCCAGACGGCGCATTCTCCACTGCGTTGCCAGGGCGATCAGTCCGATCAATGCCGCGACGACCAGGATCCAGAACCAGGTGCGCTGCCAGGGCAGGGGGGCGATCGAGAAGCGCAGGCTCGTTTCTGAACCGTTCCAGTCGCCGTAGGGGTAGGCGGCCGAAACCCGGAAAACGTACTCGCCCGGCCCGAGATTGGTGTACTCGGCCACGCTCTGGGCGGCGCGATCGACCCAGCCGTCGTCGAAGCCCTCGAGCAGGGTCCGGTAGCGGATGCGCTGCGGCATGATGAAGCCGAGGCCGGCGTACCGGATCGTCACCCGCCCGGTGCCGGCGGGTAGTTCCACCGGCCCGTCCGCCGGCATGCTGGCTCCGTCGGCCTCGAACTGCTCGATGCTGACCGGTAGCGTGGCGTCTTCGTAGCGCGTGAGGTGTTGCGGATCGACACTGGCCAGGCCGACGGCGGTCGCCACCCATACCCGGCCGCGGTGCCAGGCGGCCGGTGGCCCCGCGCCGCCGTTGGCCTGGGCACTGAGCAGGCCGTCGCCCTCGGTGTAGAGTTCGAAGTCGATCGTGGCGCGGTCGCCATCGGCGGCTTCCTCGGCCTGGCGCTTCAGCACGCGGACGATACCGCGGTTGCTGGTCAGCCAGAATGCGCCATGACGATCGTCGACAACATGAAAGAGCTTGTCGACCGGCATGCCGGCGTCGCGACCGACCAGGCTGGCCCGTCCCGACTCCGGTTGGTAGCGGACAAGCCCGCGGTCGGTAGCGAGCCAGAGCTGGTAGCGCTCGCGGTCTTCGTGAATGCCGTAGACGTACATCGCCTCGTCGAGGTGACGGAGTGAGATCGGCTCGAAGCGCTCGTCGACGAACCGGGCCAGGCCGAATCCCGTTCCGATCCAGATCTCCCCCCGGCTGTCTTCCTCGACCGCGATGACGAAATCCCCGGGCAGGCCGTCCTCGGGGCGGAAGATCCGGGTTTCCTGCGGTCCGACCCGGGCCAGGCCGCTGGCCGTCGCGATCCAGATCCGACCGCGTCGATCGGCGTGGATGAAGCGGATGTCGTTGGACGGCAGTCCGCTGTCGCGATCGTGTCGATCGACGATGCGGCCCGCTTTCCAGCGCAGTGCGCCCTCGGAATGGGTGCCGATCAGCACGTCGCCGCCGGGAAGCTCGGCGAGGCTGAGGGTCGACAGGGCGATCGGGTCGTCGCCGTCGAGGACCGCCTCGGTCGCGCCGTCGGCAATGCGCGTGACGCCTTCGCTGGTTCCCGCCCAGAGGCTGCCGTCGGAATGCGGCATCACCGCCCGGATGTAGTTTCCCGCCAGGCCCTGCGCCCGGGTCATCGTGACGAAGGGCGCCGAGCGCAGCCTGAACAGACCGCCGTTGGTGCCGACCCAGAGACTGTTCTCCCTGTCCATGTAGAGGGAGAGGACGCGATTGTTGGGCAGGCCCTGTTCGGTGTTGAGCTGATGGACCCGACCGTCGTGCAGGCGAAACAGTCCGGAGTTGATGGTGCCCACCCACAGGGCGCCGTCGTCGCCTTCGAGGAGGGCGCTGGTGGCCAGGTTGCCGAAGTCGGCGTGCAGCAGGCGAAACGGCGCGTCGGCATGGTCGCGGACGAACAGACCCCGTTCGGTGCCGACGAGCAGGCGCCCGCGCGAGTCGCGCAGCAGGCTCAGGGCAGGCGCGTCGGGCAACTCACCCTCGCCTGCCAGCCGGGATTCGCCGTCGCCGGAGATGTGCAGCAGGCCCTGGCTGGTCGCGGCCCAGGCGCCGCGCTGCTCCGGGAGAACCCGGTGCGAGGATGCGCCGGCCAGGTAGGTCTCCTGGCTCAAGGTGCCCCCGGACTCGTCGAGCTGGCGGCGCAGGATGCCGGCGCCCTGGGTCGCGATCCACAGCTGCCGATGCGAATCGAGCACGGCATGCGTGATCATGGTCGGCGCCCGTGACAGGCCCTGCCATTGACGGCCGTCGGTCAGCGACAGGCCGCCGCGCGCGCCGGCCGCCAGCAACCCGCCCGTTCGGTCGACCGACAGGGAAAGGACGCCCGCGTCGGGCAGTCCGGTCTCGTCGCCGCGCTCGAACAGCCTGAAACGATGGCCGTTGAAGCGTGCGATGCCTTCCCATGTGGCGAACCACAGGTACCCGTCGGGGGTCTGGGCGATGTCGTTGATGGTGTTGTGCGGAATACCCTGGCGCGTGGTCCAGGTTTGTTGATGCAGGTCTTCGAACGGCAGATGGTCGACCTGGGCGCAGACCGCGCCGGGCAGTACGAGATACAGCAGCGCCAGGGCTGCTGAAATTTGGTGGGGATGGCGCATTTCCCTTCCCGAAGAAAGCGTCCTTGAGTCCCTGGCCCGGATTCTGCGTTGGCCGATCGTGTCTTGCGAGCGGCGCGCCCCGAACCCCGACCGTCATTATGAGCATCGGTTTGGTCGCAGTACAAGTGATTTTTGCCGCCGAATCCGCTCACTGACGGGCGATGCGCATGAATTCCGTGCGATTCAGGTATACAATTGCCGGTTTGCCCGGCGGCGCCTTGATCGTCGGACAAGTCTTTGACGATCAGTCCCTGACTGACGACCCGACCCGAATAATCTAAATCTTTCCCGAAGGAGCAGGAATGGAACGCACACTGTCGATCATCAAGCCCGATGCCGTGGCCAAGAACGTCATCGGTGAAATCTATGCCCGATTCGAGCGCGCCGGTCTCAAGATCTCTGCGGCCCGCATGAAGCACCTCACGCGGGAAGAGGCGGAAGGCTTCTACGCCGTCCATCGCGAGCGTCCGTTCTTCAAGGACCTGGTTGAGTTCATGATTTCCGGCCCCGTGATGGTCCAGGTGCTCGAGGGCGAGGATGCCATCGCGCGCAACCGGGAACTGATGGGCGCGACCGATCCGCGTCAGGCCGCTCCGGGCACCATTCGAGCCGATTTCGCCACCAGCATCGACGCCAATGCCGTGCATGGTTCCGATGGCGAGGACACCGCAAAGGAAGAGATCGCCTTCTTTTTCGGCGCCGATGAGATATACTCACGGTAATTATCAGCGAAAGTACGCAAATGCCCGCAGGGCCTCAGGAAATCACTAACCTGCTCGGTCTCGACCGAGCGGGTCTCGAACGGTTTTTCGTCGACCTCGACGAGAAGCCGTTTCGCGCGCGCCAGTTGCTGCAATGGATTCACCAGCGCGGCGTGACCGATTTCGGCCAGATGACCGACCTGTCCAGGGCCCTGCGCGAGCGGCTGGATCACACCGCGGGCGTTGCGCCGCCGTCGATCATGCGCGAGCAGCAGTCGGCCGACGGCACCGTCAAGTGGTTGATGTCGATCGCCGGCGGCAATGCCGTCGAGACGGTCTATATTCCCGAAACCAGCCGCGGAACCTTGTGCATCTCCTCGCAGGTGGGCTGCATGCTCAACTGCACCTTCTGTTCGACCGCCACGCAGGGCTTCAATCGCAATCTCGATACCGCCGAGATCATCGGCCAGGTGTGGCAGGCGGTTCACCGGCTGCGCGAGCTTTACGGTGATGAGCAGCGCGTGACCAACGTCGTGTTCATGGGCATGGGCGAACCCATGCTCAATCTCAACGCGGTGCGACCCACGCTTTCGCTGCTGCGCGACGACCTGGCCTACGGGCTGGCTTCGCGTCGGGTCACGATCTCGACCTCCGGTGTGGTGCCCGGCATCGACGATCTGGCCGAAGGTGACGAGTTCGCCCTGGCGGTGTCATTGCACGCGGCCGACAACGACCTCAGAACCCGGCTGGTGCCGCTCAACCGCAAGTACCCCGTCGAGGAACTCATCGCCGCCTGCAAGCGCTTCATCAAGGCGAGGCCGCGACGGTCGGTGACGTTCGAGTACACCATGATCGACGGCGTCAATGATCGCCCCGAGCACGCACGCGCGCTCGTGCGGCTGCTCAGCGTGCTGCCGTCGAAGATCAACCTGATTCCCTTCAACCCGTTTCCGGGTACACCGTTCAGTTGCTCTTCCGACGAGGCGATCTACGAATTCCAGAAGATTACCCGCGCCGCCGGCCTGATCACGACGGTGCGCAAGACGCGCGGTGAAGACATCGACGCAGCCTGCGGTCAGCTCGTGGGCCAGCTTTTGAGTCCCAACCAGCGCCGGGTCGTCGTGCAGCAGCAGCTGGCCCGGCAGGCGATGGCGTCATGAAAAGACTGAAGCTGGTCGCGCTCTTGACGGTTCTCGCGCTGGTCAGCGGCTGCGCCACCACCCAGCCCGAGCGCGGCGAAGCCGGTCGCACCGGCATGGATCGTGTCAGCCCCGTGAGCGGGGCCGATGTCAATGCGCGCCTGGGCGTGGGCTATTTCGAGCGCGGCGACCTGCAGATTGCCATCGACAAGCTCGAGCGGGCGATCGAGCTCGACCCGGCGCACGTGCCGGCGTACGTCACGCTGGCCATGATCCAGGAGCAACTCGGTCGGGAGGCGCGGGCGCGACGCTACTATCGCGAAGCGATGCGTCTGGCGCCCGAGGACGGTGCGACGCTCAATAGCTACGCCACCTTCCTGTGCCGTCAGGGCGAGTACCGCGAGGCCGACGAGCTGTTTCTCCGCGCGATCGATGATCCGTTCTACGACACGCGCGAGGTCGCCTACACCAATGCCGGCGCCTGCGCGATTCGAGGCGAGCAACCGGCGACGGCCGAAGAGTATCTGCGTGAAGCGCTGGAGGTCAATCCGGACTATCCCGACGCGCTTTACCATCTGGCACGCCTTTTCCTGCAGCGAGACGACGCTTTTCGGGCGCGCGCTTTCCTGCAGCGATACGAGGCAGCAACAGGGGACGATCCGGGAGCGCTAATGCTCGGCTACCGGATCGAACAACGGCTTGGCAACGAGCGGGAGGCCGCCCGCTACTTCAGACGTCTCGAGGACCAGTTCCCCAAATCGTCCGAAGCTCGGAATTTAAGACAACAGACCAGCCAAGATGACTGACGAGACCAGCACCAGCAACGAAACCAGGCAGCAGAAAACCGAGAAGAAAGAACATCACTACCAGCGCATCGGCGCCGAACTTCGGCGACGACGGGAAGCGCTTTCCCTCGAACAGGCCGATGTCGCGGCACAACTCCACCTGCCCGGCATGGTCGTCAACGATATCGAGTCCGGCCAGGTCGAGGATCTCTCGAGTCTCTACCGGCGCGGCTACATCCGGAACTATGCCCGGCTGCTGGAACTCGATCCCGACGCGCTTCTGGCCGAGGCCGGCGAGGATGTCCCGCCCGAGCTCAAGGAAGTCCTGCCGGTGTCGAGGGGAGACTGGCGGCTGGAGCGCTATCTCAAGATCGCCACTTATGCGATCGTCACGGTCGCCATCATCCCGCCCCTGGTCTATTTTTTCATCGCCGGTGGCATGCGCATGCTCGAGCGTGATCCCGCCTCCGGCGAATCGCGCGAGGTGGCCGGAGCGGCTCAGCCCGACCAGCGCGAGACCCGTTCATCGCCCGATTCGTCCGGAGCCGGGCAGGGTGAGTCGGATTCGTCGAGCGCGCGCCACGTTTCCGCCTCGGCTCTGCCGCTCAAGCCGATTCGTCCGGCCCGGGAGGTATCGCCCGAGCCCGCGACGGTGATCAGTCCATCCCCGCTCGAAACGGTCGAAGGGGAGCTAGGGGCGGCGACGAGCGCGCTCGAAGTCAAAGTGCTCGAGGACAGCTGGGTCGAGATCCATGATGCCGAGGGCGCGCGCCTGGAGTACGATTTACTGCGCAGTGGGCAAACCTTCAGTTACGAAGGCCGGGCGCCGTTCCGGCTCCTGCTCGGTCGATCGAGCGCCGTTCGCCTGCAGGTCAATGGACAGTCGATCACCTGGGACGGGCACGACAGCGGCGACGTGGCCGAACTGGCCGTGATGGCCGACGGCGAGGTTCAGCGTTGAAACACGGCTGACGGTCCCGGCACGACCCGGCCTGTAGGTGTGAGCCCGCCGTTGGCGGGCTTGTCATTTCTGACGGAATAGATCTGATGAAGAATATCCAGTCGATTCGCGGCATGCACGACATCCTGCCGGAGCAGACGCCGCTCTGGCGCTGGCTGGAAAGCCGGCTGTCGCGCGTGTTCTCGGCCTATGATTTTCACGAAATTCGGCTCCCCATCCTGGAAAAGGCCGAGGTCTTTACCCGGGCGATCGGGCAATCGACTGACGTGGTCGAGAAGGAGATGTACGCGTTCGAGGACCGCAACGGCGACCTGCTCAGCCTGCGGCCGGAAGGGACCGCGGGCGTTGTGCGCTCGGCGATTCAGCACGGCCTGCTCCATACGCCGGGTCTGAAGGTCTGGTACCAGGGCCCGATGTTTCGGCACGAACGTCCGCAGAAAGGGCGTCAGCGCCAGTTTCACCAGTTCGGGGCCGAGGTTTTCGGGCTCGAGCAGGCCACCGCGGATGCCGAGTTGATTGCCCTGGGAGAGCGGCTCTGGCGGGAGCTCGGCCTGTCCGGCCGCGTTCGCCTGGAAATCAACAGCCTGGGTGATCGCGCCGACCGGCAACGCTACCGGCAGGAGCTGGTCGAGTACCTCGAGCCCTTCCGCGACCGTCTCGATGCCGACAGCCAGCGCAGGATGGCGACCAATCCGCTGCGGATCTTCGACAGCAAGAACGAGGAAACGCGCGCCATCATGGCCGACGCCCCCCGGCTGGCCGATGCGCTCGGGGATGAAGCGCGCGCCCATTTCGAGGATGTCTGCGCTTTGCTCGATCGACTGGGAATCGCCTACACCGTCAACACGGGCCTGGTGCGCGGCCTCGATTACTACTGCAGAACGGTTTTCGAGTGGGTGACCGACGAGCTCGGGGCGCAGGGAACCGTTTGCGCCGGCGGACGCTACAACGACCTGGTGGCGATGCAGGGCGGCCGCGACACGCCCGGCATCGGTTTTGCGCTGGGTGTCGAACGACTGCTGGCCATGCTGGAGGCGGCGGGGGTCGAACACGAGCAGTCCGCCGATGTCTTCCTGGTCAGCCGGGTTGCCGCCGGCGACATGCTGGCGCTCGCCGAGCGCCTGCGCGACGAGGTGCCGGGCCTGTCGCTGGCAACCGCCCTGGCCGGAGGCAGCATGCGCGCCCAGTTCAAGCGAGCTGATCGCAGCGGCGCGCGCTGGTGCATCATTCTCGGGGAAGCCGAATTCGCCGACGGGCAGGCGGCGATCAAGGATCTTCGCGGCGATACCGAACAGGAGCTCGTACCGCTGGAGCGCTTGCCCCGGCGCCTGCTTTCATTGCTTGCCCCCGACCCGGGCGACTGATTTATCATAGTCGGTCGATTTCTCATCATGCCTACCGCAAGGATCAACTCGACATGGCCGTAGAGCTTTACGACGAACACGAGCAGGGCGAACGCGTCCGGCGCTGGATCAAGGAATACAGTTCGACGATTATTGTCGGCCTGATACTGGCATTCGGCGGCATTTTCGGTTTTCGCCAGTGGCAGGATCATCGCGCCGAGCAACAGATCATGGGCTCGGAGTACTACCAGGTCGTGCGTCAGCAGGTGTCCGATGGCAACCTGGAGCAGGCCGAGTCGGATTACCAAACCATGCGCGAAGCGGTGGGTGGTACGGCCTATGCCGGGCTGGCGGGTATGCACCTGGCCGCGGCCTGGGTCGATGACGGTCGGCTGTCCCCGGCCGCCGGCGTGTATCGCGACATCATCGACAATCGCCGTCTGGAGTCGCTGTGGCCCGTGGCCAAGCTGCGCCTGGCGCGCGTGCTCGAGGCGCAGGGCGAACATGAGGAAGGGCTGGCGCTGCTCGAAGGCGACGCGCCTCCCGGTTTCGAGGCTTCCTGGGCCGAGACCCGCGGCGATCTGCTGTTCGAGCGTGGCCGCCTGGACGAGGCGCGCGCGGCATGGGAAGAGGCGCTGTCGCGGCGTAGCGCCGACGGCGGCAACCCGCGCATGCTGGAAATCAAGATTGACGCTGCCCGCACCGGCGGAGATCCTTCGTGATCGGTTGGATGCGCCTTTTGATCTTGATTCCCGCCCTGGCTGCCCTGTCGGGCTGTCAGACCATGGGCGGCTGGTTCAGCGGCGGCGACGACGAGGCCGAGCCGGCGGAGCTGACCGAAATTCGCCAGTCCGTTCCGATCGAACGCGCCTGGTCGGTCGATACCGGTGACGGCATCAACCGCAGCAAGCCGCGCATCCGGCCGGTCGTCGACGGTGAACTGATCTGGGTCGCCGATCACGAGGGTCTGATCACCGCGGTCAACGCTGATTCGGGGCGAGTCGAACGCGAAATCGACATCGATCTTCCCATTTCGGCCGGACCGTCGGTGACGCCCGACGCGATCATGGTCGGCACGTTCGACGGCGAGCTGGTGGTCATCGATCGCGACAGCGGTCGGATCGAATGGCGAGCGCAGCTGTCTTCCGAGATCCTCTCCCAACCGGTGCTGCACGACGGCATCGTGGTCGTGCGTTGCATCGACGGGCGCGTTTTCGGCATCGATCGCAGCGACGGGGCGCGGATCTGGGTTCACGATCGCAGCGTTCCGCTGCTGACCCTGCGCGGCAACGGCGATCCGCTGACCCGCGCCGGACAGGCTTACATCGGCTACGACGACGGTCAGGTCACGGCGCTGCGCGTCTCCGACGGATCGGTATTGTGGGAGCAGCGTGTCAGCGAACCGGAAGGGCGTACCGAGCTCGATCGCCTGGCCGATATCGACGGCCCCATGCTCGTGGTGGGTACCGAGCTGTACGCGGTGACCTATCACGGTCGCCTGGCCGGCCTCGCGCTGGAATCCGGCCGAATCCTGTGGGTCAAGGACGTTGCCTCGGCGAGCGGCTTGAGCCTGCGCCGCACGCAGCTCGCGGTGACCGACCAGGATGACAATGTCTGGCTGATCGACCGACGTAACGGTTCCACGCTCTGGCGCGACAATCAGCTCCTGCGCCGACAGCTGACCCGCCCGGCGTTTCTCGGCGGGCTCGTGGCGGTGGCGGACTTCGAGGGCTACATCCACTTTTTCGACGCCGACAGCGGCCGGATCGTCTCGCGCGTGAAAGCCGGCAACGATGCTCCGGCTGCCGCTCCCCTGGTCGTGGGCAATACGCTCTATCTGTTCGACGAGGACGGAAGGCTCAGCGCCTGGCGCGTCAGTCGCTCGGACTAGGCAGGCGCGAACATGTCCTCGTTGCCGGTCGTCGCCATCGTTGGGCGCCCCAACGTCGGGAAATCGACCTTGTTCAATGCGCTCACGCGCACGCGCGATGCGCTGGTCGCCGATACCCCGGGCGTGACGCGCGACCGCATCTATGGTCGCGCCAGGCTGGGCGAACGCAACGTGATACTGGTCGACACCGGTGGACTCGACAAGGCGGGCGGTGAGGTCGAAACCGGTGCCCAGGTGCAAACGCATCTCGCCATCGACGAGGCCGACCTCGTGCTGATGCTGACCGACGCCCGTTCGGGGATCTTGCCGGTCGAGCACGAGATCGCGGCCGATCTGCGCCAGCGCGGCAAGTCGGTGCTGCACGTGCTCAACAAGACCGACGGGCTGGAAGTCGAGATGGCCGAGGCCGAATCGGCCGAGCTGGGGCTCGGCGAGATCTGGCCGATCGCCGCGAGCCACCGGCGCGGCCTGGAGCAGCTCAGCCAGGCCATGTCCGAGCGGCTGCCGGAAGATCCGGGCTCGGACATACCCGATGACGACGGCCTGCGCCTGGCCTTGATCGGTCGACCCAATGCGGGCAAGTCGACTCTTCTCAACCGCCTGCTCGGCGAAGAGCGCGCCCTGGCCACGCCGGTGGCAGGCACCACGCGCGATCCGATCCACGCAACCGTCGAACGCGACGGCGTGCGCTACCACCTGATCGATACCGCCGGAATCCGACGTCGACGCGGCAGCCACGAGGGCGTGGAGCGCTTCAGCACGATCAAGGCCCTGCAGTCGGTCGAACAGGCGCGCATCGTCTGCCTGATCTGTGACGTCCTCGAAGGGATCACCGAACAGGATGCCCGCCTGGCCGGGCACGTCATCGAAGCCGGTCGCGGCCTGGTCGTGGTGCTCAACAAGTGGGATGCGATCGACAATGATCGACGCCGCGCCGTACTGGTGGAAGTCGCCGATCGGCTCGATTTCGCTCGCTTCGCGCCGGTGGTGACGGTCTCGGCGCTACACGGCAGCGGGCTGGGCGAGCTGACCGACGCCGTCGAACACGTGCACGAGGCCGGAGAGCAGACCTTCTCCACCTCCGCGCTCACGCGCGTGCTGCGCGACGCCGTGGCCTCGCACCCGCCGCCGGCGGTGCAGCGCAAGGTGCCCAAGCTGCGCTTCGCCCACAGCGGCGGCCATTTCCCGACGCGCATCGTGATTCACGGCACGCGCTGCCGCGGCATACCCGACCAGTACCAGCGCTACCTGATCAACTGTTTCCGCAAGCATTTCCGCCTGACCGGCATGCCGGTTCGCCTTGTCTTCAAAGAGGGCGAGAATCCCTATGCTGGACGCCGCAACCCGCTCACGCCGCGCCAGCAGCAAAAGCGCAGACGGCTCAAGCAGTTCGTCCAGCGCAAGAACCGCAAGCGCTGACCGGTACCTACCTAACCGCAAGGCCGACTAGATTCCGCCGAGCTGCTGATTGATGCAGCGGACCAGCATGGGATCGTCGGGCGGGGTTTCGGGCGGGAAGCGCTCGGCCAGTTCGCCGCGACGGTCGAAGAGGTATTTGTGGAATGTCGCCTGGGGCAGGGCCGACGCGCCCTGTTCCTGCAGGATATCGCGAAACAGGGGATGGGCCTCGGGGCCGGTGGTCGCGTAGCGCTGCGTGACGATGTAGCTGTAGGGATAGTTCTCGCGCAGGAACTCGTCGATTCCGGCTTCGTCGCGCGGTTCCTCGTCGAAATCGTTGCAGGGCATGGCGATCACCACCAGGCCGTGACGGTTGAACTGGGTGTGGAGTTGCTGAAGGCGCTGAAGTTGCGGCACGAACCGGCTTTCGGTCGCAATGTTGACGATCAGGAAAGGCTGATTGCGGTAGCGCTCGAGGTAAATGCGCGCGCCGGACAGGTCCACGAACAGATGATTGAACAGGTTCACGCGGTCTTGCTCCGAGTCGGATTCGATCAGAATCCTACCTTACAATAGCGTTCATGACGAAATCCCCAGCGCGCATTCTCGACGGTCGCGCCGTCGCTGACCGGCTGATCGCCAACGTGGCCGACGCCGTTTCCCATCACGTCGACGCCGGCGGCAGGCCGCCGGGGCTGGCGGTGATCCTGATCGGCGACGATCCCGCATCCGAGATCTATGTCAACAACAAGATCCGCGCCTGTGAGCGTGCCGGCATGGTCTCGACCGCGCATCGCCTGGCCCACGGTGTCGGCCGGGGCGAACTGCTGGCGCTGATCGACGCGCTCAATCGCGACGAGTCCGTCGACGGAATCCTGGTGCAGCTGCCGCTGCCCTCCCATCTCGACGAGCGCGCGGTGACGCGGCGCATTTCGCCGGACAAGGACGTCGATGGTTTTCACCCCGCCAACATGGGGCGGCTGGCTCTGCGTGATCCGGGACTGCGCCCGTGCACGCCGCGCGGCGTCATGACCCTGCTGGGCGCTCACGGCATCGACACCAAGGGCATGAACGCCCTGGTGGTCGGCGCATCGAACATCGTGGGTCGACCGCTGGCGCTCGAGCTGTTGCTCGCCGGTGCCACGGTGACGGTCGCCCATCGCTTCACGCGTGGTCTCCAGTCGCACGTCGCGCGCGCCGATGTGGTCTGTGTCGCGGTCGGCAAGCCGGGAATCGTTCGGTCGGAATGGATCGCCGAAGGTGCCATCGTCGTCGACATCGGCATCAACCGCGGCGAGGACGGCAAGCTCCACGGTGACCTGGATTTCGAGCCCGCGTCCCGGCGTGCCGGCTGGATCACCCCGGTGCCCGGCGGCGTCGGGCCGATGACCGTGGCGACCCTGATGCAGAACACCGTCGAGGCCGCCGGCCTGGTGGTTCGGGCGCCGTGATGTCGCGTTTGTTCCTGTTTCCCCTGCTGCTCGGCCTGGCCGGCTGCTCGGCGATCGTCGAGCGGCAGACCGCGCAGCTGTCGGGTGACCTGGAGACGGCCATCCTTCAGTACGACGACCCGGCCACCGTGGCCGATGCCATTCCGGCTTATCTGCTTTTGCTCGAAGCGCGTCTGCAGTCACGCCCCGAGGATGCGGGACTGTACCTGACCACGGCCCGGCTGACCGGCACTTACGCGACCCTTTTCGGCGGCGGGGAAGCTTCGGCGCGGCGGCTCAGTGCCCGCGCTCTGGCGCACGCCCGCAAGGGCGCCTGCCTGCGTGCCACAACACTTTGCGACCTGCAAGAGATCGGTTTCGAATCGTTCGAGCAGCGCGTCGCGGACCTGAATCGCTCTGAGCTCGAGGCGGCGTACCTGCTGGCGACGGCCTGGGTGGGATGGATCGATACGCACTCCGACGACTACGCCGCGCTGGCCGACCTGCCGCGCGCCCAGGCATTGCTGGACCGGGTGGTCGAGATTGCGCCCGAGCATGACGACGGCGCGGCCTGGCTGTATCTGGCCGTGCTGCACTCGCAACGACCGCCCGCGGCCGGCGGTCGGCCCGAGTTGGCCCGGCGCCATTTCGAGCGCGCCCGACGCGTCTCGGCGGGACGCAATCTGCTGGTCGATGTCATGCTGGCCGATCACTACGCCCGCCTGCTGTTCGATCGCGAGCTGTTCGTTTCCTCGCTCGAGCGCGTGATCGAAAGCGAAGTCGACGCCCCCGAGTACCGCCTGGCCAACGCGGTGGCGCGAGAACGGGCGGAAGAACTGCTGAACGAAACTGAAAGGATTTTTGACTAGTGCAACGAATGATGCTGGCCGCAGCGGCCTTGACGATGATCTGTCTGGGCGCGCCTTCACTGGCCGCCGAACTGAAGCTGGCGACCTTCGCACCCGATGGGTCGGGCTGGATGGAGCGCATGCGGGCGACCGCCGAGCGTATCGAGGAACGCACCGACGGCGCGGTACGCCTTCGCTTCTTTCCCGGCGGGGTCATGGGGGACGCGCAGTCCGTTCTTCGCCGGATGCGGCTGGGGCAGCTGCACGGCGGCTCGTTCACCCTGGGCGAACTCGCGTCGGTGGCGCCCGCGGCCAATCTCTACTCCATGCCCTTCGTCTTCCGGGACGCGGAGGAAGCCCGGGGCCTGCGCGCGACCTTCGACCCGCTGGTGCTGGAAGCCCTGGAAGAGGGCGGCATCGTCGCTCCGGGCATCGCCCTGGGCGGGTTCGCCTATCTGTTCAGCGATCGCGAACTGCCCACCGACGATCCCGAGGCGCTCGGCGGCGCTTACCGGGTGTGGGTGCCCACTGGCGACCGGCTGTCGCAGCGAACGCTCGAACGCGCCGGTGCGACGCCGGTGCCGCTGCCCCTCGCCGAGGTCTACACGGCCTTGCAGACCGGTGCGGTCAATACCTTCGCCAGCACGCCCTCGGCGACCATCATCCTGCAGTGGCATACCCGGGCCGAAACCATGCTCGACATGCCGCTGCTGATGACGGCCGGCACGATAGGTCTGGATGCGCGTGCGCTCGAGCGCCTGTCCGAGGCCGATCGCGCGATTCTGCGCGAAGAGCTCGCTGCCACCCTCGAGCAGATCGAATCGGACAATTTCGAGGACAACGCCGAGGCCCGGGAAGCCCTGGCCGCACGGGGGATCCGGATGGCCGAGCCCGAACCGGAGTTGGTCGATTTCTGGCACGAACTGGCGCACCGCATTCGTCGCGATGCCGTGGAATCCGGCAGCTTCGAGTTGCCGCATCTCGATCGTCTCGAAACGGCGCTGGAGCGACTGCGTGCCGAGAACTGATCGAGCCGCCGAATCCGATACGGCCGCCCGCGTCATACGCGGCGTCGAAGCCGGTGTATTGACCACGCTGTTCCTCTCGCTGGTCGTGCTCGGCCTCGCCCAGATCGGTTTCCGGAACCTGGCCGGCATGGCATTGCCCTGGGCCGACGGCGCCATGCGAGCCATCGTGCTCTGGCTGGCCATGGTCGGCGGGGTGGTGGCCACCGGTCGCCTGCGCCACATCCGTATCGATCTTGTCGAACGCTGGCTGCCGCCGGTGGGGGTGGTCTGGCTGCGGCGTTTCGTGTTCGCTTCCACGGCGCTGGTCTGCCTGGCCCTGACCTGGACCAGCCTGGATATTGTCGCCCTCGAGTACGAGTTCCAGGCCGTGGCCTTTCTCGACGTGCCCAACTGGATGGTCCAGGTCATCGTCCCGATCGGCTTCGGCCTGATGGCCGCCCGCTTCCTGGCCTGGGCGGTCGCCCCGCCTTCGGTCACGGTGTTGCCCCTGCACGGTGACGGTGAGCCGGAATGATTTTCGTCATCCTGCTCGTGCTCGCGCTCGTGGGCATGCCGCTGTTCGCTGTCATCGCCCTGGGCGCGCTGGGCGGCTACTGGCGCGCCGGACTCGATCCGGTCCTTGCGAGCATGGAGTTCGTTCGCATCGGCGAGCTGCCGGTGCTGGTTGCCCTGCCGCTGTTCACCTTCGCCGGCGTCTTGCTGGCCCACAGCGGCGCACCCCAGCGCCTGGTCGAGCTGACCCGCTCGGCACTGGGCTGGATGCCCGGCGGTTTCGCCATCCTGGCGCTCGTCCTGTGCTCCCTCATGACGGCCTTCACCGGCGCGTCGGGCATTACCGTGGTGGCCCTCGGCAGCCTGTTGCTGCCGGCGCTGGTGCAGGGCGGTTATCCGCAGCGCTTCAGCCTCGGGATGGTCACGGCCGGCTCGAGCCTGGGCGTGTTGTTCGCGCCTTCGCTGCCCCTGATCCTTTATGCGGTGGTTGCCCAGCAGGTCGCGCCGCGGGCCGGCATCAGCGTTGACGACCTGTTTCTTGCCGGACTGCTACCGGGCCTGCTGATGCTGGTCATGATGGGCGGCTACGCGGCCTGGATCCATCGCGGTTTGCCGCCGGACGACCGGCCGCGTCAACCGCTGGGCCGTTCGCTGCGCGACAATGCCTGGGAGCTGCCGCTGCCCATCGTGGTGCTCGGCGGCATCTACAGCGGCTGGCTGCTGGTGGTGGAAGCGGCCGTGGTGACGGCCGCCTGGGTGCTCGTCAGCCTGGTGCTGGTTCGTCGTGAGATCCGGTTCGGACGGCTACCGGAGATCGTCACGGAGGCCATGGTTCTGGTGGCCGCCATCCTGGTCGTGCTCGGAATGTCGATGGCATCGACCAACGTGATGATCGACGCCGGCGTACCGCAGCGGCTGTTCGAGTGGGTCGAGCCGCTCATCGACAGTCAGCTGGTGTTCCTGCTGGCGGTCAACCTGATGCTCCTGGTCGCGGGGATGCTGCTCGATATCTTTGCCGCGCTGGTGATTCTCGCGCCGCTGCTCATCCCGGTCGCCATGGCGTTCGGGGTGGATCCGGTTCATCTCGGGATCGTGTTCCTGGCCAACCTGCAGATCGGCTATTGCACGCCGCCGGTCGGCATCAACCTGTTCCTTGCGAGTCATCGTTTCGAACGCGACATCCTGACGGTCTACCGGGCCACCTTGCCGTTTCTGGCCATACTCCTGGCGGCACTCCTGATTATCACCTGGTGGCCGGCGCTGAGCCTGGCGCTGCCTTCGATGCTGGCGGACTGAACACGCCGCTGCGCTAAACTGTTTCCACAATGTCCTCGAATTCAGCCATTCCCCAGACTGCTGCGCGGCGAATCAACTGGTTCTCTCTTGTCCTGGCTTGCCTGTTACTTGCGGGCTGTCAGTCTTGGCCGTTCGAACGACGGGCCGAGAAGCCGGCATCGCCGTCGGGTAGCGAGGGCGAATCGGTCAACGGTCAGCAGGTGATCACCGACTCGATCGGACAGGCCATGACCCTGCTCCAGGACGGGGAAGAGAAGCGTGCCGAGGAGATGCTCGCCGGGATCCTGGCCGACAATCCGGAGGATGCAACCGCAAGGCTGTTGCTGGCCCAGATTCGTCAGCCGCCCGAGGAACTGCTGGGTGAATCGTTCGAGGTCATGGAGGTGCAGTCGGGCGACAGCCTTTCAGCCATTGCCGGGCGTACGATCGAGAACGAGCTGCTGTTCTATTCCCTCGCGCGGCTCAACGACATCGATGTCCCCCGCCTGTTGCGAGCGGGCCAGCGCATTCGCGTTCCGAGCGTGCCGGAAGACGAGTTCGAAAACATGCAGGCCCTGGAGCCCCCGGCTTCGGAGGAGAGCCCGGTTGACGAGGGCAATGTCGAGCTCGGAACGACGGCGGCGAACCTGATTGAACGCGAACGCCACAACCAGGCCTATGCGCTGCTGTTGAGTGCCGCGCGTGCCGGCAAGCTGCGCGAGGCCGATCGCCCCTTGCTGGCGCAATCGGCGCTTGCCCTGGCCCGCGCCGCCTGTCGCGAGGATGATCCGGCGCGGGCGAGAAAGCTTCTCGACCAGGCCTTGCCCTGGTTGGGCGTCGAGGCCGAGTCGAGCGACTTCGTCCGCCAGCGCGAACATGTCGAGGCGAGGCTGGCGCTTGGCCGGTCCGAACAGTCCCTGGCGCGTGGCGACCACGCTGCCGCCTTCGATGCGCTGCTGCTCGCGCGCGAACTTGACGAGGGCCTGCGCGAGACGCATCGGCAGAGGCTGGAGCGGCTCGAGGCCGCGCTCGGCGAACACTATCACGGCAGTGCTCTGACCGCGTGGCGCGATCAGCAGGTCGATCAGGCCGTGGAGCTGTGGGATCGGGTCTTGCGCATCAACCCGGAATTCGAACCCGCCATTCGCTACCTGGAACGCGCGCGCCGCGCCCAGCGCGAGCTACGCAGCCTGGAAGACGGCTGAGTCAGTCGCCTCGGCCGCCCGAATTCTTGCGCTCGGACAGGGGCAGGATGTTGGATTCCTCCACGGGCCGTTCCATTTCCATTGTTTCCTCGACATCGGGATCGTCGCGGTCATCGAAGTCCGGAAGCGGCTGCCGCGCCGGCTTGTACTTCAGGTAGCCGTGCCGCTCTTCGAGTCGGTTGGCCATGTCGTTGAATCGCTGGAACAGGGGCGCGAAGACGTCCTGTCGGTCGCTCTCGAGCCGGGCGTCGTACTGCCCGCGGGCAATCCGCTGCAGTCCGCGGCTGGCGCGCTGGATCGAGCGCTGCTGTCGTCGCACCAGCAGGCTGAACCCGCTTCCGACGACGATCAGGGTCACGGCGAACACCAGGGCGAGCATGGTCAGCGTCGTGCGGGCGGCCGTCTGGAGCTGGTCGCCGTCGATGCCCAGCTGGACTTCACCGATCCGCTGGGTCTGGAAGCGGATCGGCGTCTGGAATTCGAGATTGCCGTCCTCCCTCGAAAGCAGGCGCACGCCACCCTGCTCGCGCTCGATGGTGGCCCGGCCGGGTTCGGGTCGGGACTCGCCCTGCAGGAAAGGATCGGTGCTCGCCTGGACACGACCGTCGCGGGCGCTGATGTGAAGATAGGTGATGCGCGGGTTGACTGAGAAATCCGAGACCAGGTTGGACAGGGCCGTCGTGTCGTCGAGCAGCAGCGCCTCCGCCGTTTCGCGGGCGATCACGCTGGTCAGGGCATCGCCGTAGCCGTAGGTCGACTCCTCCATTGCCTCGGTCTGGCTGTGGTAGACCCAGGTCAGACCGCCGCCGAGCACGATCATCAGCGCGAGGGTCAGGGCTGCCAGCCAGCGCCAGGTGCCGGGTTGGCCCCGTACGGTGTTGAGCAGGCCGCGGTCGAGATCGGCGCGGATCTCCTGCAGCTCTTCCAGCAGCAGGGCGCCGCTGGACGGTCTTGTTTCGGGATCCTTGGCGAGAAGACGGTGAACGAGCTCGATCAGGTCGATGGGTGTGCGGTCGTCGCGCGATTGGAGACGGGCCGGCGACCGGTGCACGATCTGGTGGATGAGGGCGCCGATGGAATCGGCCTGGAAGGGCACGGTGCCGGAAAGCAGCCGGTAGAGCACCACCCCCAGGCCGTAGAGGTCGGCCCGGCCGTCGAGTTCCCCGCCCTGGATCTGTTCCGGCGACATGTACTTCGGCGTTCCGGCGATCGTCTCGACATCGTCGCCGCTGGCCCGGTTCCGGTCATTGATCGCGGCGATGCCGAAATCGACCAGTTTGACCAGGCCGGATTCCTGGTCGAAGTAGATATTGGACGGTTTGACGTCGCGGTGAATCACGCCCCGATCATGGGCATAGTCGAGCGCGCCGGCAAGCTGGATGCCGATCGAAAGGATCTCGTGAACGCTCAGCTGGCCGCCCTCGTCGAGGAACTCTTCGAGGCTCTGACCCTTGAGCCGCTCCATCACCAGGAACGGAAGCCCCTCGTGCTGGCCGACGTCGAACACGGTCACGATGTTGGCGTGGCTCAGGCCGCCCGCCGAGCGCGCCTCGCGCAGGAAGCGCTGGCGGCTTTTCAGTTCACGGGCATAGCGCTCGCGCAGCACCTTGACCGCGAGGTGACGGTTGATGTGTGGATCGAAGGCCTCGTAGACGATCGACATCGAGCCTCGCCCGAGTTCGCGTTCGATGCGGTAGCGGCCGATGCGCTCCATTCGAGATCTTCCCCTGTCGTGGAGCGTCCATGTTAACCCATCGGGTCGATGGCGAATCTACGCCCGGCGCAGGTAGTAGCGGATCGCAACCCAGTCGTAGAGGGCGTGGACGAGGATCGGAACCAGCAGGTTGCCGGTCCAGTGGTAGAGCAGGCCCAGGTAGAGCCCCATCAGTGTGGCCAGCAGCAGGTAGCTGAAGGACACGGCGTGGGCCAGGCCGAAAAGCAGTGAGGCGATGACGATACCGCTTGCGGGTGTCAACCAGGCGACCAGGCCGGCCTGGATGACGCCGCGAAAAAGGAGTTCCTCGCCAATCCCGGCCAGGGCCGAAACCAGCACGACGGCACCCGGGCGGGTGCGGCGAAAAAGCACCGCCACGAAGCGCCGCACCAGGCGGGTGAGCTCCTCCGCCCATCGCCAGCGTTCTGCCGGCAGGGCCAGGAGGCTCGCCGCCAGGGGCAGGGTGGCCGCCACCGACAGGCCGAGGGCGGCCCAGGAGGGGTGGATCTCGGACCAGGGTCGCAGTCCGAAGAGGAAGGCCAGGCCGACCGCCAGGAGAATCAGGCCGCCCTGGAAGAGCAGGGCGGTGGCCAGCGGGTGGCTTCGACCTTTCAGCTGGTCTGCTCCCCGGCGGTATCCCCGGCCGGCGACGAAGTTGTCTCGTTCTCGCCCGCGGTCTTCTTTTGGGCCGCTTTCTTGCTCGCCTTCTTGCTCGCCTTCTTGCTTGTCTTCTTGCTGGATTTCTTCTTGGTGGAAGGCTTGCGGGTCGTCTTCCTGGCGCCGGTGCGGCCGGAGCCGTTGTTGTCGCGTTCGAGAATCGCGGCCACGCCCATGCCGCCGGCGGTGCAGATCGAGATCAGCCCGCGCCCGGAGCCGGCTTTCTCGAGGATGTGGGCCAGGGTCGAGACGATGCGCGCGCCGGTGGCGGCAAAGGGGTGTCCGATCGCGACCGAGCCGCCGTGGACGTTCATCTTGCTGCGGTCGATGCTGCCCAGCGCGCCGTCCAGGCCGAGACGCTCGGTGCAGTAGTTCTCGCTCTCCCAGGCCTTGAGCGTGCACAGCACCTGTGCGGCGAAGGCCTCGTGGATCTCGTAGAAATCGAAGTCCTGCAGCTTCATGTCGGCGCGCTGCAGCATTTCGGCGACGGCGACCGTGGGCGCCATCAGCAGACCCTCGTCGCCGTCGACGTAGTCGACCGCGGCGGTGCGTGAATGGGTCAGCCAGGCCAGGACCGGCAGGTCGTGCTCGCGCACCCAGTCTTCCGAGGCCAGCAGGACCGCGGCCGCGCCGTCCGACAGGCTGGTGGAATTGCCCGCCGTGAGCGTGCCGTGCTTCGAACGATCGAAAGCGGGCTTGAGGCTGGAGAGCTTTTCCATGCTGGAGTCGGGCCGTACGATATTGTCGCGAAGCACGCCGTTGTGCGGTCGCACCAGTTCGTCGAAGAAGCCCGATTCCCAGGCTTCGGCGGCTTTATGGTGTGAGTCCAGCGCCAGTTCGTCCTGTTCCTTGCGCGTGATGTTCCACTCGCGCGCCATGCGCTCGCAGTGCTGTCCCATCGACAGGCCGGTGCGCGGCTCGGAATTGCGCGGCGGCTGCGGCGCGAGCTCGGAAAAGCTGAAGCCCTTGAACGCCTTCAGGCGCTGCCCGAACGACCTGGCCTTGTTGAGTTGCATCAGGCGCTGGGCGAAGCGGCGCTTGAACACGATCGGTACGTCCGACGTGGTGTCGGTGCCGCCGATCAGCGCGCACTCGATCTCGCCCGATGCGATCTGGCTGCCGGCCAGCAAGGCCGCCTGCAGGCTGGTGCCGCAGGCCTGTTGCATCGTGACCGCGGGGGTCAGCGGCGACAGATCGGTTGAGAGCACCGCCTCGCGCGCCAGGTTCCAGTCCTTGGAGTGGGTCGTGACGGCGCCGGCGATGACCTGGTCGAGCTTCTCGCCCGACAGGTTGTAGCGATCGACGACGCCGCGGAAGGCGGCGGTAAGCATGTCCAGGTTGGTCTGGTCGGCATACAGGCTGCCGGAGCGGCAGAACGGGATGCGGCTGCCGCCGACAATGGCGATACGGCGCAGGTTCTTGTCGGGCATCAGGACGCCTCCTTGTCGGCTCGGGCGGATTCGAGATAGTGCATCGGGCCGCCGCGGAAGGGCGCAAACCCGGTGCCGAAGATCATGCCGGCGTCGAGCAGGTCGGCATCCTCGACCACCTTGTCGGCCAGGCACGCTCGGCATTCGTCGAAGTAGGGTTGCATCAACTGCTCGGCGAGATCGTCGAGATCATGCCCCTTGTGGGCGTCGTCCTCGCGCTGCGGCTTGCCGTCCTTCCAGCGGTAGAAGCCTTCGCCGGACTTCTTGCCCAGCTTGCCGGCCTCGACCATCTGCTCGAGTACCTTGCGGTCCTCGCCGGCGTCGTCGCCCATCAGGGTCTTGATCACGCCCAGGCCGACGTCCAGGCCGACGGTGTCGGCCAGTTCCACCGGCCCCATGGGCATACCGAACTGCTCGGCTGCCTTGTCGAGTGCTTCCTTCGGAATGCCCTCGCGGTGCATTTTCATGGCATTGCGCATGTAGGGACCGAGTACCCGGTTGACCAGGAAGCCCGGCGTGGATGTCACCGGCAGCGCGTATTTGCCGATCTGGGTGGCGAAGCTCGAGCCGTCGTTGACGCGATCGGCGTCGGTGAGCTTCGTGTCGTGGACGATTTCCACCAGCGGCATCTTGGCCACCGGGTTGAAGAAGTGCAGGCCGATCAGCCGCGACGGGTCATCCAGCACGTCGGCCAGCTCCGACAGTGGAATGGCCGAGGTGTTGGTGGCGATGATCGCGTCGCGCGGCGCGTCCTTGTTGACCTTGGCGAACAGCTCGCGCTTGGCCTCGCGGTCCTCGAAGATCGCCTCGATGATCACGTCGGCCTGGGCCACGCCCTTGCCCTCGACGTCGGCGATCAGCCGCCCCTTGGCCGCGGCCACGGCCGTGGGCGTCTTGAGCTTGCGCTTGAACAGCTTGGCGGCGCGCTTGAGCGCGGGCTCGATGTACTTCATCTCGCGGTCCTGCAGGGTGACCTCCAGGCCGCGGGAAGCGCACCATGCGGCAATGTCGCCGCCCATCACGCCGGCGCCGATGACGTGCACGCGCCGGGCCTTGAACTCGCTGCGCTTGCCCTGCGCCTTGAGCGCCTCCATCAGGCGGAACACCCGGCGCAGGTTGCGTGAGGTCTCGCCGGCCAGCAGCTTGGGTACTTCCTCGGCCTCGATGCGGATCATCTGCGTGCACGAGTCGCCGGCTTCCTCGAACGCGTCGATCAGGGCGTAGGGCGCGGGGTAGTGCGCCTTGCGGGCCTTGGCGGCGGTCTGCTTGCGCATCTGGCCGGCCAGGAACTTGCGTACCGGGCCCCAGGTTGTCGCGCGGGCGGTCAGGCCGGGCCGGCGCGAGCTGCGCTTCTTGAGCACGGCGCCGCGGGCGGCCCATCGCAATGAGCCGTGCTGGTCGACGGTCTGGTCGATCAGGCCCAGGCCCCTGGCCGCGCGCGCCCGGAGCATCTTGCCGGTCAGCATGATCTGCATGGCCTGCAGACCGCCCATGGCGCGGATGCTGCGCCCGGAGCCGCCGAAGCCCGGATAGATGCCGAGATTCACTTCAGGGAAGCCGATGCGCGTGTGATCCGCGTCCAGGGCGATGCGGTAATCGAAGCACAGGGCCAGCTCGAGCCCGCCGCCGAGGCAGTAGCCTTCGAAGGCGACCACGGTCGGGAAGGGCAGGTCGTCGATGCGCTGGAAAAGCTTGTGAACATTGCGCACGTTGCTGCGCAACTCGTCGACGTCATCGGTGGCGTCGAACTCGCGTACATCGGCGCCGACGATGAACGATCCCGGTTTGCCCGACATCAGCACCAGCCCCCTGGGATGGTCGGCTTCAAGCCGCCCGATGATCGATTCGAGCTCCTCGAGAACCTTTGAGCCGAGGCTGTTGACCTTTTCGTCGTCGCGGTCGAGGTAAAGCCAGGCGATTCCGTCGAGGTCGGATTCCAGTCGCCAGTGCCGTCCGGCGCTGGTTTGCGAGGCAGTCGATGCCATCCGGAACTACTCCATTCTGGTGCGTATGGTTAGCTTATCACCAAGCTCCCCGGCTTGTGTCGGCGTGGATGCTCAGGGCAGGGCGATCCCGAAGCGTTCAAGAAGGGCGACAACGCGGGTCAGCGGGAGACCGATCAGCGCGGTGGGATCGTCGCTGGTGATGCGCTCGGCAAGACTGATACCGAGCGCCTCGCTCTTCATTGCCCCGGCACAGTCGAAGGGGCGATCGGCGTCGACGTAGCGCTCGATCTGGTGCTGGTCGAGCCGGCGCAGCGCCGTGACGGTCGGAACGGTGGCGGTGTGTGCCGTCCGGCCGCGGCGGATGGTCACGGCGGTATGGAAGGTGACCTCGGCGCCGCTGCAGAAGGCGAGCTGCTCGATCGCGCGATCGCGGTTGCCGGGCTTGCCCATGAGTCGCCCGCGGCATTCGGCGACCTGGTCGGAGCCGATCACGATCGCGCCGGGAAAGCGCGCGCTGCCCGCCGCAGCCTTGGACTGCGCCAGCCGGATGGCCAGGGCGTGGCCGGACTCGCCCCCACCGGGCGTTTCGTCGACGTCCGCGGCGTAGCGCTCGAACTCGAGCCCGAGCCGGGTCAGGAGTTCGGCCCGATAGGCTGAGCCGGAGGCGAGAACGAGCTTCTCGGTAGCGCTTGATTCGGCCATGGCGAATAGTGTTGTGAAGACGTTTTGGGTGGTATAATGGACGGCTTATGTCGCGAGACTTTCCAGACTGGATCGACCCGGAAAAGGCGGCAGCGGCCGGACGAGAATTCAGCGGCACGGTTCCGCTGGCGCGGCTGACTCGCCTGGAAGGCATGATAGCCGATCCCGGCGACGCTGAAATCGGTTTCCGGATCGTGTTCGGGCACGACGAGCAGCGCCAGGTCAGGGTCGAGGTTTCGGTCAGCGGTCGAGTGCCGTTGCATTGTCAGCGGACGCTCAAGGTCTTCGAGCATCCGATCGACAGCCGGTCAACGGTGGGCATTGTCCCCGATGACCGGGAAGCCGAGTCCTTGCCCGAAGACTACGAGCCGCTGCTGTGCCCGGACAACAAGGTCGAGCTGGTGCGCCTCATCGGCGAGGAAGTCCTGCTGGGCTTGCCGCTGGTGGCGATCGATCCGGCCTCGTCCAGGGTCGGCGATCCGGCCCCGGCGTCGGACACGCATCGGCCCTTTGCCGACCTGGCCGACGAGTTGCGCAGGAATCGCGACAAGGATTGATAACTCAAGGAGCTTAGTGAGCCATGGCTGTTCAGAAAAGTCGTAAAACCCCGTCCAAGCGCGGCATGCGCCGTTCGCACGATAGCCTCAGCGGCCCGACCGTGTCGGAAGAGTCCACCACGGGCGAGATCCATCGCCGCCATCACGTCTCGGCCGAAGGGTTCTACCGCGGCCGGCAGGTGGTCGAAGTGGCCCCCGAGATCGACGAAGAAGAACTCGAAGAAACGCAGGGCTGAACGGCTCCCGCTGATTCATGACTGCCCCGGATAGGGTCCGGGTCGCCGTCGACGCCATGAGCGGCGACGGCGGCGTCGATGTGGCGCTGGCAGCAGTTCGCCGTGCCCTGGATGCCGATCCACAGCTCGCCGTGGACCTGGTCGGTGACCCCGAACTGTTGCGTGAGCGGCTGGCCGCGGCTGGTCTCGTTGCTGGCGAGCGGATCGCGCTGGCGGCGGCCGGGCGGCTGCTGCCGATGGACGCCGGGCCTGCCCAGGCGCTTCGCCACGGCCGCGGCAGCAGCATGCAGGTCGCGCTCGAGCGCGTGGCCGGGCAGCTCAGCGGCGCGGTGGTCAGCGCCGGCAACACGGGTGCACTGATGGCGCTCTCCCGGCAGGTGCTGGGCATGCTGCCCGGCATCGAACGCCCGGCCCTGATGGCGGCGTTGCCGACCGCTGACCGCACGGTATGGGCGCTCGACCTGGGTGCCAATGTCGGTGTCGATGCGCAGCGCCTGTGCGAATTCGCCCGAATCGGCAGCGCCGCGGTCGGCGTGCTGGAGAATCGGCGTCCGCGCATCGGTCTGCTCAATATCGGTCACGAGCCCAGCAAGGGCCCCGACGTCGTGCGCGAAGCCGCCCGGCTGATCGAGGCCGAAGCGGGGCTGGACTTTCGGGGTTTTGTCGAGGCCGACCGGGTGTTTGCCGGCGATGTCGACCTGGTCGTGTGCGACGGGTTTGCCGGCAATGTGCTGCTGAAGTCCGCCGAGGGCATGGCCCGGCTGCTGTTCGGTCAGCTGCGCGGCGAAATGAAGGGCTGGCGCGGGGCCGTGTTTCGCCGCCCGCTGATGCGCGTGTATGACAAGCTCGATCCGGCCCGGCATAATGGTGCCCCGCTGCTGGGCGTTCGCGGCAACGTCATCAAGAGTCACGGCGGCGCTTGCGAGCGCGGTTTTGCCACCGCCATCGGACTGGCCGCGCTGGAGGCGCGCCGGAACCTGATTCCCGAGCTCGAAGAGGCGCTCTGGGCCAGCTACTGACCGACATGCAGGGACGATAATCACAATGTACGCTCGCATCATCGGAACCGGCCGGTACCTGCCCGAGAAGATCCTGACCAACCAGGACCTCGAGCAGATGGTCGAAACCAGCGATCAGTGGATACAGGACCGCACCGGCATTCGGCAGCGGCATGTCGCGGCCGAGGGTCAGACAACCTGCGACCTGGCCGAGCAGGCGGCCCGACAGGCCATGGACGATGCCGGCCTCAAGCCGGGTGACATCGATCTCCTGCTGGTGGGCACCACGACACCCGACCTGGTTTTTCCATCGACGGCCTGCCTGCTGCAGCACCGCATGGGCATGGCCGAATGCGGCGCCTTCGATATCAATGCAGCCTGCTCGGGCTTCATTTACGCGCTGTCGGTCGCCGACCAGTACATCCGCAACGGCAACGCGCGCAACGTGCTGGTGGTGGGCGCCGAGACGCTCACGCGCATGCTTGACTGGAACGACCGCGCGACCTGCGTGCTGTTCGGCGACGGTGCCGGGGCGGCGGTTCTGACCGCCGACGATACGCCCGGTATCATGTCGACCCACATCCACGCCAACGGCGGCTACAGCGACTTGCTCAAGGTCGATGTCGGTGTGTCGCGGGGGTTCAAGGCCGAACCGCGCGGGGGCGTGGCGGTCTCGATGAAGGGCAACGAAGTCTTCAAGGTGGCGGTCAACACGCTGGGGCGAATCGTCGACGAAACGCTGGCGTCAAACGATCTGGAGAAGGAGGACCTGGACTGGTTGATCCCTCACCAGGCCAACCTGCGGATCATCAAGGCCACCGCCCGCAAGCTCAAGATGTCGATGGACCAGGTCGTGGTCACCGTCGACCGGCACGGCAACACCTCGGCGGCCTCCGTTCCCATGGCGCTGGACGAGGCGCTCAGGAGCGGCCGTATCCAACGCGGGGACAAGCTGTTGCTCGAAGCCTTCGGCGGCGGCTTTACCTGGGGCGCGGCGCTGATCGCTTACTGATCCGCCTTTCGATTCCCGCATTCATTTCAAGCATTCCAACGCCAGGGGAGAACGCATGACGGATTTTGCATTGCTGTTTCCGGGGCAGGGCTCGCAGTCGGTCGGCATGCTGGCCGGGCTGGCCGAAAAGCACCAGCAGGTGCGCCAGACCTTCGAACAGGCCGGCGAGATTCTCGGAACCGACCTGTGGCAACTGGTCCGCGAAGGGCCCGAAGCGGAACTCAATCGCACGGAGCTGACCCAGCCGGCGGTACTGGCCGGGGCGGTCGCGGTGTGGCGTGTCTGGCAGGCGCTCGACGGCCCGACGCCGTCCCGCCTGGCCGGGCATAGCCTGGGCGAGTACTCGGCGCTGGTCGTGGCCGGCGCACTCGATTTCGAGACCGCGGTGGCGCTGGTGGCCGAACGCGGTCGCCAGATGCAGGCGGCCGTTCCCGAGGGCGTCGGTGCAATGGCGGCCATTCTGGGGCTCGAAGACGAGGTGGTGGCCGCCATCTGCCGCGAAGTCGCCGAAGACCAGGTCGTCGGACCGGCCAACTACAATTCGCCGGGCCAGATCGTGATCGCCGGGCACGGGGCGGCGGTCGAACGGGCGCTGCACAAATGCAGCGAGGCGGGGGCCAGGCGCGCCGTCAAGCTGCCGGTCAGCGTGCCTTCCCACAGCCCCCTGATGAAGCCCGCCGCCGAGGCCATGCGCGAGATCCTGGCCGATACCGAGATGGGCCGCCCGGCCGTGCCCGTGGTGCACAACTGCGACGTGGCACAGCACGACGATGCCGACGCCATTCGCGAAGCCCTGGTGCGGCAATTGACCCATCCAGTGCGCTGGACCGAAACGGTGCGTGCGATCGGCGAGGCGGGTATCATGGACTTCGCTGAGTGCGGCCCCGGTCGCGTTCTTTGCGGGCTGGGCCGGCGGATCGAGCGCCAGGCGCGCTGGGTCGGTCTGGAGAACCCCGATTCCCTCGAGGAAACGATCGCCAACTTCAAGGAGTCGCAACAATGACGCCCGAGACGGCAAATCGGATCGACGGTCGCGTGGTGCTGGTGACCGGTGCCAGTCGCGGCATCGGCCAGGCGACGGCGGACTGGCTAAAGGCCATGGGTGGTGACGTGTTCGGAACCGCCACCACCGAATCGGGCGCGGCGCGAATCGCCGAGCGCCTGGGCGAGGAGCGCGGCCTGGTTCTGGACGTCGGTGATGTCGACGCCATCAACGACACGGTCGCCACCATCAAGGAGCGCGCCGGCGCCGTGACCATCCTGGTCAACAATGCCGCCATCACGCGCGACCAGCTCTTGATGCGGCTCAAGGACGACGACTGGGACGCGGTCCTGGATACCAATCTGCGGGGCGTGATGCGCATGACGCGCGCCTGCCTGCGCGGCATGCTCAAGGCCCGCTTCGGGCGCATCATCGGCATCTCATCGGTTGTCGGTTACAGCGGCAACCCGGGTCAGAGCAACTATGCGGCGGCCAAGGCCGGCCTTGCCGGCTTCTCGCGCTCTATCGCGCACGAGCTTGGCAGTCGCGGCATTACCGCCAACGTGGTGGCGCCGGGCTTCATCGAGACCGACATGACCGCCGAACTCGACGACAAGCAGCGCCAGCGCCTGACCGATACGATTCCGCTCGATCGCCTGGGGGCGGTCGAGGACGTTGCGGCCGCTGTCGGTTTCCTCGCCAGCGACGCGAGCGCCTACGTGACCGGGCAGACGCTGCATGTCAACGGCGGCATGTACATGACATAGCGCTTTATCTGTTATCGCTAACTTTCTGAATAGTATATTTATCCAATCGGCAGGTCCGCGGCAAGTGAGCTTGTCATTCGGTACCTGGAAACTGGCAGTGAGCGGATTTGTTCACTACAATGTGCCCGCTTTGGGCAACCCTTATCAACGAGGACATCACCAATGAGCAGCATTGAAGAACGCGTCAAGAAGATCGTGATCGAACAGCTGGGCGTCAAGGAAGAAGAAGTCACCCCCAGCGCCTCCTTTGTCGATGACCTGGGCGCCGATTCGCTCGACACCGTCGAACTGGTCATGGCGCTCGAGGAGGAGTTCGAGTGCGAGATCCCCGACGAAGAGGCGGAGAAGATCACCAGCGTCCAGCAGGCGATCGACTACATCAAGTCCAACGTCGACAAGTAATCGTCGACGAGGTCTGTTCACTCAGTCAGGGTCAATGAAAAACGGAGACGCACATGCGTGGTGACCGTCGCATCGTGATTACGGGCATGGGCTGTATCTCGCCGGTCGGCAACGACGTGGCCAGCGCCTGGGATGCCATCTGCAACGGTCGCAGCGGCATCGGGCCGCTGGAGGCGTTCGATGCCGAGCGCTTCCCGGCCAGGATCGCCGGCGAGATACGCGACTTCGATATCGGCGACTACCTGTCGCCGAAGGAAGCGCGCAAGTGCGACCCCTTCATTCACTACGGCATGGCTGCCTCGATGCAGGCCATTGCCGACGCCGGGCTGAGTGACGACGAGGATGATGCCGAGCGAATCGGGCTGGCCATCGGCTCGGGAATCGGCGGCATTTCCACCATCGAGCGGACCTACAACACCTATCTCGAAAGCGGGCCGCGCCGGATCTCGCCATTCTTCATTCCCGGCGTGATCATCAACATGATCGCCGGCAACCTGTCGATCAAGTACGGCTACAAGGGCCCGAACCTGTCGATCGTGACCGCCTGCACGACCGCCACCCACAATATCGGCGACGCGGCGCGGCTGATCGCCTACGGCGATGCCGACGTGATGGTCGCCGGCGGTGGCGAGTTCGGCACCACGCCGACCGCCTACGGTGGTTTCACTTCGGCCAAGGCGCTGTCGACCCGCAACGAAGACCCGGAGAACGCCAGCCGTCCCTGGGACGTGGATCGAGACGGTTTCGTGCTCAGCAACGGCGCGGGCATCGTGGTGCTTGAAGAGCTCGAGCATGCCCGCAAGCGCGGTGCGAATATTTACGCCGAGTTGGCCGGCTACGGCATGAGCGGCGACGCTTACCACATCACCTCTCCGTCCGAGGGCGGCGAGGGTGCGGCTCGCTGCATGGCCAATGCCATCAGGGATGGCGGCCTCGATCCCGCCGACGTCGACTACGTCAACGCGCACGGCACATCCACCCAGCTGGGGGACCGGGCCGAGTGCGCGGCCGCGCGAGCCTGCTTCGGCGACCACGTTGGCAAGCTGATGATGAGCTCGACCAAGTCGATGACCGGGCACCTGCTCGGCGCCGCCGGCGGGGTTGAAGCCATCTTCACGGCGCTGGCGCTTCGCGACGGCGTCATTCCGCCGACGATCAATCTCGACGAGGTCGACGCGGACTGTCGCGATATCGATCTCGTTCCCCACCAGGCACGCGAAAAGCCGATACGCGCGGCCCTGAGCAATTCCTTCGGTTTCGGCGGCACCAACGGTACGCTGCTGCTGAAACGCTTTGAATGAGCTGCCCGGCGCGTGAGCTGGGCGCCTTCGGGTCGCTGCTCACCCTTCATCGCAAGTTCCCTGATCGCTGGCCCTTCCTGCTCGCCAGCTCGGCTTCGGCCGGCAAACTGGGGCGCTGGTCGATGCTCCTGCGCGCCGCCGACGAGGCGCCGCTGGTGCTCGATTCGGTCGCCCCAAACGACGCGCCGCGCTTCCTCGACGAGCTCGCCCGGCTGCAGGCCGAGGCCGGTACGGAAGGCATCGATACCCGGTTCCCGTTCTGCGGGGGCTGGTTCGTCTATCTCGGCTACGAACTCGCCGGCGAGATCGAACCCGGGCTGAAGCTTCCTGCCGCCGGCGACGGTCTGCCGGTGGCTTTTGCCCGACGCTGTCGTTGTGCCGTTTTGCAGGATCACCTCGAGCGCCGCACCTGGCTGGTGGCGGAATCCCGGGAGGAACTGGCGCGCGCGCTGGATGAGCTCCAGGCGGCCGGCGAAGCCGGCATCGCCGAGAAGGAGGAAACCCCGCATCTGGAACTGAAGGCGGATGCGGGCGAGCGCTTCATGGCCGGGGTCGAGCGGATCCGCGAATACATTCGCGACGGCGACGTATTCCAGGTGAATCTCTCGCGCGGCTGGGCGGCTGTCGGCGAGGAGGATATCGATCCCGCTTCCCTCTACCGCTCACTGGCGGAAAGCAACCCGGCCCCGTTCGCCGCCCTGGCGCGCCTGCCCGGCGGAACGGTCGTGTCCTCCTCGCCCGAGCGGCTGGTCAGCGTCGACGGTCGCAGCGTCCAGACGCGGCCGATCGCGGGTACGCGACCGCGCGGGCACTCCGAGGACGATGACTCTCGCCTGAGCAGCGAGCTCGTTTCGCACCCCAAGGAGCGCGCGGAGCACATCATGCTCATCGATCTCGAGCGCAACGACCTCGGCCGCGTCTGCCGGGTCGGCAGCGTCGAGGTCGACGAACTGATGGTGATCGAGTCCTACGCCCACGTTCACCACATCGTGTCCAACGTTCGCGGTCAACTGCGCGATGGCGTCACAGCCGCCGATGTCATTCGCGCGGTCTTTCCGGGCGGCACCATTACCGGCTGCCCCAAGGTGCGCTGCATGGAGATCATCGCGGAGCTGGAGCGCCAGGGGCGCGGCTGCTACACGGGCGCGCTCGGCTACCTGGGCCGCGATGGGCGCATGGACCTCAATATCCTGATCCGCTCGATGGTGGTCAACGCCAACCGCATCGTCTTCCGCACGGGCGCCGGCATCGTGGCCGATTCCGACCCGGCGGCCGAGCTGCGCGAAACCGAAGACAAGGCACGCGGCCTGCTGGCCGCGATCGGTCATGGCTGAGGCCCTGGTCGACGGTCGGCCCGCGGATTCCGTGCCGGTCGACGATCGCGGCCTGCTCTACGGCGACCACCTGTTCGAGACGGTCGCATTCGTCCGCGGCCGGGCGCCCTTGTGGGACCTGCACATGGCCCGCCTGCTCCGGGACGCGCGGCGCCTGCTGATGCCCGCGCCCGAACCCGAGCTGCTTGCGGCCGAATGCGCCCGGCTGGTCGAGGGCCATCGACAAGCGGTCGTGCGAGTGACGATCACGCGTGGCAGCGGCGGTCGGGCCTACGAGCCGCCCGCCGACCCCGCGCCCCGGCGGATCCTGGTCCGCCGGCCGTGGCCGGCGGGGCTGGTGGCCGCCCGCCGCGACGGGATCGTGATGCACACCAGCCCGGTGCGACTCGCCCTCGGCGGTCCCCTGGCCGGCATCAAGCACGGCAACCGCCTCGAGCAGGTGCTGGCCGCCGAGCAGGCGCGCCGCTCGGGCGTGGACGAGGCGGTGCTTCTGGATGCCGACGAGCGCGTGGTCGAGGCGATTACCGGCAACCTGGTGCTGCTGGTCGACGGCGAAACGCTTACGCCCGATCTGTCGGCCGCCGGTGTCGCCGGCGTGGGGCTGCGGGCGCTCGGCCGTCGACTGGGGGCGAAGCTGATCGAGCAGTCCATCGATGCCGATGTGCTGCGTCGGGCCGAAGGCCTCATGGTGATAAACTCGGTCGCCGGTATCCGGCCCGCGCGCGTGCTCGACGATCGAGCGTTGACGATCGTCGAATCGTGCCGCCGCTGGCAGCGACTCTGGGACGAACTGTTCGAATGCGAAGACTGATCATCGGCATCCTGCTGATCGCCGTGCTGGCCGCCGGCGTGGCCGCCTGGGCCCTGCGCGACCTGCAAAACTTCCGCGCGAGCCCGCTCGCCCAGGATGGGCCGGTCACGCTGTGGCTCGAAAGCGGCAGCAATTTCCGGAGCCTGGTTCGCCGGCTCGAGTGGTTGGGGCTGAGTCGCCAGGACTGGCGCTGGCGCCTGATCGGCCGCCTCGACGCGCCCGTGCTTCGGGCGGGCGAATACCGGATCGAGCCGGGCATGACCGTCGACCAGCTGCTGGCCGCCGTTGCGGCCGGCCGGGTTCTCGAGCATCGCTTCACCATCGTCGAGGGCTGGACGGTCGCCGAGATGCGCGCTCGCCTTGCGGTCGATACGCGCCTGCAAAAAGTCGCGGCCGACTTCACCGACGAGCAATTGATGCAGCGCCTCGGCTGCGACGGCTGCCGGGCAGAGGGACGCTTTCTCCCCGAGACCTATTTCTTCCAACGCGGCTCGAGCGACCTGGCACTGCTCGAACGCGCCTACTCGGCCATGGAAGACGCCTTGCAGCGGGCCTGGACGAATCGGCGCGACGACCTGCCGATCGACGAGCCCTACGACCTGCTGGTGCTCGCTTCCCTGATCGAACGCGAGACCGGCCAGCCCGACGAGCGCGCGCGGATTGCCGGTGTGTTCGTGCGGCGGCTCGACCTGGGCATGCGCCTGCAGACCGATCCCACCGTCGTCTACGGCCTGGGCGAGGATTTCGATGGGCGCTTGCGGCGCGTTCACCTCAGGACCGATCACCCCTGGAACACGTATACGCGTCACGGCTTGCCGCCGACCCCGATCGCGCTGCCGGGCCGCGACGCGCTTGAAGCCGCAGCGCGACCGGCCGACGGTACGGCGCTGTACTTCGTCTCGCGCGGAGACGGCAGCCACAAGTTTTCCGACACCCTGGCCGAGCACAATGCCGCGGTCGACCGCTACATCCGGGGGCGCCAATGACCCGGGGCCTGTTCATCACGCTCGAAGGCGGGGAGGGCGCCGGCAAGACCACGGTGCTGGAAACCATCCGGGAATGGCTGGCCGCGCGAGGCCGCAAGGCCATCGTCACGCGTGAGCCCGGTGGCACGGCCGCGGCCGAACGCATTCGTGAGTTGCTCCTCGATCCGGCGACCGGCCCGCTCACGCCGATGAGCGAGCTGCTGATGATGTTCGCCGCCCGCCAGGAGAACCTGGCGCAGGTGATTCGACCGGCGCTGGCGCGGGGCGACGACGTCGTGAGTGACCGCTTCACCGATGCCAGCCGCGCCTACCAGGGCGCCGGCCGGGAGCTGGGTGAGGCCGCCGTGGAGACGCTCGCCGGGCTGGTGCATCCCGATCTCGAACCGGACCTGACGCTGCTGCTGGATGTGCCCGTGGACGTCGGAATGGCGCGTATCCGCGACCGGCACGGCGGCCCCGATCGCATGGAACAGAGCCTTCCCGAGTTTCTCGAACGGGTCCGCCAGGCTTACTTGGACCGGGCCCGGCGCGAGCCCGAACGGTTCGTGGTGATCGACGCCACGCGCCCGCTCGAGGCTGTGCGGCGGGCCATCGAGAACGCACTGGCCGGGAGGCTGAACTGATGTTGCCCTGGCTCGAACCGCACTGCCGCGCGCTGCGCGAGCGCATGGAGACCCAGCGCCTGGGACACGCCCCCCTCATTCACGGGCCGCGCGGCATCGGCAAGCACGTGCTGGGCCAGTGGCTCGCACGCCTGCTGCTGTGCCAACAGCGCGGCGGCGGCGAACCCTGCGGCGATTGCCAGAGTTGTCGCCTGATCGAAGGGGGCAGCCATCCGGATCTGTTCGTGATGGAAGTGCCCGAAGACAAGCAGGGCATCGGGGTCGACCAGGTGCGCGATTTGATCGAGCGCATGCAGCTGACCTCCAGCATGGGAGCGCATCGCGTCGGCCTGGTGCCGCAGGCCGACGCCATGAATCGCAATGCCGCCAATGCGTTGCTCAAGACGCTCGAAGAGCCCCCTTCGGACGCCTGGCTGATCCTGCTGAGCGAGCAGCCGGCCCGGCTGCCGGCCACGATTCGCTCGCGCTGCCAGCAGTGGCCGCTGCGGGCACCCGACGCCGAGGTCGGCGCACGGTGGTTGGCCGAGTCGTGTCCGGATGCCGAAGCGGGGCGGCGCGAGGCCGCGCTGCAGCTCAGCGCCGGCGCGCCGCTGGCTGCACGCGAGATGCTCGAGTCGGGCGGCCTCGACGCGGGCCTGGCCCTGCTCGACGACCTGGTCGAGGCCCGCTCCCACGCCGATGTGCTGGAGCGCTGGCAGGCCGATCCGGTGGCAAGCTGGCTGTGGTTGGCTCGCTGGATGGGTGTGTTCATGGCGCATGTCAGCCGCACCGGCGGCTGGCAGCCCCCCGGCAAGCGCCTGCCCGAGGATCTCGATCGTCGCGACCTTGCCCGCCTCTGGCAGATGGCGCTCGACGGCCACCGCGAGGCGGTGCGCGGCGTGGTGCGCCAGGATCTGCTTCTGGGGCGTTGGCTGCTAGAATGGGAGGCGTCCCAACCGGCGCGGAAATGACCATATGGCCCAGAAAGGCATCCTCTCCTACAACATCGAGAACAAGCAGGAGCTCTATGGCGCCTACATGCCGTTCCTGATCAACGGCGGTCTGTTCGTGCCCACGCGCAAGCAGTTCCAGCTGGGCGACGAGGTGCTGATCCTGCTTGGCCTGATGGGCGAGGAGCGAATCGCGATTCCCGGCAAGGTCGCCTGGCTGACGCCCTCGGGTGGACGCCATACCGCCAACAGCGGTGTCGGCGTGCAGTTTTCCGACAGCGCGGAAGGCCAGCAGGCCCAGAGCACCATCGTGTCCCTGCTTGCCGGCATGCTCGACAGCGACAAGCCGACGCGCACCATCTGATTGACGCAAGAGTCCCCGTGACCCGGCGGGCCATCCTGCACGTCGACATGGATGCTTTCTACGCCAGCGTCGAGCAGCGCGATCATCCCGAACTGCGCGGCCGGCCGGTGATGGTCGGCGGCGGCAGCGCGCGCGGCGTGGTTGCCGCGGCCAGCTACGAAGCCAGGCAGTACGGCGTTCGATCGGCAATGCCGGGGGCGCGGGCGCGACGGCTTTGTCCGGCGGGCGTTTTCGTCGCAGCGCGCTTCGATCGCTACCGCGATGTCTCGCGCCGTGTGTTCGAGTTGTTTCACGAGATCGGCGACCGCGTCGAGGGTCTGAGCCTCGACGAGGCCTTTATCGATGTTTCCGATCGCGTCCACGTGCACGGCGAGTCGCTGGTGGCGATCGGCAGCCGGCTCAAGCAGCGGATTGCCGCCGAAACCGGCCTGACGGCCTCGGTCGGCATGTCGCACAACAAGCTGCTCGCCAAGATCGCATCCGACTACGACAAGCCCGACGGCCTCGTGCATATCCCGGCCGACCGGGTCCGGCGCTTTCTCGATCCGTTGCCGATCCGGCGCCTGTGGGGGATCGGCCCGCGCACCGCCGAGCGATTGCACGATATCGGCGTGTTCACCGTCGGCCAGCTTCGGCGCACCAATCTCGACGTCCTGTCGGGCGTGTTCGGGGATCACGCCGTGGAGCTGATCGAACGCGCGGCCGGTATCGATGAACGGGAAGTCAGCGTCGAGCGCGTGCGGCGTTCGATCAGCCAGGAAACGACGTTCTCCGAAGACCACCACGACATCGAGAGCCTGGCGACGGTCATGCGCGGGCAGGCGGAAAAAGTAGCGCGGCGAATGGCCGAGCGCGGCCTCTACGCGCGCACGGTCACGATCAAGCTGCGCTCGAGCGGCTTTTCCACCATTACGCGCAGCCAGGGCCTGGGCGGGTATACGCGCGACGCCGAGCGAATACTCGAGGGGGCGCGGTCGCTGATCGAGGGGTGGGCCGGCTGGCGCAAGCAGTTCGCCGTGCGCCTGATCGGCGTCGGCGTATCCGGGCTGTCAGAGCGGCCGGACGAATCCGACCTGCTCGAGTAGGCGCGAGCCCTCAGTCCTGTGAACTGCGCGCCTCGCCGTAGAGATCGCGCAGCTCGCGCCGCAGGATCTTGCCGACGTTGGTCTTGGGCAGTTCCTCGACGAACTCGACGTACTTGGGCACCTTGTAGCCGGTCAGTTCCTTGCGGCAGAACTCGCGCAGTTCCTTGACCGTCAGCGAGTCGTCCTTGCGCACGACCACCACCTTGACCACTTCGCCCGATTTTTCGTCGGGTGCACCGATGGCGCCGACCTCCAGCACCTTCGGGTGCGTGGCGACGACATCCTCGACCTCGTTGGGATAGACGTTGAAGCCCGAGACCAGGACCATGTCCTTCTTGCGATCGACGATGTAGAAGAAACCGTTCTCGTCCATCTTCGCCATGTCGCCGGTCTTCAACCAGCCATCGTCGCCGAGGACCTTGGCGGTCTCTTCCGGGCGGTTCCAGTAGCCGCGCATGACCTGCGGGCCGCGCACGCACAGCTCACCGGTTTCGCCTACCGGCAGGGGATTGCCCTCGGTGTCGATCACACGGCATTCGGTCGAGGAGATCGGCAGGCCGATGGCGCCGTTGTAGTCTTCCAGGTCCATGGGGTTGATGCAGGCCGCCGGCGACGTCTCGGTCAGCCCGTAGGCCTCGACCAGGGTCACGCCGGTGACCTTCTTCCAGCGTTCGGCCACCGCGCGCTGAACGGCCATTCCGCCGCCAAGCGTCATGCGCAGGCTGGAAAAGTCCAGGTCGTCGAACCCGGGGGTGTTGAGCAGGCCGTTGAACAGCGTGTTGACGCCGGTGATCGCGGTGAACTTCACCTTCGAAAGTTCCTTCACGAAGCCCGCCATGTCGCGCGGGTTGGTGATCAGCACGTTGCGCCCGCCGAGCTTGATGAAGACCAGGCAGTTCGCCGTCAGGGCGAAGATGTGGTAAAGGGGCAGGGCGGTGATGATGGTTTCCTCACCGACGTTGAGACGGCCGCCCAGCCAGGCCGAGGCCTGCTGCATGTTGGCCACCATGTTGCCGTGGGTGAGCACCGCGCCCTTCGATACGCCGGTCGTGCCGCCGGTGTACTGCAGGAAGGCGATGTCCTCGTGCCCGAGCTCGACCGGAAGAAAGCGCTCCTCGGCACCCTCGCGCAGTATGGTGTTGAACGATTGCGCCGTGGGTAGGTTGTAGGCGGGCACCATCTTCTTGACATAGCGCACCGCGAAATTGGTCAATGCGCCCTTCAGGGTGCCGAGCATGTCGCCCATGCGCGTGAGGATCACGTGCTCGATCTCGACATCGTCGATGACCGCCTCGAGCACGCTGGCGAAATTGTCCATGATGACGATCGCCTTGGCGCCCGAATCGTTGAGCTGGTGCTTGAGTTCCCGGGCGGTATAGAGCGGATTGGTGTTGACGACGACGAGCCCGGCCCGCAGCGCGCCGAATACCGCGATCGGGTACTGCAGCACGTTGGGCATCATGATCGCGATGCGGTCGCCCTTTTCCAGGCCCATGGCCTGCAGGCGGGCGGCGAACGCGGCGCTATAGCGGTCGACCTGGCCGAAGGTCAATTCGGCACCGAAATTCGAGTAGGCGACCTTGTCTCGGAATTCGTTGCAGCTGGTATCGATCACGTCGACGACGGAATCGAATTCGTCCATGTCGATCTCGGCCTGCACCCCTTCCGGATACTGTTCAAGCCAGGGCTTGTCGCTCATCGGGTCTCCCTTCCATCCGTTCTGTTTCGGTAGCGTTAAAGCTTGGCACAGGACGTGCGCGGAGACAAGCGCCCGGGTAGCGCCGGAGGGTTGTATTTGCCCCTTTGACGGGGGGCGTTTATGATCCCCGGAAAGTCAGCGAGGGGCGAGCGTTCCCATGGGCGAACAAAACGTCGAACAAACCGCCGACGAGCAGACGCGTCGCGCCTTCATGAAGGCGCTGCTCGACGAGGTGCGCGCGCTCGAGGACATGCTCGACGCCGGAATGATCGAGTCCGGCATCCGGCGCATCGGTGCCGAGCAGGAAATGTTCCTGGTCGACCAGGCCTCCCGGCCGGCCCTGACCGCGATGCAGATTCTCGAGACGATCGAGGATCCGCGTTTCACGCACGAGCTGGGCCTGTTCAACATGGAGGCCAATCTCTCGCCGCTGGAGCTCGGGGGAGACTGTTTGCGGCAGCTCGAAAAGGAAGCCGACGAGGTGCTCGGAATTGCTCGCCGCAAGGCGGCCGATGTCGGCAGCCGTGTCGCCCTGGTGGGTATCCTGCCGACGCTCACGCGCGAGCACATGTCGCTCGATGCGATGGTGCCGACGGCGCGCTACTTCGCCCTCAACGAGGCCCTCTTGCGCCTTCGCGGCAGCAATTTCCAGTTCGCCATCAAGGGCATCGACCAGCTCAGCTTCAATCACGACAACCTGATGCTCGAAGCCTGCAACACCAGCTTCCAGGTGCATTTCCAGGTTGGCGCGGAGGAGTTCGCGCACCTCTACAATATTGCCCAGGCCGTCACGGGGCCGCTGCTGGCCAGCTGCGTCAATTCACCCATTCTGCTTGGCAAGCGGCTCTGGCACGAAACGCGCATCGCCGTGTTCGAGCATTCCATCGACGCCCGTTCCGAGGCGCACGCCGCCCGCGGTCACAAGCCGAGGGTGCACTTCGGCGACCACTGGATCGACGAGTCGGTGATCGAGATCTTCAAGGAAGATATCGCGCGATTCCGGGTCGTGCTGACCACCGAGTTCGAAAAGGACCCCATCGGCATGGTCGCCCGCGGTGAGGTGCCGCGGCTGCGCGCATTGTGCCTGCACAATGGCACCGTCTATCGCTGGAACCGCGCTTGTTACGGCATTTCCGACAACGGCAAGCCGCATCTGCGCATCGAGAACCGGGTCATTCCCTCCGGTCCGACCGTGCTCGACGAAGTGGCCAATGCCGCGTTCTTCTTCGGCATGATGTCGCGCCTGTCGCATACCGTCGACGACATCCGCGAGCACCTCAATTTCAGCGACGCCAAGAGCAATTTCCTGGCCGCGGCGCGCGAGGGCCTCAGGGCGCAGCAAGTGTGGTTTGACAACCAACAGGTCACGGCCCAGGAACTCATCATCGACGAGCTGCTGCCGATGGCGCGCGAAGGGCTGTTCGAGGCCGGCATCGACGAGCGCGATATCGACCGCTACCTCGGGGTCATCCGCGCCCGCGTCGACAACCGCCGAACCGGGGCGCGCTGGCAGCTCGAGTCGCTGGAAAACATGCGCGAGCAGGGCAACGAGCACGAACGGCTGCGCGCCCTCGTCTCCTCGATGGTCGAACAGTCCGAGTCCGGCAAGCCGGTTTCGGACTGGGCGCTGGCCAGCCTTTGCAGCCAGCAGGACTGGCGCGACAGCTACCGAAACGTCGGCCAGTTCATGGCCACCGACCTGTTCACGGTGCGTCCCGACGACATCGTCGATTTTGCTGCCAGCCTGATGGAATGGCGCCATGTCCGGCACGTTCCGGTCGAGGACGATACCGGTCAGCTGCTCGGGCTGGTCTCCCATCGTCAGCTCCTGCGCTTGATTGCCCGCGGCAACCGCGGCGAGGAAGCCGTGACGGTTCGCGATATCATGCGCCCGGACCCCATCACGGTCTCGCCCGACACGACCACCGTGGAGGCCATTCGCCTGATGCGGGACAATCGTCTGAGCAGTCTGCCGGTGGTGGAGGGGGGCAAGCTGGTCGGGTTGGTCACCGAATACGACTTGATCGTCGTCGCCTCGCGCCTGCTCGAGTCCTACCTGAGCGAGGATCAGCTCACGTGAACCCATGCCGGTCGGTCTGGGTGCCGATTCTGTGTATCGCCATGCTGGCCGCCTGCGGCGAACGCCCGCCGGCCGAGCAGCAGATCCGCGATCGCATCGAGACCATGCAGTCCGATCTGGCCGAAGGCCGGGCGCGCGCATTCATGTCGCCGATCGCCGAGGACTTCAGCGCCGCCACCCGCAACCTCGATCGCCGGGCGGCGGGTCTCCTGCTGCGGCGGGAAATGATGGCCCACGACAGCCTCAGAGCCCGCCTGGCCGATATCGAAGTCGAGCTTCAGGGCGAGAATCGGGCGACCGCGACCATGCACGCGGTCGTGACGGGCGGAACGGGCCTGATCCCCCGGACCGGCGGCTGGTACAAGCTGACCACCGGCTGGCGGCTCGACGACGACGAATGGATGCTGATCTCGGCGCGCTGGGAGACCGTTGCGGGTCGCGGATGAGGCTGAACGATCAGAAATAGTGAAAAGAAAAAATATGTCCACAGATGAACACAGATGAACACAGATTGAAAAGACAAAAAGGCTTGAAAGAAGAACGGCTTTGCGGAGGGTGTTGAAGCGCGATCAGGAATAGCTGCCCTTATTTCGATGCCGGGGACTGTCCTGAGATTTGTGTAACTGCCCATTGATACGTACTGTAAATCAGGAGTTTATCAATGGACGCAGTAGTGGATGAAAAAAGGCTGAAGGAGCTGGTTTCCGAGCTAGCCAAGGACGTCAAGACGGAGAAGGACCTCGGCGAACTCTCCGACCGGTTGACGAAGATGGCGGTCGAGACCGCCCTCGGCGCCGAGATGGAGCACCACCTGGGCTACGAGAAGCACGCCCCGGAGGGCCGCAACACCGGCAACAGCCGCAATGGCAAGTCCTCGAAGAAGCTCAAGGGCAAGCACGGCGAGGTCGAGATCGACACGCCGCGGGACCGCAACGGCACCTTCGAACCCAAGCTGCTGGGCAAGTACCAGACCCGCCTGACCGCCTTCGACGACCAGATCCTGTGCCTGTACGCCAAGGGAATGACGACGCGCCAGATCGTCGAGGCCTTCCAGGAGATGTACGGCGCCGAGGTCTCGTCGACGCTGGTCTCGAAAGTCACCGACGCGGTCATCGACCAGATGACCGAA
>NZ_JBHJMR010000010.1:0-133877 GCF_042310355.1 Wenzhouxiangella indolica | reverse complement strand
TGGGACTTTGACTTTGAAAAGCGCTTTTTCGTATCTTTTTTCGCTTTGGAAAAAAGGTACTCGCCGAAAGTGCCTGCGAAGCAGGCCGGGCGAAACCGCAGTTGACGTGTCGAGGCCCGCACCGCGACCGGTGGTGCCAACCAGCCCCGCCCAGGGCGTGAAGCGTCCTGATCATGATGGGCGACGTCGGGGAGTCGGGATCACGTGTGAGCAACGAGCGGATGAGTCGGATGTCGCGTCCGTCGAGGATTCGACCCCGATTCACGCGGGCCATCGAAGCCGTTCAGCCAGATTTCTCGTCCAGCTTTTTCTCCAGCGCCTCGAGTTTCTCGCGCGTTCGCAACAGCACCTTCTTCTGAATTTCGAATTCCTCGCGCGTGACCAGGTCCATGCGGTCGAAGGCGGATTCGAGGACGGCGCGGAACTGTTCTTCCAGCTCGGCGCGGGCGGTGCGGAACTCGCGCGGCACGGCAGCTGCCAGCCGGCGGGTGATTTCGTCGAGGGTCTGAAAGTCGGGGCGCATAAGTTGCTACTTCAATGGAAACCGCAGATGAACGCAGATTAACGCAGATGGGGATGAAAGCGTAGACTGCAAATCGGACAATATTCGCAAGTTCGGGCAGGGCAGCCGACCGAGGTCGGTGACCCCGTGGGGCTGGGCAGCCGGTCGCGTTAACGTGTGCGCATGGAACGGAAGACCATGTGGAAGATCTGCGAGCCCTTCCAATTCCGCGCTCGATCTGCGTTAATCTGCGTTTATCTGCGGTTCCAATAAACGTGTGAGCGATCCATGAAACTGATTACCGCCATCATCAAGCCGTTCAAGCTCGACGACGTGCGTGACGCCCTCGGCGAGGTGGGTGTGACCGGCATGACGGTCAGCGAGGTCAAGGGCTTCGGCCGCCAGAAGGGGCATACCGAGCTCTACCGGGGCGCCGAGTACGTCGTGGATTTCCTGCCCAAGCTCAAGCTCGAGATCGCCGTGCCCGACGACGATGCCGATCGCGTGGTCGAGACGATCGTCGAGACGGCCTCCTCGGGGCGCATCGGCGACGGCAAGATCTTCGTCACCGACGTCGACCGCGCCGTGCGCATCCGCACCGGCGAAGAGGGCGACGACGCGCTCTGAATTCGTCCCGTCCGGGTATTCCGTGAACTACCGGAACCCGCGAAGACACCGAATGCACCGAAAGTGAAGTCCCTGCGGGCGATGCGGCTTGCGTCTCATCGCCTTTGCCAAAGCGAGAAGGAAAAGTCATGACCCTGAAGATGAAAGGATGGCCGCTTGCTGTTCTGTCGATCCTGCTGCTCGCCGCCTGTCAGGGCGACAAGTCACAAGCGCCGTTGGAGCCGGCCGAGGAATGGCAGGTCCGGACTGGAACCGATCCGCACAGCTTCGCCGAGTACGAGAAGGTGCGCGTCGAGCACCTGCGCCTGGACCTGGATGCCGATATGGCCGAGCACACTCTGTCCGGGCACGTGACGCTCGAGCTCGAGCGCGTCGATCCCGAACATCCGCGCCTGGTGCTCGACACCCGGGACCTGGATATCCGCGACGTGACCGCGCCGGAAGGCGACGGCAACTTCCGGCCGCTGTCCTGGCGCCTGGCCGATGCCCACGGTGAGGGCGATCTCGGCCGGCCGCTGGTCATCGTGTTGCCCGAGGGTGTGGACGAAGTACGCATCGACTACGCCAGCTCGCCCGAGGCTTTCGGCCTGCAGTGGCTCGACGGTGAACAGACCTCGTCGGGTGAGCCCTTCATGTTTTCGCAGAGCCAGCCGCATTACGCGCGCACCTGGGTGCCGCTGCAGGACACGCCGGCGGTGCGCTACACCTTCGATGCGACCATTCGGGTGCCCGCGAACCTGATGGCCGTCATGGGCGCGTCCGGCAACCCGTTCGAGCGCAACAACTCGGGCGAGTACAGCTTTCACATGCCGCAGCCGATACCGTCCTACCTGATGGCGATTGCCGTCGGCGACCTGGAATTCGCCGAGACCGGAGCGCGTTCGGGTGTTTACGCCGAACCCGAGTGGATCGAGGCCGCGGCCGAGGAGTTCGACGTGCTCGAGGAGATGATCGACATCGGCGTCGACCTCTACGGCGAGTACCGCTGGGGCCGCTATGACCTGCTGGTTCTGCCGCCGAGCTTCCCCTTTGGCGGCATGGAGAACCCGCGCCTGAGCTTTGTCACGCCCACCATCATCGCCGGCGACGGCAGCCTGCTCGCCCTGGTCGCGCACGAGCTGGCGCATTCCTGGTCGGGCAACCTGGTGACCAACGCCGCCTGGCGCGACCTTTGGCTCAACGAAGGTTTCACGGTCTACTTCGAGTCGCGCATCATGGAAGCGCTCTACGGCGAGGACGTCGAACGCCAGCTCGCGGTGCTCGAATGGCAGGACCTGGTCGAGGAACTGGAGAACACGGACGACGGCATGGCCAGCCTGGTGCTCGACGTCGACGACAAGGACCCCGAAAAGGCCTTTATCGGCGTGCCGTATTCGAAGGGCCGGTTCTTCCTCGACTGGATCGAGCACCAGGTGGGCCGCGAGGCCATCGATGAGTTCCTGCGTGCCTACTTCGACCACTTCGCCTTCGAGTCGATCACCACCACGACCTTCCGTGACTACCTCGAGGAGAACCTGGTCGCTGGGCATGCCGATGCCTTGAGCATGGAGGCCGTTGACCAGTGGCTCTACCAGCCGGGCCTGCCCGAGTTCGCGGTCGCGCCGGAGTCGGATGCCTTCGAGCGCGTCGACGACTGGCGCGAGCGCTGGCTGGCCGGTGATGCCCAGACCCGCGAGCTTCCGGCCGATGGCTGGTCGGTCTACCAGTGGCTGCACTTTCTCATCGGCCTGGAGGACGGCCTGGACGCCGAGCGCATGGCCGAGCTCGATGAGGCCTTCGCCCTGAGCGAATCGGGTAACTACGAGATCCTGTTCCAGTGGCTGATGCGCTCGGTCGAGACGCGCTACGAGCCGGGCATCGAGCGTCTCGAGGCCTTCCTGCTCGAAGTCGGCCGCAACAAGTTCACCCGCCCGCTCTACAGCGCCCTGGCCGACACCGACTGGGGCCGCGACTGGGCCATCCAAGTCTACGAGCGCGCCAGGCCCGGCTACCACCCGCTCACCCGCCAGGCCAGCGAACGCGCGCTGGGTCTTGAAAGCGAATAAAAATATGGAAACCACCGAATACACCGAAGGCACCGAAGAAGTGGATGGTTCAAATCAAATTTCGGTGCGTTCAGTGTCTTCGGTGGTTGCTTGCTTTTGCTCCGGCTGGATTTATCACAGGCGTTGAACGATTCCTCCACGAGCCCGATATAATAGGGACCAAATCAATCCTGTTTCGGGTGGACCATGTTCGGCAACTCCTATACACCGGTGAAATTCGAGCGCGACTGCGAGGTGGTGATGGTGCCCGAGGGGGCGCCGGTGGAGCTGCCTGCGGGTACGGTCGGCTACATCACCCAGCAGATGGGCGGCAGTTTCACCATCTATGTCGACGGCCGCCTGTTCCGGCTGGCCGGTGACGAGGCCGACGCCATCGGCAAGGAACCGCCGCCGGCGCCGAGGCTGCCCGACAATGCCACCGACGAGGACGTCGAGGAGCTGGTCATGAGCCAGCTCAAGACCGTCTACGACCCCGAAATCCCCATCAACGTCCTCGATCTGGGCCTGATCTACGAGTGCGATATCGAAAAAGTCGATGACGACACGCGGCGCGTCTCGATCGACATGACCCTGACGGCCCCGGGCTGCGGCATGGGCGACATCCTCGTCGCCGATGTCGAAGACCGCATCGGGCGCATTCCCACTATCGACAAAGTCGATGTTCGCCTGGTCTTCGACCCGCCCTGGAACCAGCACATGATGAGCGAAGAGGCGCGCCTGGAAACCGGCATGTTTTGAGTCGCTCCGGGCCGGTTCGCGCCGGCCCGGGCTCAGTGTGTCGGGCTCAGTGCGACTGCCAGCGCAGGGCCACGAAGGCCGAGCGGCGGGCGGCGTTGTAGCCGGCGATCGGTTCGTAGTCCTTGTCGGTCAGGTTCTCCACCCTTCCTTCGAGGGTCAGGCCCGCACCCAGCGGCCAGCCGGCGCGCAGGTTGAGCAGGGTGTAGGCCGGCAGGTCGGCGCCGAAATCGGGTCGCTCGCCGATGTGGACGATCTCGGTGCCCAGCCAGCCGCCGTTGTCGAAAGTCCGGTCGAGGGAGATGGATCCCTTGATGTCGGCGCGGCGCAGCAGGGCGCTGTCCTGGGTCCGGTTTTCGGCGTCCTGCCAGGTCAGGTTCGATTCCGCCCGCCAGCGGTCCGCGGTGAAGCGATAGCTCAGTTCCGCGCCGCGGATGCGCGCTTTCTCGATATTGATCGCCCGGAAGTCGGGGCCGGAAAAGGCGATCAGGTCCTCGACATCGTTCTGGTAGACGCTCAGGCCCAGGCCGTGCCCGCCGGGACCGAACCAGTCGAGCCCGAGTTCGCCGCTGAGCGAGGTTTCGGGGTCGAGGTCGGGATTGCCGGCGTACTGGCCGCCGAAACCGGGGGAGTAGAGCTGGCTGAAGCTCGGCGCGCGGAAGGCGCGTCCCAGGCTGGCGGACAGGCGCAGGGACTCGCTCATGCGCCAGCCGCCGGCGAGGTTGCCGGTCAGCGCCGAACCGAACTGGCTGTCGTGGTCGGCGCGCAGGCTCGCTTCCCAGGACAGCGCGTCGCGACGGCCGTCAAAGCCGGTCCAGGCGCCGATGTTCTCGCGGTCGCGGTCGAAGGAGTCGCTGGTGTCGCCGTCCACGTGCCAGGCGTCGACCCCGAGCAGCCAGGTCGTGCCCGCGCCGATTTCGCGCTCGGCCTGGAAACCGGTCTGCACGCGGCGGGTGGCTGCATCCGAGATGCTGAAGCCGTTGTCGGTCTCGAGGTTGTCGCGGTAGAAGGCGGCCGAACCTTCCCAGATCCACGGGCCGTCGGTCCGCTGGCGGTAGGCGCCGCGCAGGGCGTAGTTGAGGAAGTCCGACTCGCCCCGGTCGAACTCGACGTCGCCGTCGGCCAGGCGGGCCGACCATCTGAGCTCGCCACGGCCCAGGCGATGATCGCCGCGAGCGCTCACGCTCAGGTTGTCGAAGTCGTCGTCGTCGGGGTCATAAGCAGGGCCCGACGGGTTCTGAGCCGAGAAGCCTTCGACGTTCCGGGCGGCGACATTGAGCCCGAGGAAGCCGTTTCCGAAATGTGCCGACAGCTGCCGGTCGTCGTAGCGGCCGTAGGCCGCGCGGGCGGCCGCGCCGTCGGGCCGACGTGTGAAGATCTGGATAACGCCGCCGATCGCGTCCGAGCCCCAGCGCGCCGCGCGCGGGCCGCGCACGATCTCGATGCGCTCGACGATGGCCGGATCGACGATCTCCCAGGTGAATCCGCCCGAGCCGGCGGCGGACACGCGCACGCCGTCGACCAGCACCAGCACATGGTTGGAGTTGGTGCCGCGCATGAACAGGCTGGTCTGCCCGCCGGGCCCGCCGCTGCGGACGATATCGACGCCCGCCTCCAGGCGCAGCAGCTCGAGCAGGTCCGGGGCCTGGGCGCGATCGATGTCCTCGCGCGTGATGACCGACACCGCGGCCAGGGACTCGTCGGCGGCCTGCTCCGAGCGCGTGGCCGTGACCTGGACGGGCTCGCCTTCGTAGGTGGATTCGGCCGTGGCGTTGACGGCCGAGAACAGCATGCCGACGGTCGCCAGCATGGGAATGGTCTTGCTGTGCATGATTTTTGCTCCTTGCGCTCACCCGCGCACTGGATCGGGTGGGCGGAAAGCCAAGGAGCCAAGGACAGCGAGAGGGACCCCGGCTGTCTTCGACACCCGGTCGCCCGCCGCAACCCGGTCATTGTGTCCAAAGCAGCAGGCCGGTCTCCTGACTTCCGGCAGGTCTCTCCGGTGGAGAGCCCGGGCCGGAACCTTCCCCCGCTCGTCGAGCGGAGTGGATTCTTCCGGCCGCATCGGCCCAGGGCCGACGCCGGTTACAGTTGCGGGGGCAGTACCGGACTTTCACCGGTTTCCCGAAACACCTGTTGCGGTTTCTACTAACGAGATCGTTAGTGACTTTCAAAAGAAAGCGCCGGTGGCTGGGCCGACCGGCGCGGGGCAGTATAGCGCAGGGAGCCGGTCGACAACAGGGCCGACCGGGGAGGGTCAGGCTGCCCTGGGCTTGCGCGCCTCGCGGATCTCGTCACCCTTTTCGGTCAGGCCGGCCTGCAGCTCGGCGATATCGAAATCGTCGGTGGCGATCACTTCGAGGCTGCGCTTGCGCACGTCGGCCAGCAGCTCGGCTTCCTTCTCGGTGAGGATGGACTTCTCACGCGCCTGCTCCAGGCGCTCCTCGAAGGTGTAGCCGGTGACCTGGCCGGCGCGCTCGGCCTTGAGCAGCTTGCGCTCGACGGGCTCGGCCGCGATCACGTCCGGCAGCAGGGCTTCCATGATGCCGGGCCAGTAGCCCTCGCGGGCGGTCTTGTAGCAGCCGCGGGTGAGGCGGTCGCGGGTTTCCGACGGCGACAGCAGTAGCGCGGCGACCTTGTGACCCAGGCGGTCGTTCGGGGCGCGCTCGCGCTGGCCGAGTGGGAAGACCATAAGGCGCAGGAACGGACGAATCCAGCCGATCGGATAGTTGTCGATCGTGCCGGCCAGGGCCTTCTGGATCTTGTATACGGCGTCGTGGAACGCCCAGGCCATGATCGGCTGGTCGGCGGCCGGTCGGGCTTCGTGCTCGAAGCGGCGCAGCATGGCCGAACAGATGTAGAGCTGGCTGAGCGCGTCGCCGAGCCGGCCGGAGACCTTTTCCTTCTGCTTGAGCTTGCCGCCGTAGGTCAGCATGATCACGTCCGCCAGGTAGGCGAAAGCGGCGCTGTAGCGGCTGAGCTTGCGGTAGTAGCGGCGCGTGCGGCGATCGCCCGGCACGGCGGTGAACTTGGCGAAACTCAGGCCCAGAACGAAAGCGCGCGTGGCGCTGGAGATCGAGTGACCGATGTGAGCGAACAGCAGCTTGTCGAATTCGACCAGCCGCTCTTCCTCGTCCTCGATCTGCAGGGCCTGCAGCTCCTTGAGTACGTAGGGGTGGCAGCGGATCGCGCCCTGGCCGAAGATCATCAGTGAGCGCGTCATGATATTGGCGCCCTCGACCGTGATCCAGATCGGCGCGCCTTCCCAGGCACGGCCGAGGTAGTTCTTGGGCCCCAGGATGATGCCCTTGCCGCCGTGTATGTCCATGGCGTCGCGAAGCACCTCGCGGCTCATTTCCGTGGCATGGTACTTGGCCAGCGCACCCGGAACGGCCGGGCGCTCGCCGTCGTCCACCGCCGAGGCGGTCTGGCGGCTCAGCGCGCTGATGGCGTAGGTGTAGCCGGCCATGCGGGCGAGTGCTTCTTCCACGCCCTCGAAGCGGCCGATGGGCAGGCCGAACTGCTTGCGGATGCGTGCGTAGGAGCCGGTGACCATGGTGGCCGCCTTGGCGCCGCCTGTGGTCGACGACGGCAGCGAAATGGCACGCCCGACCGACAGCGACTCGACCAGCATGCGCCAGCCGTTGCCGGCGTGCTCGGTGCCTCCGAGCAGGTAATCCAGCGGCACGAAAACGTCCTTGCCGCGGATCGGGCCGTTGGGGAACGGGTTGTTGAGCGGGAAGTGGCGGCGGCCGATGTCCATGCCGGGCGTGTCGGCCGGCAGCAGGGCCACGGAAATGCCGATATCGTCGGTATCGCCGATCAGGCCGTCGGGATCATAAAGACGGAAGGCCAGGCCGACCACGGTGGCGACCGGCGCCAGCGTGATGTAGCGCTTCTCGAAATTGAGCTTGATGCCCAGGGTTTCCTTGCCGTTGAACTTGCCCTTGCAGACCACGCCGTAGTCGGCGATGGAGGTCGCGTCCGAGCCGGCCACGGTGCTGGTCAGGCCGAAGCAGGGAATTTCCTCGCCCGAGGCCAGGCGGGGCAGGTAGTGGTTTTTCTGTTCCTCGGTGCCGTAGTGCAGCAGCAGTTCGGCGGGGCCGAGCGAATTAGGCACGGCGACGATCGAACCGACCGTGGAACTGAGGCCGCCGACCTTCTCGAGCACGGCGCGGTGGGCAACGGCGGAAAAGCCCAGCCCGCCGTATTCCTTCGGAATGATCATCCCGAAGTACTTGTTCTTTTTGAGGTGTTCCCAGACCTCGTCGGAGGTTCCGGCCCGGTAATGGGTGAATTCCCACTCGTCGATCATGCCGCACAGTTCCTCGACCGGCCCGTCGACAAAGGCCTTCTCTTCGGTGCTGAGCTCGTGCAGCGGCTTCTTGATGAAGCGGCTCCAGCGCGGATTGCCGCCGAACAGCTCGCCTTCGAATCCCACCGTTCCGGCGTCGAGCGCGACCTGCTCGGTTTCCGAAATGGTTGGCACCATGCCGACGAAGCTGTCGAGCAGCCGCCCGGTGATGAATTCGCGTCGCCAGTTGCGGTTGGTGAGCACGGCCGCGATCGGCACAAACAGCAGCCAGAACAGCGTCAGCGAAATCCAGCCAGGTTCGCCGGCGATCGTGAACCCGAGGCCGACAATGCCGGTCACGATGGCCCAGGTGGTCACCGAGGCGCGGAAATAGGCGCAGGCCAGCCCGGCGACGAGCAGGGCCAGCAAGAACAGCAGGATCATCATGTCAGCTTGCTCCCTGAGCGGCCTGCCGTTTGAGGAACGGCGTGACGGCGCCCATGAAATGGTCGTTGCGGTCGCCGGCCACCATGTGGCTGGCGTCCTCGACGGTGGCTTGTTCGGCGTGCGGGGCCAGCTTGAGAAACTCCTCGATATGCTCCTGGCCGATCATCTCGCTCTGGCCGCCGGCGACCAGCAGAGTCGGAATCTTGAGCCGGCGCGAGGCCGATTTCAGGCGCGACTGCAGGTTGCTGCTCTTCTCGGCCAGGGCCAGCATGGCCGGATCCCAGTGCCAGTACCAGCGGCCGTCGCTGCCCTGGCGCAGGTTGCGCGTCAGACCGTCACCCGAGCCGTTGTGGCGGCGATGGGGCAGGAAGCCGCGAACCGCCTCGATGGCGTCGTCGAGCGTTTCGAAACCCTTGGGGTTCTGGCGCATGAACGACAGCATCGCCTCGACTCCGCTGTCGTCCCAGCGCGGCGCGATGTCGACCAGAACCAGCGATGACAGCTCCACCTTGGGTTTCTCGGAATGAGCCAGCAGGGCGGTCAGGCCGCCCATCGACGCTCCGATGACCGCCGGGCGGTTGGGCAGCGACGCGCAGACCCGGCGAAAGTCCTCGACGAACTGCTCGAAGTCGTACTCGCCGCTGGGCGCGCGGTCGGACTCGCCGTGGCCGCGTGCGTCATAGCTGACCGCCTGCCAGCCGGCGGCGGCGAGACGGCGCCCGGTTTCTTCCCAGGCATACTGGGTCTGGCCGAAGCCATGGGCCATGAGCACACAGGGCGCCCGATCATCGCCATAATAGCGAAGGCTCAGGCGGATGCCGTCATCGGTCCAGATCTGGCGTCGGCGAATATCGTCGTTGAGTTTGCGTACAGCTTCCATACGGCAGAGTATGGGTTTACCCTATTCGTTAGTCAATGCAGTTTGATATTGGTTCGGTAAGGCCCACAAACAAGTGCCCTGAGTGCGGCGCCGAACGTTCACCGAATACCATCGCGGATCGACATGCCCAAATCAAGTACAGAGTGTAGCGGAGGCGGCGAGAAGGCCTCGTTGACCCCGGCGGACTGGGAGCAGGAAGCGCTGGCGCTGATCGCCGACAAGGGCATCGCCGCCCTGCGGGTGGAACCCCTGGCGCGGCGCCTGGGAATTACCAAGGGTAGTTTCTACTGGCATTTTCCCGGCCGCGACGAACTGCTGGCCAGGGCGCTGGCGCGCTGGGAACAGCAGGACCGGCAGCACCTCAAGCTCTCGCTGAGTGCCGGCAGTGCCGCGGCCGAGCGCCTGGCCGATTTCGTCTGGCGCACCAGCCGGCAGACGCTGACCCACCGCATTTACGTGGCCCTGTGTGCCACGCCCGATCATCCCTGCATCGGGCCGGTGCTCAGGCGCGTGACCGAGCGCCGCGTCAAATACCTGGCCGGTGCCCTGCGGGAGCTGGGCCTTCCTGATACCGAGGCTCGCCACCGCGCCAACCTGATGTACTCCTCATACGTCGGCTACCTGCAGCTCCAGGCCCAGGGCCTGGTGCCGGACAAGGACGAGCCGGATTTCGACGCCTACGTGCAGCACGTGATCGAGACATTGATCGAGGTTTGACCTCCGGTTGTTTGCTGGTTGGCTGGTTTGCTAGTTGGCTCGTTCGGTACCCGCTCGGTCTGCGGGGCGGCTTCGCCGCGAATGGAATGCCGGCAACCGAGAGCATCATTGCCGAACCAGCGAACCAGCGAACCAGCGAACCAGCCAACCAGCCAACCAGCCAACCAGCCAACCAGCCAACCCGTCAGGGCCGGTGCTCGCGCCCCAGGTACTCGTGGCTCTGCATCTCGATCAGTCGCGAGACGGTGCGCTCGAAGGGGGCGGCCAGGCGTTTTCCCGTGTACAGCTCCTCCGGCGCGACTTCGGCACTAATCACGAGTTTGACGGCCCGGTCGTAGCATTCGTCCACCAGGTGGATGAAGCGGCGGGCGGCGTCGTTTTCAAACTCGTCCATGGCCGGCACATTGCTCAGGAACAGCGTCGAGAAGCGCCGGGCCAGTTCGATGTATTCGCCGCTGGAGCGAGGCCCCAGGCACAGGGTCTCGAAATCGAACCAGGCGACGGGGCCGGCCCGGTAGCGCGGCTTGAGGTGACGGCCGCGAACCTCGAGGGTCATGTCGCTGACCCGTTCGCCGCGGGTGAGGGCGGCAAACTCGTCGGCCATTTCCTCCCTTGCGTCCGGGTCTGCTGGGTAGTAGTAGGTTCGGTGCCGGGTCAACTCTCGCAGCCGGTAGTCGGTTTCGGCGTCCAGCTCGACGACCTCGCAGTGACGCTCGATGGCCTCGATGGCCGGGACGAAGCGCTTGCGCTGGAGTCCGCCGGCGTAGAGATCCGCCGGGGCGGTATTGCTGGTGGCGACCAGGCAGAGGCCGCGCTCGAACAGTGGTTGGATCAGGCCGGCGAGCAGCATGGCGTCGGCGATGTCGCTGACGTGGAACTCGTCGAAGCAAAGCACCCGGCAACGGCCGGCGATTTCTCGCGCCATTGCCGGCAGCGGGTCGCGCTGTCGCCCGTGCCGCTTGAGCGCTTCCTGGACGTGGTCCATGAAGCGGTGGAAGTGGATGCGCCAGACCGGGATGTCGGCCTCGTCGAGGCTTTCGGCGAACAGGTCCATGAGCAATGTCTTGCCCCGACCGACGCCGCCGTGAATGTACAGCCCACTCACGCCCGGATGGCGCCGGCGCCAGCGGTCGATCCATCCCGTGGGTTGGTCGACCAGCGTCCGATAGCGTTCTTCCAGGCGTTCGCATACGGCCTCCTGCACGGCGTCGGCCTGCAGCCGGTTCCCGTCGACCAGGGCCCGATAACGCCCCAACGGCCCGTAGTCGGCCTTCATCAGTAACGGTCAGGGCAGGTTGGGCTGGACGTGATTCTTGATCAGGCCGCGCAGGTCCATCAGGCGCCGGTGAAAGAAGTGTCCCGTGCCTTCCATCACCACCAGGTTGGCATCCTGCCCCAGTTTCTGGGCCCAGGCGTAGACGGCCTCGGGCGATACCACTTCGTCCTCGTCGCCCTGGACGACCAGCCAGGGGCAGTTGGGTGGCTGCAGGTCCTCGAACCCGTATCGTTCGACCGGTGGTGCGATCGAGATGAGCTGGCGCACCGGCAGATCCTGGGCGGCCCTGAGCGCGATGTAGGATCCGAAGGAAAAGCCGCCCAGCCACAGATCGTCGTCGGGCCGGACCTTGCGGACCCAGTCGATCACCGCCATCAGGTCGTCCGTTTCGCCGTCTCCGTCGTCGAACTCGCCTTCGCTGTCACCCACGCCGCGGAAGTTGAAGCGCACCGTGCGCAAACCGAGCTCGCGCAGGCTGCGCTCCATGATGGTCACGACCTTGTTGCGCAGCGTGCCGCCGTGCTGGGGATGCGGATGACAGATGACGGCCGTTGCCGGCCGCTCGTCGTCGCTTTCGGGCAGGTCGGCCAGGCATTCGATGCGCCCGGCCGGGCCGGAAATGAACAGTTCGGTGGATTCGCTCGGGAAGTGGGCCGGGTCGGTATCCATGCAGGGTCCTTGACGGTTGCCAGCGCCGCTTGAGTGCCACCGAACTTGCCGCGTGGCCCATTGCGGGGGCATCATCATAACTCACTCAAACCGACGGCTGCAGGATCCCGATCCGGCATGAATCATCTGGCGCACGTCGTGCTTGCCGGCGCCCCCGAGGGGTTACGGCTCGGGGCATTTCTCGGGGATCACGTCAAGGGGCGGCAGGCCCTCGCCGAACTTCCCGCGGGCTGGGCCGCCGGCGTGGAACTGCATCGGCGCATCGATACCCTGAGTGACGCCCACCCGGCCGTGTTCGGCCTGCTCGACGGCCTCGAACCACCCTGGCGGCGTTACGGCGGCGTGATCTTCGATGTGCTGTTCGACTACATGCTCACGCGCCACTGGTCGCGCTTCGGGCCCATGCCGCTCGAGCAACTGGCCGACGAGATCGACCGGACTTTGGCGAGGCATCGCGCGGGACTGCCGCCAAGGCTGGTGCGCTTCAGCCTGTGGGCCGAGAGCCGCGGCTTGTGGCGGCGCTACGGGGAGCGCGCCATGCTCGAGGAGATTTTCGGCCTGCTGGCGCAACGCCATGGGCGTCGCTGGCCGCTGGCGGAAGGAATACGCCTGCTCGACGAGCACGAGGCCGCGATCGAGCAGGCATTTCTGAAGCTATTCCCGGACCTGCAGGCGCAGATGGCCGGTGAGCGGGCTCGCCTTTATTCCACCTGGTCGAGCATGTAATCCACCGAGGCGGTGACCTGCTCGTCGCTGAGGTCGCTTCGACCACCGCGTGCGGGCATGGCGTTGATACCATCGATGGCATTGGAAACGAGCGTTTCGCGGCCCTTGTCGGAGAGCCGCTCCCCCATTTCGGCAGCGACCATGCGCGGCGCACCGGCAGCGCCGGAGTCGTGGCAGGCGGCGCAGACACGGCTGTAGATCATCTCGCCGTCGGTCGAACCCTCGAACGCGACCTGCTGTTCGCTGCCGGCGGCCGCCTCTTCGGCGGCGGCCTGGGCCGCGGCGCGTCCCGTCTCGCCGGCGTAGACACCGGCAACCGGCTGCAGTCGCTCTTCGACGGCGGCCTGTCGCGCGGCGCTTTGCTCGCCGTCATACTCGCGGTTGTGGATGATCAGGGCCAGCACGATGATGACCACGGTGAAGGCGGCCAGCCCGGCCAGCACCGCGCTGAACGTTTGAATGAATTGACGATCATGTTGCTCGGACACGCCGGACGGACCTCACGATTGACTGAAAGCGGACCACGGCCCGATGCCGGGCCGCAAAAACCGGAATTATACCGCCTGCCCGCTCGTGGATACAGTAGCGTCTTCACGACGTAGCCGGGCCACGAGGGCAGCCCCGGCGGCCGAGCCGGCGAGTGGCACGGACGCAGCCAGGAGCGCGGCCGGATTGCCGGGCGTGGCCATTCCGACAACGAGGAAGGCCGGAAGACCCAGCAGCAGGCCAGCGCCCAGCCCCCAGCCGGATCTCGGTGCCATCGCGCCGGCCATGGCGCCACCCAGCGCCCCGCCCAGCATCCAGATCAATGCCGGCAGCGGCAGCAGGGGCCAGACCAGCGGCGCTGTGAAACGCTCGCCGGCATCGACGAGCAGGGTCGCCGCGGGCAGGAGAGACTTCAGGCCGGCCAGGGTCGCCTCGATCACGATAGCGCCGACCAGGACGCCGGCGGCCAGAGCCTTGAGAACGAGCATGAATACATGTATCCGCTGAATTGCCGGGTTCAGTCTACCAGTCGGTTCACAAGCTGTGACCTGCCGGGAGCCTGCGCTATACTGCGAACGATCAAGAGAAACTCACGTCATCAGGGTCGGGCAACCCAGCCCCGTCATTTCATGCCTATCCCGTCTCCAGTCGCATTGCCATCCACCGGATCGACCCCGTGAGTCCGCCGGCTCCCGCCAGCGATCGTCGTTTCGATCAGCCTCAGCGCTGGAGTCCGTTGTTGGCCGGACTCCTGCTGCTGGCCGGAATCGCCGGAACGCTTTTCGTCTACCGTGGCCTGCAGTCGGCCGAGGATGCCTCGCTGGCACGCTACGTCGGCAACCTGGCCGGCTATATCGAAGCCGACGTTCTCACCGATTTGAGCGAGCAGATGAACGCGCATCGACGCATGTCGACGCGCCTGGCGCACTACGGCCTGGACGACCGTGACGGCTGGGAAATCAACGCCGGCCAGTTTCTGTCGCACTATGAATATTATCGAACGCTGGCTGTTCTCGGGCCCGATCTTTCCGTGCTGTGGGTTCGCAGCCGCGATACCGAACTGGTGTCGCTCGGCGAGCGCTTCCCGGTTGACGAGGATATCCGTCCGGCAATCGCGGTGGCCCGGGCGACCGGCGAGATCGTGGTGACCCGCCCGCGGATTCTTCCCGACTCGAGACCGGGCATCAGCATGATCACGCCGATCGGTACCGATGATGGGCACGTCGGGTATCTCGCCGCCACGATGGATCTCCCCGAAGCCGTCGACGCCATGATTCCCGCTCTTTTCCGCGAGTCGCTCGATCTGCACGTGGTTGCCCGGGGGCGGGACGTCTATCCCTTTCCGCCCCGGCCCTTGCCGGATCAATGGGACGCGGGTTTTACCGTCGACCTGGACAACGACGAGGCCGGTTTCCTGTTCGAGTTCGCCGTCAGCGACGAGATCCGGGATCAACTGAGTACCGCCATGCCCGGGGTTGTCCTGCTGAGCGGGATCCTGCTGTCGCTGCTGCTGGCCGCGGTGGTGTTCCTGGGGCTCAACGCCAGCGGCCAGGCCCGGGTGCTCTCGCGCGCCAACCGACGCCTGGAGGAAGAGGTCGGCGAGCGCGAAGCGGCCGAGCGCGAGTTGGCATTCCTGGTCAACCACGACGGTCTGACGGGGCTGCCCAATCGATCCGGGATATCACGCCGCCTGGCCGAGAAGATCGAACACCACGGCGACCATACAACCCAGCTGGCGGTCCTGTTCCTGGACCTCGACCAGTTCAAGGACATCAACGATTCGCTTGGCCACCAGCTGGGGGACCAGCTGTTGTGCGAGGTCCCGCGCCGGCTGGCGGGCGTGTTGCGCGACCGCGACTTCATTGGTCGCCACGGCGGCGATGAATTCCTGATCGCGGTCGAGCGCGCCGACCGCGATCAGATCGAGCAACTGGCCGGCAACATCCTGCGCTCGCTCGACGGCGGTTTCGCCGTAGAGGACCACCGCCTGTTCATCTCCGGCAGCATCGGTATCGCCTACTACCCGGAATCGGGCCGGTCGGTGACCGAGTTGATCCAGAATGCCGACACGGCGCTGTTCAAGGCCAAGAACGCCGGACGCAACCAGTTCGCCGTGTTCACGCGCGAGATGCTCGCCCAGGCGCAGCATCGCCTCAATCTCAGCCGGGATATCCGCCACGCCCTGGAGGACGGCGACTTTCGCGTTGTCTACCAGCCGATCGTCGACATGCGCGACTTGTCCATGCGCGGTGTCGAGGCGCTGCTGCGCTGGGATCACCGGGAAGGCTATGCCGTGCCGCCGCAGGAATTCATCCGCGTGGCCGAAGAAACCGGCATCATCGGACGGCTCGGGCAGTTTGCGCTCGACCGCGCGCTGTCGGACTTGTCCCGCTGGAAGCAACTTTCCGACAACCTGCCGTGGCTGGCCGTCAACGTTTCCGGCGCCCAGATCCACGAGGCGGGATTCGCCGAGCAGCTCAGCGTACTGCTGCACCAGTACCGCATCGAACCCGAGCGACTGCACCTGGAGATCACCGAAGAGGTGCTGATCGAAAACCTGGCCCGCAATCGGCGCATGCTGCACAAGCTCGACGAAATCGGCATGCGCATCGTCGTCGACGATTTCGGAGTCGGTTATTCGTCCCTGAGCTACCTCAAGAATTTCCCGATCTCCGTGGTCAAGATCGACCGGGGTTTCGTGCGCGACATCGTCTCCGATCCCGAGGATCAGGCGATCACGCGAACGATCTGCGCCCTGGCGGCCGATCTTGGCATGCAGACGGTAGCCGAAGGCGTCGAAAGCGACGAGCAACTCTCGCTGCTGGCGAGCTATCGATGCTCCTACGCCCAGGGTTTCCTGTTCGCCCGTCCGGTGGAGGCCGGCGAAATCGCCGCGATGATCGAGGGTCGCCTTCCCTGGCTTGCTACTTCCAGTCGGTAAGGTGGCTCGTCGTCCATTCCATGGCCTGTTCGCCGGTCAACGGCCGTGCGATGAGGTAGCCCTGGGCGAGATTGCAGCCAATCCGGGTCAGGTGGTCCAGCGTCGCCTGGTCTTCCACGCCTTCGGCGGTGGCCTGCAGCCCCAGGGAATGACCCAGTTCGATGATCGAGCGGATGACGGCGCGAGACTCCGGCGAGCGCGCCGCCGACATGACGAAGGACTTGTCCACCTTGATTTCCGAGAACGGCAGGCGCACGAGCTGCAGCATCGACGAGTAGCCGGTGCCGAAGTCGTCGATCGATAGCTGGAAGCCTTTCATCCGCAGGCGGGTGAGCAGGTCCAGCGAGGAAACCGGATCCTCCATGGCGCTCGTCTCGGTCAACTCGAAGACGATTCGGTGCGGACTCAACTTCGCCTGCTCACACAGCCCCGCGACATGATCGACGAAGTCGGTGTCGTCGAGCGAACGGGCCGACAGGTTGATCGAGAGGGTGGGCCCGGGGTGCCCTGCGGCACTGCCGCTGCACTCGCCCCCCTCGAGCGCGTGCACCAGCTCGCCGCCGAACCAGCCCAGGGCCCCGGTGATGACGCGACGCGTGAGGCTGCCGATCAGTCCGCAGGACTCGGCGACCGGAATGAAGTGCGAGGGCAGAACCAGGCCGCGCTCGGGGCTGTTCCAGCGCACCAGGGCTTCGAAGCCGGCCAGGCGCCGACTGCGGCAATGGACCTTGGGCTGGTAGACCAGGCTGATCTGTTGCTCCTCGATCGCCGTTTCGAGCTCTTCGCGACCGATATCGGCGGCGGCGCCGTCCTGTTCCGCTGCCGGTGAGGAGCCGATCCCGGATTCGCCGGTCGAGCGCAGGAGGAGTTCCCGCAGCTGCTCCGGCGAAAATGGCTTGGATACCACGCCGGCAATGGGAAGGCCGTGCTCGGCGGCCGAGCGTGCCGCCGCATCGAGCACGCGGCTGCCCACGCCGCTGGTGATGATGATGCTGGCCCGGCAGCCGCGACGCGCGAGTTCGACCATCACTTCCACGCCGTCCATTTCGGGCATGATCAGGTCGAGGGCGATGTGGGAGGGCTGCCAGCTATCGAGCGCCCGGAAGAAGGCTTCGGCGTGCTGGGTGACCTTCGACTCGAAGCCGGCGGTTCGCGCAATACGCTCGATCGTGTCTCCGATCATCGCGTCGTCGTCGAGAATGAGCAGTTTCTGCGCGGTCATGGTGGATGGCCTACCCGTCGTGCTCGATGGAACTCCGACCCCGCCGCTCCATGCGCAGCGAACGCGGTCGGCTGATGCCAGCAGTGTACGTGATGCGGCCGGCCGGCCGCAGCATGCCCGGCGCTTGCGGGCTGTCGAAGGCAAACGCGATTGCGTTACAATGCTCCGCTACGCGCCCGTAGCTCAGCTGGATAGAGTACCGCCCTCCGAAGGCGGGTGTCGCAGGTTCGAATCCTGCCGGGCGCGCCAAATTCAGAAGCAGCCTCGTCACTCGACGGGGCTTTTTCATATCTAATCCCCATTCGAACCTGCGACAAATAACAATCCTGGTTCGAATTGTGCGCGCAGCGCACAATCGCTGAAGCGAAGCGCCAGCCCGAAGGGCAAGCGGCCGAAGGCCGCGCAGCCATCCTGCCGGGCGCGCCAAATTCAGAAGCAGCCTCGTCACTCGACGGGGCTTTTTCGTATCTAATCTCGATTCGAACCTGCGACCAATGACAAGTCAGGTTCGAACCGAGCGCCGCCAGGCGCAAGCTCGCTGAAGTGCGCAGCACTTCCGGCCCGTAGGCCAAGCGGCCGAAGGCCGCGCAGCAATCCTGCCGGGCGCGCCAAATTCAGAAGCAGCCTCGTCACTCGACGGGGCTTTTTCATATCCAATCCCCATTCGAACCGAGCGCCGCCAGGCCGCTCGATCATGGCGACAGTCTGCAATTCTCGGTCACGCCTGATTCTGGATGCGCCACCGAGTCGGTCAAATGCGTCATCGCGCCCGCCCCGGGCCGCTATACTCTGCGGTATGGTCCGGCTTCTGACGATTTTATCCATTGCCGCCGTGCTCGCCATGCAGCCGGTTGCGTCGCAGCAGCCTTCCTGCGGTGATTTGCTCGAGCAGGCCGAATCGATTCGCGCCATGCGAGATCGCAATGCGGCCGAGGGCGTCGAGCGGGGGCGTGAGTTGCTCGAACGCCTGGCGGATAGCGCGGTCGCCGAATGTACTGCGGGCGTCATGATGGTACATGGTGCGGTGGCCTCGAACCTGCATATCCTGGGTGAGCACGAGGCGGCGATCGAAGCCGTCGACCAGGCCCTGGTCCTGGCCGGGGACGTGACGGATCCGGTCCGGATCGCCTCGGTGCGACGAACGGCCGGCGTGGTTTTCTGGGAGATCGGCGCCCACGACCGAGCGCTGGAACACTATCTCGCGGCGCTGGAGGCGAGCCGGGCAGCCGATGATATCGGCGGCGCCGCGCGCGCGGCCGGCAATATCGGCAACCTTCACAACTCCTTGGGCAACTGGGAAGAGGCGCGCGTCTACCACGGCCAGGCCCTCGAGGGTTTCGAAGAGATCGGCTGGCAGGAAGGCATCGCCGGCACGCTGGTCAATCTCGGAGCGCTGGCGGCACGCATGGCCGAATCCCATGCCGAAGCCGGCGATTCCGAGGCGGCACGGGCCGAGCACCAAGCCAACTTCGATTACAACCGTCGTGCGCTGGGCTTGTTCGAAGAACTCGAGAATCCGCGCGGAATCGCGTACGCCGCCGACAATATCGCTCGCGCCTTGATTCATCTTGGCCGGGTCGAAGAGGCACTCGATTACCACGAGCAATCGCTCGAGCTGCGACGCGAGGTGGGCGACACCACAGGCGTGGTCAACTCGTTGCAGACCGGCGCCGATGCGTATCTGGCACTCGGACGGGAGGATGAAGCTCTGGCGTTGCTCGCCGAGGCCGAGGCGCTGGTGCCCGGGGAAAACCGGGTTCTGCTTCAACAGATACTGCGGCGACAGGTCTCGGCGCTGGAGACCCGCGGCGACTACCAGTCGGCGTTCCGTCGGCTCGAGCGCCTGATGTCACTCAACGACGCGCAAGCCACCGAGGACCTGGCGGCCCGGGTCGAACAGCTGCAGCAGACGTTCCGCGCCGACCAGCTTGAACGCGAGCTGGCGCTCGAGCGCGCTCGATCGGAAGTGTCCGAGCAGCGGCTGAGGCGACAACGGCTGATCATTGCCGGCTCGATTATCACGGTGGTCCTGCTGCTGGTGGTCATGGCCCTGCTCTACAGCCGTCTCCGCCTCGGACGTCGGGTCTCGCACACGCTCGACCGGGCCGCACGCACGGACCCGCTGACGGGTTTGTCCAATCGGCGCGACATGAGCGAAAGGATCGACCGGGCCCTGCTGCGCCGCAACGAGGATAACGAACCTTCTTCGCTGATCATGGCCGATATCGACAGCTTCAAGCGAATCAACGACACCCTCGGTCACCAGGTCGGCGACGATGTGCTCGTTCACGTTGCAAACTTGATCAGAAACCAGGTGCGCGGCGTGGATGTGGCCGCCCGATGGGGTGGGGAGGAGTTTCTCATTCTCCTCCCCGGCACCCGCGAGAGCGGCGCGCGAAGCGTGTCGGAGAACCTGCGGCGCGCCATCGAGGAGTCGCCGCCCAGGGTGAGTGGACGACCGCTGTCGCTGACGATGACCTTTGGCTTGACCGAGATCGAACCCGGGGCGGGCTTCAACGATCTCGTCAAACGCGTCGACGATGCCATGTATGCCGGCAAGGCGCGCGGCAAGAACCGCGTGGTCTCGACCGCGGAGCTGGCATCTTGAGTTCGAGTCCGGCGCGGGCGGTGGTGCTGCTCTCCGGCGGTCTCGATTCGGCCACCGTGCTGGCCGAGGCGGTTGCTGCCGGCCACCAGTGTCACTCCCTGGCAGTGGATTACGGACAGCGCCACCGCGCCGAGCTGCAGGCGGCCCGGCAGCTGAGCCGCTCCCTGGGAGCGGCTTCGCACCGTGTTGTGAGCGTCGACCTGCGTGCGATCGGCGGTTCAGCGCTGACCGACGACATCGAGGTGTCCGAGGCCGAGACAAGCGGCATCCCGTCCACCTACGTCCCGGCTCGCAACACGCTGATGCTTTCACTGGCGCTCGGGCATGCGGAAGTCATCGAGGCCACCGAGTTGTTCGTGGGCGTCAACGCCGTCGACTATTCCGGCTACCCGGATTGTCGGCCGCAGTTCATCGCGGCCTTCGAAGCGCTTTGCCAGGTGGCGACCCGCGCCGGCGTCGAAGGCGCGGGCTTTCGGGTGCATGCGCCCCTGATCAGTCTCTCCAAGGCGGAAATCATCCTTCGTGGCGTGGCGCTGGGCGTCGATTACGCCCAGACCGTGTCCTGCTACCAGGCCGACGAGTCAGGCCGAGCCTGCGGGCGTTGCGATTCCTGCCGTCTTCGGCGCTCGGGCTTCGAAGCCGCCGGCCTGGCTGATCCGACGCGCTACGCGGCTGCCGTTTGAGTGCGGCTTGCACGCGGCCCGGCCGGGCGCCGATACTCGCGTGCCACGCCCCTGGGCCAGCCAGACGCCTGAAGGGGTATTTCGATACAGGCTTTCGAACATGAGCAATAACGTGCCACCCGATGAGGATCGAACCGTCGTCGACGGTGCCGGGTCCGCTGCCTCGGCGGCGTCGGACGTGCCCGACCGGATCGGGGCCTATCGACTGATTCGGCAGCTCGGCCGCGGCGGCATGGGCGAGGTTTATCTCGCCGAGCAGCTCGAGCCGGTGCAGCGCAAGGTGGCCCTGAAGCTGATTGGCGCACGTGCGCAGGGCGGCTCGGTCGGAGCCATGTTCGAGGTGGAACGGCAGATGCTCGCGCGCATGCACCATCCGGCGATTGCCCAGGTGTTCGATGCCGGAACAGCCGATGACGGTCGACCCTGGTTTGCCATGGAGTGGGTGCGGGGGGAGCCCATCGTCGATCACGTCGAACGGCACGCCCTCGGTATCGAGCAGCGGCTGGATCTTTTCGTGCGTGTTTGCGGCGGCATCCAGCATGCCCACCAGCAGGGCGTGATCCACCGCGATATCAAGCCCGGCAATGTCCTGGTCGATCGCGTCGACGGGGTTTCCATGCCCAAGATCATCGATTTCGGGGTGGCAACGGGGGTGGTCGAGCACGCAGGTCGTGCGCGCTCGGATACAACCGACCGGGCCGGGACGCGTGGCTACATGAGCCCGGAGTTGCTGGCCGGCCCCGCGGCCGAGGTCGATACCCGAACGGACGTCTATTCGCTCGGTGTCCTGTTGTTCGAACTGCTGACCGATGGTCGTCCGCCACCGGCTGACGACACGGTTGCGATCGACTCCATTCGCCGGATGCTGCTCGGTTCGACCGGCCGGGACACGCCGCTCGACGGCGATGCCCTGAAATCGGCGCACGACGCCCGGCATCTGCCCCGCGAGCTGCGCTGGATCCTGGCGCGGGCACTGGCTCCCGACCGGGAGGAGCGCTACGACTCGGCGGCTTCGCTGGCGCGTGATCTGAGGCGCTACCTGAACAACGAGGTGGTCGAGGCGGTGCCGAACACGCGCGCCTATCGCGGGCGCAAGTTTCTTGCGCGCCATGCCCTGGCGGTTTCGGCCGCAAGCGTCGTGACCCTGGCGCTGGTGGCCGGTCTGGTCGTCGCGGTCTACGGTCTTCTGGAGGCGCGGGCCCAGGCCGACCGGGCCGAGCAGATCGCGGCCTTTGCAACCCGTATGCTGTCTTCGATCGATCCCGAGGTCGCCGAAGGTGCGCCAACGCCGGTGCTCGACCGGGTGCTTGCGGATGCCGCCGAGCGGGTCGACAAGGAGCTGGCCGGCCAGCCCCGGATTCGCGCCGAGATCGAACTGACGATCGGCGAGGTCTACGCCAGCCTCGGCCAGTACGAACGCGCGCGTGAGCACTTGCAGAATGTGCTTGAGCTGATCGATCGACGGCAGGCCGTCGAGATCTACCTCGATGCCGGGGCGGAATTGAGCCTTATCGATATCCAGGAGTCGAAGCTGGCCGATGCCGAGCGTCGCGTCGATCAATTGCTGCATACGGCAGAGCAGCATCTTCCCGAGCGCCGGGTGCAGTGGCTCGACCTGCTGTCGATCCGGGGCAGCGTCCGCTTCGAGCAGGCGCGTCACGACGAGGCCTTTGCGATCTACCAGCGCATTCTCGACGAGATCGGGCCGGAGCCCCCGGATGCCCTGCGCTGGACCTACGTCAGCGTCATGCGGCAAATGGGGCAGTCCTATTCCGAGATTTACGAGTTGGAGCAAGCCGGGCAGTGGTTTCAGGCTGCCCTTGAGGCAACCAGCGAGTGGGACGATCCGACGGCGCGATCGATCAGGACAAAGCTGTTCAACGACCGAGGCGTGGTACTACTCAGGCAGCAGCGCTACGCCGAGGCCGAGAGCGTACTGCGCGAAGGCTTGCGCGAGTCCGTGCGGCTTTATGGAGAAGATCACCCGGGCCTGATCGTGCAGTACGGCAACATGGCCGGCGCCCTCCGGCAGCAGGGTGGGGACGACAAGCTCGAAGCCTCGCTGCCCTACTACGAGCGGGCCCGCGGCATGGCCGTCGAGCGCTACGGGCCCGATCACCCACAGTCCGTGGCCTTTACCTACAACCTGGGAAACGCCTATCGCGATTCGGGACAGGTCGACCAGGCCCTGGCCATGCATCGTGAGGCGCTCGAGCGGCGCAGCGTCATGCCCGAATCCCACATGTTCCAGGGCCTCGTCCACTTCGGCCTGGGGCAGAGTGAACTGGCGGCCGGCCATTTCGAGGCTGCGCGGGATCACCTGCAAACCGCCGTCGATCGCCTGGGCGAACTGGTGGGCGAGGACTTTGTTCGGCGAATCGAGGCGATGGATTTCCTGGCCCAAGCCTACGACGAGCTCGGCCGCCCCGACCGCGCGGCGGCTTTGCGCGAAGAGGCCGAAGCGCTCCGCGCCGCCGGCAGCGAATGATCCGGTCTTTCAGCGACCCCGATTCGATTCCCCACCCGATCGGGTTCCAGGCGCGCCGATCTACTGAAAATCCGCGCATTCCCGTTATCCTTCGGGTAAGGTAATCGAACGGGAATCATTCGAACCAAGCACGGAATCCAAGCATACGCACGATGGACGGCGGCCTGAACCTCAGCGGCGACATGATACTGGTGCTGATGCTGCTGGGGCTGACCGTCGTGTTGTTCGTCACCGAACTGGTTCGCCTGGACGTGGCCGCCATTTGCATCATGGTGCTCGTGGGCCTTCTTGGCCTGATTCCCGGCGATCAGCTCTTTTCAGGGTTTGCCTCCAACGCCGTCATCGCCATCATCGCGGTGATGATACTCGGCGCCGGCCTGGACCGGACCGGCGTGATGAACGTGGTTTCCTCGTTCATCGTCAAGGTCGGCGGGCCGTCGGAATCGCGCATCGGGACGATGCTCTCGGCGACCGTTGGGATTACATCGAGCTTCATGCAGAACGTGGGCGCCACGGCACTGTTCATGCCCGTGGTCAGCCGCATTTCCGCGCGCCTGGACCTGCCGCTGTCGCGGCTGCTCATGCCGATGGGTTTCTGCGCCATCGTGGGCGGTACGATGACCATGGTCGGTTCCTCACCGCTGATCCTGCTCAACGATCTCATCGACACATCCAACCGCTCGCTGCCCCCGGGTGCGGAATCCATGCAGCCGTTCCAGCTGTTCGACGTCACCCTCGTTGGTCTCGGCTTGCTGGTGAGCACGCTGCTTTATTTCCTGCTCGCCGGCTCTTCACTGCTGCCCAAGACCGAGGAAAAAAAGCCGGCTTCGCCGGGGCGCACCAAGAACTACTTCAAGGAGGTTTACGGCATCGAGGGCGATCTCTACGAGATGCTGGTGACCGTCGATTCGCCGCTGGTCGGCATGCGCATCGCCGAAGCCGAGAATCTCGAGGGTGCGCCGTTGATGCTCGCCATCCAGAACACCGACCAGCCGCGCCTGGCGCCGCCGGCCGGCGAGATGATCTGGGTCGGTACGGTGCTGGGGGTGATGGGAACGCGCGAGCAGGTCGGTGAGTTCGCCCTGGCCAACAACCTGCGCCTGCAGCCGCGCTTGCGCACTTTCGGCAGCCTGTTCAACCCGACCCGCGCCGGCATTTCGGAGGTCGTCATACCGCCGGGCTCGCGGTTGATCGGCCAGACCATCGGTGACGCCCGCCTGCGTTCGCGCTTCGGTATTTCCGTTCTGGCGATCAACCGCCGCAACGAGATCATCACCGAGGACTTGCGCGAGGGCGTGCTACAGGTCGGCGACTGCCTGGTGTCGCATTCGACCTGGCGCGACCTGGCCAGCCTGGCGCGCGACAAGGACTTCATCGTCGCCACCGACATCCCGAAAGAGGAGCAGCGTCCGCAGAAAGTCGTGCACGCCGTGTGTTTTTTCGGACTGAGCCTGTTCCTGATCCTGTTTACCGATTTCGAGCTGTCCATCGCGCTGATGGCGGGTGCCATCGGCATGGTGCTGACCGGCGTGTTGAGCATGGACGAAGCCTATCAGGCGGTGAGCTGGAAGACGGTTTTCCTGATGGCGGGACTCATTCCGCTCGGCATCGCGATGGAAGTGACCGGCACGGCGGCCTGGCTGGCTGAGCAGGTGCTGGACGCACTGGGTGACGTCCCGGACCTGGTCGTGCAGATCGTGCTTGCGACCCTGGCGACCTTGTTCACCCTGATCATGTCGAACGTGGGTGCGACGGTACTGCTGGTGCCCATCGCCATCAATATCGCGCTCGCTACCGGCGGTAATCCGGCCGTCTACGCCTTGCTGATTGCGCTGGCGACCTCCAATGCGTTCATACTGCCCACCCATCCGGTCAACGCCCTGATCATGGGGCCGGGCGGGTACAAGGTGAAGGACTTCGTGCGGGTCGGCGGCATCATGAGCGTGATCTTCATGGTCGTGATGCTGGTCGGGCTCAATCTGGTCTACTAGTCAGGTAACGCTCAGCCGCATGGCCCACCAAGCCCTCAGTCCTTCTGCATGTAACGGTCGAGGATGCGCTGGTGTTCGCCGCTGTCGTGCAGCTCGGCCAATGCGTCGTCGAAGCGCTCGACCACTTCAGCGTCGACGCCGGCCTTGCTGAACATCAGGTGCACGCTGCCGCTATGAATATCGGCCGGCAGCGCCTCGAAGGTCACGCCCCATTCGCGTCGGTGGTCGATGCTGGCGGCCACGAAGGGGTCCTCGAGAAAGCCGTCGATGCGGAAATCCATCAGGTTGAGGAAGTTCAGTTCGCCGACCGGGGCTTCGACGATCTGGTCGCGCCATTGCGGGTCGTCGAGCACCGCGTCGACCTCCTCGCCGTAGATGTAGCCACGGGTCAGCCCGAGACGGAAATCGTTTTCCAGCAACTCTGTCAGGGTCATGCCCGACCATCGATCGGACTCATCGGCGCGCACGTGGATGCGGAACGACTCCTGCCGATAGGGGGCGGAAAAATGGGCGAACGCCTCGCGCTCGGCGGTTCGGGTCGCGCCGGGCAGCACGTCGAGATCGCCGGAGCGGACGAGTTGCAGCATGCTGGCCCAGCTGCCCTGTTCCCAGGCCAGTTCGCAGTCGGCCGCGTCGGCCATGGCTTCGATCAGGTCGACATCGAGGCCCTGGACGCGGTTGCCGACGGGGGCGTAGTGGTAGGGTTCCCAGGGATCCCATCCAATGGTGAGCCGACAGTCATCGGTGGTCCGCGTGGTCTCGCCGCTGTCGGCCGTGGTTGCTTCGGCCGCTGCACCGGCGTCGTCGTTGTCGGGGGCCGTCGAGGGGGCATCAGCTTCCTGGCACGCCGTCAGCAGCAGGGCCAGAATCAGGGTTGCAAGCAGCTTGTACACGGTTCGGTCTCCACGGTGACCCGGAATTCACTGTAGCTCAAACCCGGGGCATGCGGCAATCAACCCGCGGCATGCCGGTCAGCTGCTATGCTGGAAGGGATGCGCGGATCTGCCCGCCTGATTCGTCGATGACGACTTCGCGCAGGGCGGCGTTCTTGCACGGGCCCGACACGCACTGGCCGGTGGCGGGCTCGAAGACCGCGCCGTGATGTGCGCAGACCAGGCGGTTGTCGCCGTCGGTCAGGAAACGGTCGGGTGCGAAGTTGAGGGGGCGGCCCTGGTGCGGACAAAGATTGAACCAGGCGCGCAGCTGTCCCCGATGGCGGGTGGCGATCAGCCACACCGGCTCGCCCTCGAGCTCGATCTGGAACTCGCGGTACTGTCCCTCCGCCATGTCGTCGGCGGCGCACAGGAACACTGGCTCACTCACGGGGTCTGATCTCACATGCAGGATCCATGGCAACGATTTTACCAGCCGCCGAGCAGTCCGCTGGCCCGCTTCGGGATGGTGCTCCTCGGAATCGGCATTCTGGCGCTGAGCTTTCTGCTCGGCCTGGTGTTCCTGGCCGTCGCCGTGGGCGCGGCCGTGATCGGTTTCGTGGTGCTCACGCTGCGACGCTGGTTGGGCGGAAGTTCCCGCAAGCGCGGGGATGACGGCATGATCGACGTCGAGTACCGGGTGGTGCATCGCAACAAGCGCGGCGACGACTGAGGACTCGAGCGCGCCGCAAGGGCAGTGCTTTCAGCCGCGGCTGATTCCGAACAGCAGCATCACGGCCAGTAATACGGCCACCCAGAGCGCCATGGATCCGGTCGGCCAGGTTTGTCCCAGCCGGTGTGCCAGCCGGCCATCGCCCGGCGTTGTCGCCAGGACACGGGCAAGGTGACGGGTCGCCTGCTCGCCGGCGGAAGCCAGGAGACGACGGATCGTGCTCGCCACGGCCGGCACGCCGCGCCGGTACAGCCACTCTGCGTCGAGCCACCGGGCCGGCCCGGGTTGCGGCAGCCCCAGCCCGGCGCGAGCGAGCAGGACATAAGCGAGCAGGCCGAACAGCAGCATCTGCAGCTGGCCGATGATCTTGCCGGCATACAGCGGTGAATAGTCGCCGCCGTTGGGTCGCAGCATGTCCGTCAGCCCGGGCACCACGCCGCCGGCGATCAGCAAGACCACCGGAATCAGCATGGCCAGGGCCATCGGCCAGGGGGCGTCGGCCGGCGATTCATCCCGTGGCGCAACGGGCCGCAGAAAGCCCTCCCACAGAACGCGCACGCCGGCATACAGGACAGCCAGGGACGAAAGCGTCACCAGTGCCAGCCAGAGCAGCACCGGCACGTCGCCGTACTCGATGGCTGACAGCAGAAGTTTCTTGCTGATGAAGCCCGCGGTAAAGGGAACGGCGGCATTGGCCGCCACGGCCACGGCCACGCAGGCGGTGGTCAGCGGCATCGAGCGCCACAGCCCGCCCAGGCGGTCGGCACGCGTCGTGCCCAGGCGGTGGAGTACCACGCCCAGGGCCATGAACAGCGTCATCTTGAACAGCACATCCATCACGATGTGCATGCTCACCCCGTCGATGGCACGGTCCGAGCCGATGCCGATGCCAACCACCATCAGCCCGATCTGAACCATCATGGCGTAGGCGACCACGCGCCTGAGGTTGTTCTCGACCAGGGTGTAGAAAATCGGCCAGAAGGCCATCACCGCGCCGATGACGATCAGGATCGATTCGCCGGCAAAGCCGCGGGCCAGGCCGTACACGCCGACCTTGGTGGTGACCGCGACCAGTACCGCCAGGCCGGCGGTCGATGCCTTCGGGTAGGCGTCGGTGATCCAGTTGTGCAACAGCGGAAAGCCGGACTTGATGCCGAAGGCGAGCAGGATCAGCCAGCCGCCGGGCGCATCGAGGCCGATCGATCGGAACTGCCAGTCGCCGGTGCTCGATCCCAGGATCAGGACACCGGCCAGCAGGGTCACACCGGCGGCAACCTGGAAGACCAGGTACCGGATGGCCGCCGGCAGCGAGGCCTCGGTTCGGGCAGTCAGCACCAGCAGGGTGCCGCCCAGGCCGATCAATTCGAAGAACACGAACAGGCTGATCAGATCCCCGGCCAGAACCGCGCCGATGCCGCCGGCGATGTAGAGCATGATGCCGGCATGCTGCAGACGATCGCGCACGTTCCAGGCGTACAGCGCGCCGATCACGGCCACGAGGTGGAAAAGGCCGGTCATGACCAGGCCAAAGTGGTCGGCGCTCACCGGCTGCAGCCGGTAGTCCATGATCGCCCACTCGGCCGTCGCGCCGGGCGCGAGCACGTTGAGCGACACGATCGCCGAGACGATCGGCACCAGCAGGGCGACCAGCGGTGCGACGCGGTCGCTGCTGAATCCGGCGACCAGCGCGCCGATCAGGAACAGCCCGACGGGCAGCAGCTCAATCGGCATTGTCATCTCCCCGGTCGCGGCCCAGCAGCGGCGCCAGCGCACGAGCAAGCAGCACGGCAACGCCCACGGACACCACGCCCAGCAGTGGATAGAGCAGCGGCAGCGACTCGGCGCCCTTGTCGGCGCGGAAGAACAGGCCCGCGACGGCCGTCACCGCGCACAGGGCGACAAGCACAAGCAGGGCGTTTCGCTTGATGAAATCCATCACGGCACCAGCATTTGCGCGAGGTTGAACAGGGGGTCGGGCCAGAAGAACAGCAGCACCGTGCCGGTCGCGCAGATCATCATGGCAAGCACCTGCGGCAGCGGCGCTTCGTGGATGCCTTCCGTGGGCACGCCCTCAGCGGCCGGCGCGAAGAAGGCCCGGATCGGGATGATCAACAGATAGAGAATGTTGAGCAGCGAGCTGGCGATCAGCGCCCCAGCGAGGATCAGCTGGTGCGCCTCCAGGCTGCCGAGCAACAAGTACCATTTCGACCACATGCCGCCAAACACCGGCAGGCCGATGATGCTCAGGCAGCCGACGGTGAAAGCCCCGAATGTCCAGGGCATGACCCGACCCAGGCCGTCGAGTTCGGAAATGCTCTTGCGGTTGTGCGCGACCTGGATGGCGCCGGCGCCGAAGAACAGCGTGATCTTGGCCACCGCGTGCATGGCCAGGTGCATTGCAGCGCCGGTGATGGCGATCGGCGTAGCGATCATCGCGCCGATGACGACGTAGCTCAACTGGCCCACGGTCGAGTAGGCCAGGCGGGCCTTGAGGTCCGACTTGGTCAGCGCCGCCAGGGATGCGGCCACGATCGTGAAGGCGGCGAACCAGGCGATCCAGATGCCGGCCTGGGTTTCGGCCAGGAAATCGGCGCCGAAGATGAAGACCGCCACTTTCAGGACGCTGAAGACCCCGGCCTTGACCACGGCCACAGCGTGCAGCAGGGCGCTGACCGGCGCCGGCGCCACCATCGCCGCCGGCAGCCAGCGGTGCATGGGCATGATCGCCGCCTTGCCGATGCCGAACATGAACAGCCCGGCCAGCACCGGTACCCAAACCGGGTCGATGTTGCCGGCGAGGATGCCGCCGGCGGTGAAGTCGGTGGTGCCGGCGACGTGCCATGTCCAGATGATGGCCGGCAGAAACAGCCCGATCGAGGAGGCGAGCAGGTAGAACAGGTAAGTGCGCCCGCCCTTGCGGGCGTTGTCGGTGCCCGAGTGCGTCACCAGCGGATACGTGGAGATCGACAGGATCTCGTAGAAGATGAACAGGGTCAGCAGGTTGGCGCTGAAGGCGATGCCCGCCGCCGAGCCCAGGGCGATGGCGTAGCAGGCGAAGAACCGGGCCAGGTGGGGGTAGTTCAGCGCCTTCATGTAGCTCTGGGCGAACAGCTTGGCGACCAGCCACAGGCTGGAGGCGACCAGGGCGAACAACAGGCCCAGGGGGCCGATGTTGAAGGCGATTTCCAGGCCCGGCATCATCGTCCAGACCAGCTGCTGGCGGCCCTCGCCTTCGAGTACCGGATCGATCTGCTGAACCACGCCGACGAAGAACAGCGCGGCCGCCGACCAGCTGAAGATGTCGCGTTGCAGGGGGCGGCGATGCGACAGGGCGATCGCGACCGCGCCGATGAAAGGGATCAGCACGACGGTCAACGGGCTCATGGTGTCGCCCCCGCGCCCGCTCCGAACAGCGCCTCGGCCGCCGCGCCGGCGCCGGCCAGCGGCAGGCGCGTGTCGATGCCGAAGTAGAAGTTGAGCGCGACCAGCACCCACACGGGAATCAGCAGCGGCAGCGGCGCCTCATCGACGGCTGGCCGACCTGCGGGCGGACTGCGGAACCAGGCCGCCTCGACCACGCGCCAGATGTAATAGACGGCCATCAGCGAGGTGATCAGGATGAGCATCACCAGCCACCACTGCCCGCCTTCCATCGCCGCGAGTATCAGGTGCCACTTGCTGACGAATCCGACCGTGGTCGGCACGCCGATGATCGACAGCCCGGCCAGGGCGAAGGCGGTCATCGTCCAGGGCATCTGCCGACCGATGCCGGCAAAGGCTTCGATCCGGGGCGAGCCGACCCGAAACATCACGCTGCCGACGGCCATGAACAGCGCGGCTTTCATCAGCGCGTGGTTGAACAGGTGCAAAAATGTGGCGGTCAGGCCGGCGAGGCTGACGAGCGAGACGCCGAGCACCATGTAACCGACCTGCGCGACCGAGGAGTAGGCCAGCATGCGCTTGAGATTGGCCTGGAACATGGCGACCCAGGAGCCGGCGAACATGCCGGCGATGGCCAGCGCCATCAGCACGGCCGAAAGCGGCAGCACCAGGAAGCTGTAGTCGGGCGAGAAGACCGTGAAGATGAAGCGCAGCATCACGTAGAGCGCCACCTTGGTGGCCGTTCCGGCGAGGAATACGGTCACGAAGTTGGGCGCGTAGGCGTAGGCGTTGGGCAGCCAAAGATGTAGCGGCAGCAGCGCGAGCTTCAGGCCCAGGCCGACGATGATGAAGGCCAGTGCGGCGCGCACCATGCTGGTGTCCTGCACTTCGGGCAGCCGCTCGGCCAGGTCGGCCATGTTGAGCGTGCCCGTCATCACGTAGAGAAAGCCGATGCCGATCAGCAGAAAGGTCGCACCGACGGTGCCCATGATGAGGTAGCGGAAAGCCGCCAGCAGGGCTCGCCGGTCGGGTCCGTGTGCGATCAGGGCGTAGGTGGCAAGCGAGGAAATCTCGAGAAAGACGAAAACGTTGAAGGCATCGCCGGTGAGGGTGATGCCCATCAGGCCGGCGAAGGCCAGCAGGAACAGGGCGTAGAAAGTGCCCTGGCGCTCGGGAACCTCGCGGTCGACGCTGGCTTTCGCCCAGGGCAGTGTCACGGCGGCCAGGCCGGAGACCAGCAGGGCGACGAAGGCGTTGGCGGCGTCGACCCGGTACTCGATGCCGATCGGCGGCTGCCAGTTGCCGAAGGCATAGCTCAGCGTTGAGTCCATGGCGGCCGAGAGCGTGATGGCCGCGATCACCGCGCTGGTGATGGCCGCGGCCAGGCTCAGCAGCCAGGGCGCGACGCGACCGGGCAGCAGCGCGCAGGGCAGGGCGGCGATCAGCGGCACGAGTACGCTGAACGGCATCAGTTCGGTGATGGTCATTTTCCGTCCAGCTCCCCGTCGCGCGCTTCTTCGTCGCTGATCAGATCATCCTCGATCGAGCCGTAGGCCTCGTTGATGCGCACCGCCAGCGCCAGGCCGACCGCGGTGGTGGCCACGCCGACGACGATGGCCGTCAGGATGAGTACGTGCGGCAGCGGGTTGGAATAGACCTCGACGCCCTCGCGCAGGATCGGCGTGGAGCCGCCGATGATCTTTCCGGCGGAGATGAAGAAGATGAACACCGAGGTCTGGAAGATGTTGAGCCCGATGATCTTCTTGGCCATGTTGCCGCGGGCGATGACGCAATAAAAGCCGATCATCATCAGCACCACGACGATCCAGTAATTGAAGTGGCCGAGCAGCTCCATCAGCCGTCCTCCCCGGCCAGGGCTTCGTCGCGCTCGCGGCGGCGGCGAGAAAACATGGTGAAAATCATCATCACCACGGTGGCCACGGTCACGCCGACGCCGAACTCCACGGTGATGATGCCGAACTGCTGCGCGGCATGCTCGCCGGGCAACAGTGGATAGAAATCGAGAAAATGCCCGCCCAGCGCGACACAGGCGACGCCGACGGCGCAGTAGAGCATCACCCCGCCGACCATCAGCCAGTACATGGCACGCTCGGGGATGACCTTGAGTGCGGCGTCGAGGCCGTAGATGAGCGCAAACAGGATCCAGCCGGCGGCAAAGACGATCCCGGCCTGGAACCCGCCGCCTGGCGAGTACTCGCCGTGGAACTGGATGTAGAGCCCGAACAGCATGATCAGGGGGATCAGGAAGCGGGCGATGATGCGCAGGATGCCGTTGCCCCTCATTTTCGATCCTCCTTCTCGTCCGTTTTTTCGTCGGACTTCGGGTCGAGCTCGCCGCGCCGTCGTGGCGGCGGTACCGAAAGCAGGGCGAACACGGCCAGGCCGGCGACGAGGATCACGAAGGCTTCGCCGAGCGTATCGATGGAGCGGTAGCTGGCCAATACGGCCGCGACCATGTTCGGGACCCCCATGTCCGGATAGCTCTGTTCCACGTAGTAGGGCGCGACATGGGTCTGGACCGGGTTGTCGGCTGCCCCGAATTCCGGCATGTCGAGCGTGGCGTAGATCAGGGCCGCGCCGGTGACGAACACGACCATCAGCGCCAGCTTGTTGTGACCCCGCACGGGATGCTCGTGGCGTCGGGCGAGCGCGAGGACTGCCAGCACCAGGATGGTGCTGATGCCCGCGCCCACGGCAGCCTCGGTGAGCGCGACATCGCCGGCGTCGAGCACGGTGAACAGGGCGGCCGACAGCAGCGAGTAAATGGCGAACAGCATGGCCGCGGCGAACAGGTCGCGCTGGCGCACGACCGCGACCGCCACGATCACCAGGAAGGTGAGCAGTCCGATGTCGATCAGGTATTCGATGACGGCGCTCCCTGTTCGGGCCTTGCGCTGTCGCCGGTTTCAGGTTCCAGGTCGTCGGTCATGGCCGCTCGCGCCAGCGCATGTGACGCCGTCGGCGCGGTGAACAGCAGGAACAGAAGGATCAGCGCCAGCTTGACGGTGAGCAGGCTGAAACCCGACTGCAGCGCCAGTCCGACGACGATCAGAAGGGCGCACAGCGTATCGGTGACGCCGGCGGCGTGCAGGCGCGTGTAAAAGTCGGGGAAGCGCAACAGGCCCAGTCCGCCCACGATTCCGAAAGCACCGCCGGTCAGCAGCAAGACCCCCGATACGATATCGATCAGCCCGTCAGCCATCGGTAATATCCCCTTCGCCGGCGCCGGCGAGGTCGCGCATCTTGACCAGCTTGAGCACGGCCACGATCGCGATGAAGTTGATCAGGGCATAGACCAGCGCGACGTCGATCAGGTCGGCGTGGCCGGTCACGTAGGTGATCAGCGCGACGACCAGCACGGTCTTGGTGCCGAAGACGTTGACCGCGACGATGCGGTCGTAGATTGTCGGTCCCTTGAGCGCGCGGACCAGCGCCAGCGCCATGGTCGCGAATATGGCCAGGGTCGTGAGGACCAGAACGGTGTTCACCTTGACGCTCCCCCGGCACGGCCGGCTTCGAGCCACTGGACGCGGCGATCCATCTCACCTTCTTCCACACCTTCGGCCGATTGTCGGTCGAGGGCGTGTACCAGCAGTTCCGTGTCGGACAGGTACAGAGAAATCGTGCCCGGCGTCAGGGTGACCGAATTTGCGAAAGTGACCTTGGCCACGGCCGAGCTGTGGCCGACCGGTACGCGGATCAGGCGCGGGTCGATGCGTGACGGCGACAGGATCGAGCGCGCCACGTTCAGGTTGGCCGCGATGATCTGCCCGACCAGCCAGGCCCAGTAGACCGGAAGCCGCCATGAGTAGATGACCGGGTTGTGCTCGGTTCCGACCACTTCCATCCGGGCCGAAAGCCAGACGACCAGCACAACCGAAGCGCTCCCCAGCGCCAGGATGATCGGCTTGTAAACGCCGGAGATGCTCAGCCAGAGCGCGGCGAGAAGGACGGCCAGTGAGAGGAGATAGCGCATGGCTGGAAATTCTACCAACATCCGGATGACGCGGGGTGAATCCGCCGAGCGCGTCGAGCCGTCCGGCCAGATCAATTAAGGCACAATTGCCGTTGACTCCCGTCAGGCAGGAAGGGCCATGAATTCAGCATCTCTCGCATCTTCGGTAAATGCCGCCGAGCTGGCGGAACTGGCCGCCCTGGTTCGCGGCGGCGCGTCGCTGGTGGTGATCGAAAGCCACGACGAACCGCATGCGACCAACCTGTTCCGGGAGCTGCAGCGTTCGCTCAACCGGCCCCTGATCCAGTGGAGTTCCGCCCGAGGGCTCTACTGGGTGGAGCGACAGCGACCGCTGGCCGCATCGCTGCGAGAGCCGGACAAGGCCATGATGCACCTGGCCCAGCGCGAGGATCGCCCGATCGTGCTGCTGCTCGATTTTCATCCCTACCTCGACGATCCGGTTGTCGTGCGCCTGCTGCGCGAGAACGCGCGCTCCGGCGCCGAGGGGCGGGGCCCGACTGTGGTGCTGATCAGCACTCGCATCGAGTTGCCGCCGGAGCTCGAGAAGGCGGCCCGCCGATTCGAGCTGCATGCGCCGGATGCGGAAACCCTCACTGCCATGGTGCGCAGCGAGGCCGGAAACTGGGAGGGTCGCTCGGGCGCATCAACTGCCGAGCTGTGCGAGAAGACCCTCCAGCGGCTGGTCAACAACCTGTCGGGTCTGACCATGAAGGATGCCCGGCGTCTTGCGCGCAACGCGATCTTCGACGACGGCGTGCTCGATCCAAGCGACCTGGAAGAGCTGATGCAGGCCAAGTTCGCGCTGCTCGATCCCGGCGGCATTCTCAATTTCGAGCTCGAGACCGCGCGCTTTTCCGAAGTGGCGGGCATGCCCAACCTCAAGCGCTGGCTATCACTGCGCGCGGACGTGTTTGCCGCGGCCGAGCCGCCACCGGGCCTCGAGCCGCCCCGCGGGATGCTGTTGCTGGGCGTTCAGGGCTGCGGCAAGTCGCTGGCGGCCAGGGCGGCGGCCGGGCTGTTCGGCGTGCCGCTGCTGCACCTGGACTTCGGCGCCCTGTTCAACCGCTATCACGGCGAGAGCGAGCGCAACCTGCGCGAATCGCTCAGGGCGGCAGAGCGCCTGGCGCCTTGCGTGATGTGGATCGATGAGGTCGAGAAGGGCCTGGCCAGCTCCGACAACGACGGCGGCACTTCCAGGCGCATGCTCGGAACCTTCCTGACCTGGCTGGCCGAACATCGATCACGCGTGTTCATTGCCGCCACGGCCAACGACGTGAGTTCCCTGCCGCCCGAGCTGATGCGCAAGGGACGCTTCGACGAAATCTTCTTCGTCGACCTGCCCGATGCCGCAACCCGCCGCGCGGTGCTTGCGATCCATCTCGCGCGCCGGGAACTCAAGCCACAGCTGTTTCCCCTCGACGACCTGGCGGCCGCCACCGACGGTTTCTCGGGGGCCGAACTGGAGCATCTTGTCGTCAGCGCTCTCTATGTCGCGCATGCCGAAGGCGAACCCCTGGCCACCGAGCACCTTCTGGCCGAGGTCGAGCGCACCCGGCCGCTGTCGGTCGTGCGCCGCGAGGACATCGCCGAATTGAGACACTGGGCCGCGGAGCGCACGGTTCCCGCCTGATTGGCCGCATGGCTCGCTAGGGACCAGGGACTAGGGACTCGGGACTCGGGACTAGAGATACGGGCTGAAGAGCCAGCAGGCCGCGTCGCGCAAGCGTGACGGTAGCGTGCGCCCGTCGACTTCTTGCAGGTGCAGTTCGCGGCCCGTGGCGGCGGCTGCGTCGATGTGTTCGGACACGCGGGCGGCGAAGGCGGCGTCGTAGATTTCGACCTGCAGTTCGAAATTCAGGCGCAGGCTGCGCGGATCCCAGTTGGCCGAGCCGACCAGGCTGTAGAAGTCGTCGACGACGAACAGCTTGCCGTGGTTGAACGGCGCCGGCTGAAGGCTCACGCGCACGCCGCGAAACAGCAGTTCCCAGAGCATGTTGCGGGTCGCCCAGTCGACGTAGCGCAGGTTGCTTTTCTCCGGCAGGATCACGTGCACGTCGATTCCGCGCACTGCGGCCGCCTGCAGGGCGCCGATCAGCTCGCGCGGCGGCAGGAAATAGGGCGTCATGATGCGGATCGAGCGCCGCGCGCTGGCCGCCGCGGCCGACAGCAGCATGGTCAGGCGGTCGAGATCCTCGTCCGGGCCGTCGGTCAGCGTGCGGCAGATGACGTCGTTCTCCGAGGTCTCGACGGTGGGTGTGAGCGTCATGGCCTCGCCGGTCGCGAATTCCCAGGCGCGGTAGAACTCCTGGGTGAGCTGACCGACGACCGGCCCGCGCAGGCGAAAATGCAAGTCGGCCGTCGGATGGGCGGTGCCGGGCGCGTCGACGCAGTGCCGGTCGCTGATGTTCATGCCGCCGGTGAAGCCGACGCGGTCGTCGACGACCAGGATCTTGTGGTGGTTGCGCAGGTTGATCGACGCCGAGGGCGGCAGCAGCCTCGGCGGCAGGAAGCGGGCCGTTCGCACGCCGGCCCGGAGCAGGCGTCGGCTGGCGCGCGGCCGTGAATACCACTCGCCCACGCCGTCGATCAGTACGCGCACCGACACACCGCGCCCGGCAGCCGCGGCCAGGGCCTTGCAGAAGGCCTGGCCCGTGCGGTCGTCGTCGAGGATGTAGGTCGTCAGGCAGACGCGTTCGCGCGCGCCCTCGATCGCCTCGAGCATGGCCGGATACGCCTGTTCGCCGTTGAACAGGGGTTCGACCTGGTTGCCGCCGATCAGCGCGTGCCGGCTCAGCGCGCGGCCGCTGCGCGCCAGCTCGGTAAAGGCGCCCGGAAGATCCTCGGGCAGGGGGTGGAGCCGGCTTACGGCGGCCCCGCGTTCCCCCGACCGCAGCGGTGGCATGTCGAAGCGCTGCGCGCTTCTGCGTGTTCGGTTGACGCCGAAAAACAGGTAGAGCAGCGGACCAGCGACCGGGGTGACCACACACACGGCGATCCAGCCGAAGGCGCCACGGGGTTCGCGCTTGAAGAGCATGGCATGAATCGCCGTGGCCGGCGCCAGCACGGCGTGGAACAGCAGCAGGAAGAAGGTCTCCGGGCTCAGGGTTTTGGCCTATGCGGGGTGCCTGGGGTCATGATACGGCGTCGGGACGAGCAAGGTTTCAGGGTTCAGGTTTCAGGTTTCAGGCGGCAACCGCCGGTGCTTGGTGGGCGGCTTTGCCGCGCGAAATGCGGGACAGCCGTTTAGGCTGCTCGACCAGTCAGCTCAGCGCTTGGGTTCTATGCGTATCGGCCTGCAGGGCGGTTTCGCGGCAAAGCCGCCCACCAAACCGCCGCTTCGCCGCCCTGAACCCTGAACCCTGAAACCTTGGTTCGGATGCATCCCCGCCCCATCTACGTTAGAATCCATATCTTTCTATCCCGATCAAGAGATAAAGTAGCGCCATGAGATCCTACCTGTTCACTTCCGAGTCGGTGTCCGAGGGCCACCCGGACAAGATGGCCGACCAGATTTCCGATGCCATCCTGGATGCGATCCTGACGCAGGATCCGCACGCGCGCGTCGCCTGCGAGACCTTCCTGAAGACCGGGGCGGTGATCGTCGGCGGCGAGATCACCACGACCGCCTGGGTCGACCTGGAGGACCTGATCCGCAAGGTCGTGGTCGATATTGGCTACGACTCCTCGGACGTCGGGTTCGACGGCCATACCTGCTCGGTCATCAACATGATCGGCAAGCAGTCGCCCGATATCGCGCAGGGTGTCGATCGCGAGATTCCCGAAGACCAGGGCGCCGGCGACCAGGGCCTGATGTTCGGCTACGCCTCGAACGAGACCGAGGTGCTGATGCCCGCGCCGATCTACTACGCGCATCGCCTCGTCGAGCAGCAGACGCGAATCCGCAAGCACCGCGACAATCCTTTGCCGTGGCTGCGGCCCGACGCCAAGAGCCAGGTCACCCTGCGCTACGAGGACGGGCAGCCGGTTGCCATCGACGCGGTCGTGCTCTCGACCCAGCACGACGACGGCGTGGGCCTGGAAGAACTGCGCGAAGGCGTCAGGAAGCACATCATCGAGCCGGTGCTGCCGGCGGAGTGGCTGCACGAGAAAACCCGTTTCCACATCAATCCGACCGGAAAGTTCGTCATCGGCGGGCCGGTCGGTGATGCCGGCCTGACCGGGCGCAAGATCATCGTCGATACCTACGGCGGCATGGCGCGCCACGGCGGCGGTGCCTTCTCCGGCAAGGACCCGTCCAAGGTCGACCGCTCGGCAACCTACGCGGGGCGCTACGTGGCCAAGAACGTGGTCGCTGCCGGCCTGGCCGACAAGTGCGAGGTGCAGGTCAGCTACGCCATCGGCGTGGCCGAACCGACGTCCGTGTCGGTGACCACCTTCGGCACCAACAAGATCCCCGAAGAAAAGATCGAGGAATTGATCCGTCGACATTTTGATCTCAGGCCTTACGGCATTCTCAAGGCCCTGGACCTGCTGCACCCGATGTATCGCGAGACCGCGACGCACGGACACTTCGGCCGCCATGCGCAGGAAACCTCGGCGAAGGTCGTGCGCGAGGGTCATGAGACGACCGAGCATTTCACGACGTTCAGCTGGGAGAAGACCGACAAGGCCGAGGCACTGCGCGCCGACGCCGGTTTGTGAAGAACAAGCAGCAAATGACAAGCACCAAATTACAAACACGTTCGAAATTCGAATGAACGAATGCTCGAAACGAAAAGGCAGCTGGCGGCGCAATCGGACTTGCCGATTGCGCGCTCGTGCCTGACGAAGCCCGAAATCAATCGACGAATTCACTGATCTAGAGAACCAAGAGGTAAGCACCAATGAACGCCAATCCCGAAGACGTAAGAAAGGGCGTGCTCTTCGACGAGCAATATGCGCCGACCGACAAGGACTTCTGTATCGCCGATCCGAGCCTGGCCGATTTCGGCCGCAAGGAAATGAAGATCGCAGAGACCGAAATGCCCGGTCTCGTGCAGACCCGCGCGGAGTATGCCGACGACCAGCCGCTCAAGGGCGCTCGCATCGCCGGATCGCTGCACATGACCATCCAGACCGCCGTGCTGATCGAGACCCTGGTCGAACTGGGTGCGGAAGTGCGCTGGGCCTCCTGCAATATCTACTCCACGCAGGATCACGCCGCGGCCGCGATTGCCGAGCGCGGCATTCCCGTGTTCGCCTTCAAGGGTGAGTCGCTGGACGAGTACTGGGAGTTCACCCATCGCATCTTCCAGTGGCCCGACGGTCAGACCGCCAACATGATTCTCGACGACGGCGGCGACGCCACCATGCTGCTCAATCTCGGTGCCCAGGCCGAGCAGGATCCGAGCGTGCTCGACAACCCGGGCAGCGAGGAAGAGAAGGCGCTGTTTGCCGCCATCAAGAAGCGTCTGCAGTCCAGCCCCGGTTGGTATACCGAAGCGCTCGAGAACATCCAGGGCGTGACCGAGGAGACCACCACCGGCGTCAATCGCCTCTACCGCATGGAGCGCGAGGGGACGCTGAAATTCCCGGCCATCAACGTCAACGATTCGGTCACCAAGTCGAAGTTCGACAACCTCTACGGCTGCCGCGAGTCGCTGGTCGACGCGATCAAGCGCGCCACCGACGTGATGATCGCCGGAAAGACCGCCATCGTCTGCGGTTACGGCGACGTCGGCAAGGGCTCGGCCCAGTCGCTCAGGGCCCTGTCGGCCAACGTCTGGGTCACCGAGGTCGATCCCATCTGCGCACTGCAGGCGGCGATGGAAGGCTACAAGGTGGTCAATCTCGAGGACGAGGGCGTGGTCGAATCGGCCGACATCTTTGTCAGCGCGACCGGAAACTACAACGTCATCAACCACGATCATATGCGCCGGATGAAGGACGAAGCGATCGTGTGCAATATCGGTCACTTCGACAACGAGATCGACGTGGCCAGCCTCGACAAGTACGAGTGGGACGAGATCAAGCCGCAGGTCGATCACATCACCTTTCCCGACGGCAAGAAGATCATCCTGCTCGCACGCGGCCGCCTGGTGAACCTGGGCTGCGGTACGGGCCACCCGAGTTTCGTGATGTCGAACAGCTTCACCAACCAGACCCTGGCCCAGATCGAGCTGTTCAAGCACGGCGACCGCTACGAGAACCAGGTCTACGTGCTGCCCAAGCACCTCGACGAGAAGGTCGCGCGTTTGCACCTGGAGCGCATCGGTGTGCGCTTGACCGAGCTCAAGCCGGAACAGGCCGATTACATCGGCGTGACGGTCGAAGGCCCGTACAAGCCCGACCACTACCGCTACTAGGCAAAGAAGGTTTCAGGGTTCAGGGTTCAGGTTTCAGGAAAGAGTGAACCGGGGCCCGCCCTGAAACCTGAAACCTGAAACCTGAAACCTTATGAGTAATCCGCAACTGAGCTTCGAATTCTTCCCGCCGAAGAACGAGCAACAGCAGGAAACCTTTGAACGCTCGCGTGATCGGCTGGCGGCACTCGGGCCGGAGTACATGTCGGTGACCTTCGGCGCCGGCGGGTCGACGCGTACGCGTACCTTCGAGACCGTGCGAAGTATTGCCGAGGCGACCGGCGTGCCGGCGGCGCCGCATATTTCCTGCATGTCCGAGGACATCGACAGTATCCGAGACCTGCTCGACGACTACCGCGACAACGGCATCGAGCGGCTCGTGGTGTTGCGCGGTGACCGGCCCTCGGGCGGGGGAACGGGTGTTTTCGATCATGCCGTCGACCTGGTGCGCTTCATCCGCGAGCACTACGGCGATCGTTTCCATATCGAAGTGGCCTGCTACCCGGAGCATCACCCGGAATCGAGGGATCCGACCTCGGATGTGGCGCATTTCCGCGCCAAGGTCGACGCCGGCGCCGATGGCGCGATCACCCAGTATTTCTTCGGCGCCGAGAGCTATTTCCGGTTCGTCGAGGATGCCCGCGCGGCGGGCGTGGACGTGCCGATCGTGCCCGGCATCATGCCGATCACCAATTACTCGGGCCTGGCGCGCTTTTCGCGCATGTGCGGCGCCGAGATCCCGCTGTGGATCGCCAAGCGGATCGAGGCCTGGGAAGCGGCGGGCGACGTCCGTTCACTGCGGGCTTTCGGCGAAGAGGTCGTCACCGACCTGTGCCGGCGCTTGCTCGAAGGCGGCGCGCCGGGCATTCATTTCTATACCCTCAACCGCTCGACCGCACCGCTGGCGCTGTGCCGGAACCTCGGCCTGGGGAAAGTTGACGCGGGCGAACGTAGCATTGCGTGACTAGGGACTAGGGACTAGGGACTAGGGGCCATCCTCACTGATCCTCGGGGCGTACGTCTGGTGCCTCGTCCGGATTCAGTGGTAGCGCGATCTCGATGGGACGGCAGCATACGCGGCAATCCATGAGCACCACTTGCCCGCGCTCGTCTGGGTCGATGAACAGCTCGTTGGGCTCGTTGCACCAGGGGCAGGTGAAACCGAAGTCTTCGCCCTCCGCATCCCCGACGATCACTCGGTTTCGCCGTAAATGCCGATCTCGAAGCGGCCGTCGGCATGGATGGCGGCGCGGTACATGCCGGTCGTGTTGAACGGCATGGAGATTCTGCCCTGGGGGTCGATGGCGATCACGCCGCCGTCGGCGCCGGCTTGCTTGAGCGTTTCGTTGACAACTTGGTCGGCGGCCGTCTCGAGGTCCATGTCGGCCAGGCGCACCAGTGAGCAGATGCTGTGGGCGGCGACGTGACGGATGAAGAATTCACCGTGGCCGGTGGCCGAAACCGCGCAGGCGCGGTTGTCGGCATAGGTGCCGGCGCCGATGATGGGTGAATCCCCGACCCGACCCCAGCGCTTGTTCGCCATGCCGCCGGTCGAGGTCGCGGCGGCCAGGTTGCCTTCGGTATCCAGTGCGACGGCACCGACGGTCGAGTGCCAGCTCTCCGATAGCTGCATGCCGGCCTGTTCGTTCGACTGGAGCGCTTCGAGTTGCTGGCGCCGGAAATCGGTGATGAACCAGTCTTCGTCCATGAACTCGAGGCCGTGACCCTCGGCGAAACTCATCGCGCCTTCGCCGATCAACATCACGTGCGGCGATTCGTGCAGGACGAGGCGCGCGGCCTCGATCGGATGGCGGATGCGCTTGACCGCGGCTACCGCGCCGGCATCGAGGCCGGCACCGTCCATGATCGAGGCATCCATCTCCACGGTCCCGGTGTTGGTCAGCACCGCACCCCGGCCGGCGTTGAACTCGGGCGCATCCTCGAGCACGCGGATGGCCGCCACCACCGCGTCGAGCGCCGGGCCGCCGTCTTCGAGTACCGCATGACCGGCGCGCGCGGCCTGCTCGAGCGCCGCGCGAATGGCCTGCTCGCGCTCGGGCGACATCTGCTCGGGCGAGATCGTGCCGGCGCCGCCGTGAATGGCAATGGCGACGGGCGCGTCGGAAGATTCAGCCACGGTCGATCCGGCGGCCAGGGCGCAAGCCGTCAAAATCAGAATTCGAAGCATGTCGGTTCATTTCCTCGGTCATTGCTTGGTCGTTTCCAGTGTACCCGTCCTATACTGCGGTCTCGACAATCTTGAGGGAACTCCCGGATGGCTCTGACGATTTCCATGTTCTATGCCGGACTGCTGGTGCTGCTCTACCTGGCGCTGTCGCTGCAGGTCGTTCGGCTGCGCCGGACGCTGCAGGTCGGGATCGGCACCGGCGGCAACGAGGTGCTCGACCGCGCCGTGCGGGCCCACGCCAATTTTGCCGAGTATGTCCCCCTGGCGCTGCTGCTGCTCGTACTCGTGGAGGCTGGAACGGCCGCGCCGGCCTGGCTGGTCCACCTGCTGGGCGCGGCCTTGCTGGTCGGCCGGGTCATGCACGGTTTGGTCGGGCTCAATCGCAGCGCCGGGTACTCGGCGGGACGCTTCTGGGGTACTTGCCTGACCTGGCTGGTCTTTGCCGCCGGCGCGCTGATCGTGATCGTCACCGCAGTCGGCCGCTGGATGATCTGAGCGATTCAGCGCCCGCGCAGGGACCAGTAAAGCGCGGCGTAGATCTTGGGGTCGATGGCGAGCCCTGCCGCGTGGCGTTGTCGCAGCCAGTCGTCGATGGCATCGACCGCGACCGCGTGCACCACGATGTCTTCGCTTTCATCACCGCCCCCGTCGCCGACTCGCACCAGGTCGGTCGCCTTCACGAACACGGCGATCTCGTCGGTCAGGCCGGCCGAGGTCGGGCAGGGCATGAGTTCCGAGACCTCGCGGGCCTGCCAGCCGGTTTCCTCTTCCAGCTCGCGTCGCGCGGCCTCGAGCAGGGGCTCGGACTCGAGGCCGGCCTGGTCGCCGACCAGTCCCGCGGGGAGCTCGATGGTGCGGCGCTCGACCGGAACCCGGTACTGTTCGACCAGCAACAGTTCGTCGGCCGGCGTCCAGGCGACGAGCACCGCGACCCGGTGCCGGCGCGAGACCAGCTCCCAGCCGCGACGCTCGACCAGGCGAAGGTAGCGACCGTCGTACAATGTGCGCGTTTCATCGGACATATACCGCCCTCCGGGCGTGAGTAGTGTCGGGCTGAACGAATCGGGCGTTTGGCAGTCCCAACGCTCGCAATCGACCATTAAAACGTATTCAATACAGGAAGGATTATGCGTATTTCCGCACTGGTGTTCACCCTGGCCGTCGGCCTGCCGGTTTTCTCCGGCGCTCTCGCCCAGACGGCGGCCGAAGCGACCGACGAGGCAACGGAGTCATCCGAGCCGTCGTCCCAGGCCGGTCAGCCGGCTCCCGGGCAGCAGATGGCCCATTGGTTCGGCAAGGCTGCTGAAGCCTACCGCGAACAAGATATCGAGGCCTGGGTGAAGGCCACCGAGGAGCTGCATCGGCTGCGTCCCTACAACCAGGATTTCATGCGCCACCTGGTCGAGGGGCATGCCCGGCTCGGCAACCTGCGCCAGGCTTACGACATGATGCTCAAGATGCAGCAGCAGGGGCTTTCGGAAAACTGGGACGAGATCGATGCGGTGGAGCCGATGCGCGGGCACGACCTCTACGATCATCTCAGCGGCATGATGAGTGAGGCCGGCCAGCCCTTCGGCGATGTTTCCGTTTGGTCCACCCTGGATCCGGAGTTCGCCATGCCGGAAGCGATGGCGGTGGGCGATGACGGTCGGTTTTTCGTCGGCACCGTCCGCGACGGCCTGATCCTGACCAGCGACGACGGCGAGGCATGGGAAACCTTTGCCAGCCCCGGGGATGTGCCCCAGTTGCAGGCGGTTTTTGACCTGGCCGTCGATGCCGAACGCGGCCACCTCTGGGTGGCTACCGGCAGCGTGTCGCAATTTCAGGGAAAAGCACGCGAAGACGACGTGCGCAGCGCCTTGCTGCGGCTGGATCTCGAAAGCGGTGAACTCCAGGCCGAGTACCCCGTCAGCAGCGGCGGCGGCCGCAACCTGATCGGGTCACTGGCGGTCGCCGGCGACGGAGCGGTTTTCGCCGCCGACACCCAGTCGCCGATGGTCTACCGGCTCGCGCCCGGCGCCGAGGATCTCAAGCCTTTCTTCGGCCATCCCAATTTCACGAGCCTGCGCGGACTCGCCCTGAACGACGATGACAGCCTGCTCTACGTGGCTGACTATGAGCTGGGCATCTTCGTCGTCGACGCCTCCGGTGGAAAGCAGGCCTGGAAGCTGGCCGTGCCGGAAACCTTCAACGCAGGCGGCATCGACGGCCTGTTTCACTGGAACGGTCACCTTGTCGCGATTCAGAACGCCATCTCGCCCGAGCGAGTCGTTCGCCTGGAACTGGGCCCCGACGGCCTGGGCGTGGACGGTGTGGCGCCCTTGGCGGCTGCGCGCGAGGAGTTCGATACGCCGACATTCGGCGTGATGGACGAAGGTGACCTGTATTTCCTGGCCGTCAGTCACTGGCGACATGTCGACGCCGAGGGCGATCCCAGGGCGGCGCTGCCCGAAGTGCCGATCATGAAGATCGATGTCGACAATGCCTCGGTCCAGAACGTCGGACGGGAAATGCTCGACGAACTCAAGCGTCGGCAGGCCGAGGGGCAGCAGTCGGGCGAGGGCTGATATCGCGCAGGCGGTGCAGCCGCTCGCGCAGCGGACGGCCGAAGCCCAGGCCGTCGAGCAGTGCATCGAGCGCGTCGGCGTTGCCCGGGCCGCGGTTCAGGTCGCCGATGCCGGAAAGTTTCGGCACCTCGCAGTGCAGTCCCGTCAGGCGGCGCGCCAGGCGCGCCGCCGCCTCATGCTCGCGCAGTTTCGGTCCCAGCGTCCTGGCGCCACGGATCTTCAGATAAGGAATCTCGTCGAGGCGGTCGTAGAGCGCATCGAGGCTGCCGAAGCGCGCCAGCAGCGCGCCGGCGGTCTTGGGGCCGACACCGGGGACCCCGCGGATGTTGTCGACGGCATCGCCGGTCAGGGCGAGAAAATCGGCAATCTGGTGGGGATGGACGCCGAAGTGGTCTCGCACGCCGCCTGAATCCAGCGGCTTGCGGCGCGAAAAATCCCACCACTGATCGCGCTCGACCAGCAACTGGGCGAGGTCCTTGTCGCCGGTGACCACGCAAACCGTCTGCCCCCTTGCGCGGCACTGGCTGGCGAGAGTGGCGATCAGGTCGTCGGCCTCGTAGTAGCCGTCGGCGCAGACGCTCAGGCCCAGCGCTCGCGCCAGGTCCTGGCACCAGGCGAACTGGCGCTTGAGCTCTTCCGGCGCGCTCTCCCGGTTGGCCTTGTAGGCCGGATAGATCTCGTTGCGGAACGACGTCGTGAGCGATTCGTCGAAGGCCACCGCCACGCGATCGGCCCTGGTGCGTTCGATCAACTCGCACAGGAATCGCGCGAATCCGTAGACCGCGTTGGTCGGGTTGCCGGCCGGGTCGGCGAAGCGGTCGGGCAGGCTGTGCCAGGCGCGAAAGATGTAGACGCTGGCGTCGACCAGGTAGGCCGGCGACTGGCCCGGCGCTTCGGAGCGGTCGGCCATCAGAAGCTCGCTGTCAGTCGCTTGCGCAGCACGCTGTCGCGCGGGAAATGGGCGAGCAGGAATTCCATCTGGTCGGCCAGGATGCGGCGGCCCTGCAGGTAGACGTACTCGGCGTGCGTGGGCGTGAACGGAATGGCGAGCAACTGCATGCCCGCTTGCTCGGGCTTGCGTGATCCCTTGTGGTTGTTGCAGCGCTTGCAGGCGGTGACCACGTTGGCCCAGGTATCCACGCCGCCCTGCGCGAGTGGGTGCACGTGATCGCGCGACAGCTCCCGGTCGCGAAACTGCTCACCGCAGTAGAGGCACAGGTTCTCGTCGCGGCGGAAAAGCGCACGGTTGGACAGCGGCGGGGTATAGCGGTCGTAAAACCGGTGGGCGTCCGGGTGAGAGCCGTGCGTGGCGATGATGGCGTTGACCGGGATCTCGGTCCGGCGGCCGCTGCTGGCATTGATGCCGCCGTGCAGCCGGTAGAGGACGCTACCCAGGGCGTAGCAGACCTGTTCGAGTACGATCAGGCGAACGGCATCCTGGTAGCCGATCCATTCGAGCGGCATGCCGGTCACATCGGTTCGCAATACTTGCTGGTCCAGGTTCAGCATATTGTGCTCTCGAGGCCTTACTGACCCAAGATGTTGGGTCGCGAAACCCGCGCTGCGCCTCTATCATCCGGGTTTTGCCGGCAAATGCAACCCCGCCGTTGCGCGTCGCGGGTCCCGTCTTCGCGGGGCCGGGCCACGCCAGATGGAGTGAACCTGTTGCCGCCAAGGCCAGTCCAACGCGGCGACGTTCCACTCCGCAATCCAAAGCCTACAGGTCGATGATGAACAACGCATTTCGGATTTCGCTCACCCTTACCCTGCTTTTCCTGCTGCGCAGTGCTCCGGCGGCCTTGCCGGCCTCGGTCGACGGTGAACCCCTGCCCTCGCTGGCGCCGGTGCTCGAAGCGGTCATGCCGGCGGTCGTCAACGTGCATACGCGTACCCGTGTGCAGGTGCGGACCAGTCCGTTCTTCGACGACCCCTTCTTCCGCCGCTTCTTCGATTTTCCCAGCATGCCGCGCGAACGCGTGCAGCAGAGCCTCGGCTCGGGCGTGATCGTCGATGCCGACGGCGGCTACATCCTGACCAACAATCACGTCATCGACAATGCCGACGATATCGCCGTTCGGCTGGAGGATGGCCGCGAGATCGCGGCCGAGCTGGTCGGCTCCGATCGCGACACGGATCTGGCCGTCATTCGCATCGAGGCCGACGACCTGGCCGAGCTGCCGCTGGACCAGTCCGACCAATTGCGGGTCGGCGATTTCGTGGTCGCCGTGGGCAATCCCTTCGGCCTGGGGCAGACGGTGACCTCGGGCATTGTGTCGGCACTGGGTCGCAGCGGCCTGCGCGGGCTGGAGTACCAGAACTTCATCCAGACCGACGCCTCGATCAATCCCGGCAACTCCGGGGGCGCGCTGATCAACTTGCGCGGCGAGCTGGTCGGGATCAACACCGCCATCTTCACACCCTCGGGCGGCAACGTCGGGATCGGTTTCGCCATCCCGGTCAGCACTGCCACGCATGTGATGCAGCAGCTGGTCGAGCACGGCGAGGTCCGGCGCGGTTCCTTCGGTATCGACGTGCAGGATCTCGACGAGGAGCTGCGTGAGGCGCTCGAACTCGAGTCCACCCGCGGCGCCGTCGTCACCCGTCTCGAGGAGGACTCGGCGCTGCGGGCGGCGGGGGTCGAGGCCGGCGACGTGATCGTGTCGATCGATCGGCGTCCGGTGGAGAACGCGCAAGGGCTGCGCAATATCGAAAGCCTGCTGGCCGTGGGCAGCCGGGTGCGCGTCGAGTTCCTGCGCGATGGAGCGCGCGATTCCGTGCGCGTGGTCATCGAGGAAGACCTCGACGAGCGGATTTCCGGCCAGCGGCTCGACCAGCGGCTGGAAGGCGCCTCTCTGGTGCGCGTGCCGGAACGTGCCCGCGCCACCGGCGTGCTGGTCGAGGACGTTCGCCGCAACTCGTCGGCCTGGAGTGCGGGTCTGCGCCAGGGCGACCTGGTCGTCGCCGCCAATCGCCAGCGCATCAGAAGCCTGGCCGAGCTGCGCGACCTATTCCCGCTCGAGGACGGGGAGGAATTGACGCTGGAAATCCGCAGGCGCGGCGGCGCCTACCGCGTGCCCTTCGACTGAACCCGGGCGAAAGGGAAGGCCGCGGCGTCGAGCAGGCCCGGTCTCCGCGGCCGGGAATTCTGCTAAGTTGTCATCGTTTCTCGAACGATGGCAGCCTGCGCCGATGGCCGAAGCCCCCCAGCTCGTTGTAGACGACGCCGACGATGGCCGCTGGCTGGCAGCCGGTGACTGGCTGCTGGGCCAGGTGGCGGCGCTGGAAGCCCTGGTCGAGGCCGCCGGCGGCAGCGCCCGTGTAATCGACGCGACCGGCATTCGACGCCTCGACGCGGGCGGCGCCATGCTGCTGGTGCGAGCCGCGCGCGAACTCTCACTGTCGCCCGACCGCATCGAGCTGCGCGAGGAGCACCGGCCGCTGGTCGATGTCGTGGTCGGCACGCTCGAACGCGACGAAGAGGGCGAATCGCCGCGCTCGCCCTTGTGGCGCGTGTGGCTGGGCGGTATCGGGCAGGCCGTGGCTGGAGCCGCAGCGAACATGAGGCTGCTGATCGGTTTCCTCGGGCTGGTCCTTGCCCGGCTGGCGGCGACGGTGTGGCGACCCGCGCGCTGGCGCGTGACCGCCACGGTTTTCCACATGCAGCAGACCGGGGTCAACGCCCTGCCGCTGACCGCCTTGCTGGCTTTTCTCGTCGGGGCCGTGGTGGCCTACCTCGGCGCCACCGTCCTGCGCGACTTCGGTGCGGAGCTGTTCGTCGTCGACCTCATCACCTATGCCTTTCTGCGCGAGTTCGGCGTGCTGCTGACGGCCATTCTGCTGGCCGGGCGCACGGCCAGCGCCTTCACCGCCCAGATCGGCACCATGAAATCGCGCGAGGAGATCGATGCCATGCGCACGATCGGCCTCGATCCCGTCGTGTTGCTGGTGCTGCCCCGGTTGCTGGCCCTGATCGTGATGCTGCCGATCCTGTCGCTGATGGCCACGCTGGCGGGCTTCGTCGGCGGCCTGGTGGTGTCGGTGCTCGCCCTGGGGCTCGAACCGGACATGTTCCTGACCCGGGTGCGCGAGGTCGTCACGCTTGAGCACTATCTCGTCGGCCTGATCAAGGCGCCCCTGTTCGCCATGACCATTGCATTGATCGGTTGCCTCGAAGGCTTCAAGGTGACCGGCACGGCCCAGTCCGTGGGCGAACGCACGACGTCGGCGGTCGTGCAGAGCATCACCCTGGTCATCGTCATCGACGCCCTGGCCGCCGTCTTCTTCATGGAGATGGGCTGGTGAGCGGCGCGGCGGAATCGGCCGACCTCGCGGTCCGCGTCCGCGGCCTGTTGAACCGCTTCGGCGCGCAGGTCGTCCACCAGGGCCTGGATCTGGATGTCCGACGCGGCGAGATACTGGGAGTGGTGGGCGGCTCCGGCAGCGGCAAGTCGGTGCTGATGCGCTCCATCCTCGGGTTGCGTCCGCCCGACGCCGGCGTGGTGGAAGTGCTGGGAAGACGCGTCGAAGGCGGCGGGCAGGCCCTGCAGGCGCTCAGGCGCCGAACCGGCGTGTTGTTCCAGGACGGCGCGCTGTTTTCGTCCCTGACCGTGCGCGAGAACGTCGAGGTGCCGCTGCAGACGCATCATGCCGAAATCGGGGCGGAACTCAGGCGCGAACTGGCGCGGCTGAGGATCGGCCTGACCGGTCTTTCGATGTCCGCCTGCGGCAAGTACCCGTCGGAGTTGTCGGGCGGCATGCGAAAGCGCGCCGGGCTGGCGCGCGCCCTGGCGCTCGACCCGGAATTGCTGTTCCTGGATGAACCGACCGCCGGTCTCGACCCGATCGGCGCCGCCGACTTCGACCAGTTGCTGCGCACGCTGGCCGATGCCCTGGGGCTGACCGTGTTCCTGATCACCCACGATCTTGATACGCTCTACGGTATCTGCGACCGGATTGCCGTCATCGGCGATCGTCGCGTGCTGGTGTGCGGTCGCCTGGAAGAGGTTGAACATTTCGATCACCCCTGGGTCCGGGACTATTTTCACGGTCCACGCGCGCGCCAGGCCAGACCGTCGCAGGCCGAAGGGAGAAACTGAAAATGGAACCGCGGGCCAACCACGTATTGATCGGCGCCTTCACCCTGGCAGGCGCTGTCCTGCTCGTTCTCGGCGCGCTGTGGTCGGCGCGCTGGGCCAGCGAGGAGGCCTGGCAGGAAATCGAGGTTCATTTCCTGCAGCCGGTCACCGGCCTCAATGTCGGCTCCTCGGTTCAATACAACGGCATCAACATGGGCAGCGTCCGGGACCTGCGCCTGTCGCCCGATGATCCCGGTCGCGTCATCGCCGTGATCCGGATCGAGACCCAGGCGCCCTTGCGGCAAGACACCACCGCCCGCCTGTCGGCGTCGGGTCTGACTGGGGTTTCCACCATCCAGTTGCGCGGCGGCAGCTCCGACAGCCCGCCGCTGCGCCCGGAGGACGGCCGGCCGGTGATCATCGCCGAGGAATCGGGGCTGCAGCGCCTGATCGAAACCTCCGAGGATATCGCCAGCACGGCCAGCGAGGTTATGCTTCGGCTGCTGGATTTTCTCAGCGAGGACAACGCCGAGCGCGTCGCCGCCACGCTCGACAACATCGACAACTTCACCCGGGCCGTCACCGGTGAGGGTGACCGGATCGGGCAGATCGTTCGCAACTTGCACCGCTCCAGCGAGGAGGTCCTCCCGCTGGTGCAGGATCTCAGGCGCGCCGTCGGCGACCTGTCGTCGACGCTCGAGCGCGTTGAACCCGCCCTGCTCGAGACCTTCCCACAGGCAACCGAGGCCCTGCGCGATGCGATGACGCAGCTGGCCGAGACGGCCGAGCGGGTCGATCGAATGGTCGCCCAGAACGAGAACGCCGTGGCCGGATTCGGAGACCGCGTCGTCACGCCGCTCGGCCCGGCCGTGCAGGAGCTTCGGCACCTGATCGACGAGCTGTCGGCCCTGACCGAGCGAATCGAGCGCAACCCGGCCGGATTCCTGTTCGGCAGGCAGGGCCCCGAGGAGTACGAACCGCAATGAGCCTTCGCCCGATCAGACTATTGATCCTGTCCATCGCCGCTGTCGTCCTGGCGTCTTGCGCGCTCGGTGTCGGCACGGAAAGCTACCGACTCATGGCGCCGGAGGTGGCGTCGGCCGATACGCGCGAGCCTGGTCCGGGTGACCGGCGGCTGGCGATTTCCCGGCCGGAAGCCGACCGCTCGCGCGATTCCACCCGCATCCTCGTACGGCGCGGGCGATCGCTGATGCCCTGGGCCAATGCCGCCTGGATCGATCGCGCCCCGGAAATGCTGCAGGGCCTGCTGGTCGAGTTTCTCGACGGTCGCGTGGCCACCGTGGGGCGGGCCGGCAGTCTGCCCGCGCAACACCGGCTGGACCTGGTCCTGCGCCGTTTCGAACTGGTCGAAAGCGGCGACGAGCTCGAGGCCGAGCTGGTGATGGTTGCGCGCCTGTTTGCGGCCGATGGCCGGCTGCTGGACGTCAACGTCGTCGACGCGCGAACCGCCTCGACCGGTGGCACGGTGGATGACGCCGTCGGGGCGATGGAAAGTTCCATCGCCGAGGTGTTCGCAAAGCTTGCCGAATGGCTCGAGCCGCGTCTGGACGCGGCCCGGAACGAGCGCCCGTCGCATCCGGCTCAGTGAGAACGGCGGCTGGAGTCTCCGCGGGCGTTGGGCTGATCGAGAAGATGGGCGTTGCCGAACATTTCCAGTAAGGGCTGGAGTGTCTCCTGCAGGGTCTGGAGGTGTGGCTTGACGCGATCGGCCTGGCCGCGCTCGATCATGCGCAGGGCCTGTTCGATGCCCGGCGCCGATTCCCTGGCGTCGTCGTGGCTGACCGGGACCGGCCGGTCCGACAGGCCTTCCTCGAGAATCTGCGCGCCGTCGCGGCCGTTCATGGGCGGTGGGGTCTGAACGATGAAGCCGGCTTCGACCGCGAGGGCTTCATCGTCCGGCGAAAGGCCCAGTTCGTCGAGATCGGGCAGGAAGCGGCGCTGAAGTTTGCGCGCCCCTTCCGCGTCGGTGGCCGCCAGCAGGAAGGTGAAGGTTTCGGCTTCGGTCCGGAAAACCGTATCTTCGCGCCGGATGCGGCGAGCCAGCGTGTCGCCGATGCGCTTGAGTGCTCGCGATGCGTGCGGCTCCCCGAGATCCTCGAGCAGCGCGGTCAGGCCTTCGAGGCGCAGGTGCATCAGCACCAGCGGCTGGCCGTGACGATGAGCGAAGCTCATGGCCTGCATCAGTCGTTCCTCGCAGTAGCGCCGGTTGCCGATCCCGGTCGCGGGGTCGATATGGTGGGCCTGTTCGAGCAGGCGCAGCCGCTTGGCCGACCGGCTCGTCTGCGCGTAGGCGCTGGCCCGCGCCATCAATTCGCTCGACTGGAACGGTTTGGAGATGAAGTCCGTGGCGCCGAGCATCAGGGCGTGCTTGCGCCGCGTTTCGCCGTCTTCCTCGCCGGTGATCAGCACCACCGGCAAGTCGACCAGGTGCGGTATGTCGGACTGTCGCACTTGTTCGAGTAGATCGAAGCCGCTCTTGCCGTTCATGTGCAGGTCGCTGAACAGCGCCGCGATGCTCGGGTCGTCCTGCAGCAGTTCCCAGGCCTCTTCGGCCGACTCGGCCAGCAGCAGATCGAAGCGGTCGCCCAGGATTCGGGTCGCGCAGGCGCGCATGAGTCGGCTGTCATCGACAAACAGGAGGCGGGGTCGAAATTCGGGGGATCGGGTTTCTGTATCCATGCCCTCGAGATGCAATTTCTGCGCCAGATGAGCCCGTGGCTTGCTGCGGGTCATCATGAGCGCGGTCCGGAGCCGTCTATCCAGTCACTCGGCGCTTGTTGCCACCCGCGGACGGGGTGACGCGGGCGGTCAGTTGCCGGCGCAAAGCGGCAGGCGCGATCACCGTCGCTTGACTTGCCCGCAACCCCGCCGGAGACTTGGGTGCATGGGATGGATGGGTCGCAAGTTCGACAATCTCGGTAGCGCGGTGTCCGGTGCCGGCGGAGGAATGGGCCTGTCGCAGGCGCCCGCTTATACCCAGGCGTACCTGCAGCGACTGGGTGGCCACCTCGACGAGGCGCGCCGCACACTCGAGCTGGTCGAGCGCGGTGTGCTGGTGCCGGAGCTGACCGATGTCGAGCGCGAGCAGGCGGTGCGCGGGTTTTCCGACCGCGTGGCCGAACTGGAAGCAACCTATTCGTCGATTGCCGACGCCTCGCCCCTGGTGCAGCCGATGCTGATGATGCGCCATGCCGATTCCGACATTGCCCGGCGAGCCTGGGAAGCGTTCACGCCGGCGATACCGGTTGACGCACCCTCGCTGATCTGGACGGGCGTGGGTGTCGTCGTGGCCCTGCTGGTCTACGAGCTGGTGAAATCGCCGGCGGCCGTCGTTCGTCGGCGTCGAAAGACTTGGTCGCGCTGACGCCCCCTTCGGCCCGATCGGACGGCTGCGGCCACGGCGCCGGGGTACACCAGTGTACCCCGTCACTCATCTTGTAACTTATAGAGCGCCGTACAAGCCCGAGCGCAAGGCGGCGCTCGCCGGGAAGGGTGGTGCCCTTTGCAAGAGCGCCAACGCCGCGATCGGGCTTGTACGGCGCTCCCTTCGGGCGAGCGCCTCAGGAGCCATCTGCAGGGCAGGCGAAGCCGCATGGCGGCATTCGCGAAGCGAAGAAAGCCTTGCGGGCGCAGCCGTCGCCCGTGTTGCGATTGCTTGACGTAGCCCCACTACGCCGGCGCAATCGCGCCTTGCATCTGGCCCCTGAGGCACTCGCTATAAGTCACAATATGAGTGCCGGGGTACACTAGGCGCCCTCGTTTCACTCACCCGGAGCCGTCATGTTCAGCGTTACACCCGAACAGTCCATCCCTCTCCACTCCCTGGATGCCGAAAGCCTCGATAACTGGAAGCAGTCTGCCGACGCCGCGACGCGTTCCTGGGTCGAGGCCAGTGGTTTTCAGGCCGCGCCCGGCAGTCTTCTGCTGGTGCCCGACGGGGAGGGCGGGCTGCAGCGTGTCCTGGCCGGACGCGAACCCGGCGACCGACTCTGGTCCCTGGCGCACTTGCCCGCGGCGCTGCCCGAGGGCGACTATCGGCTCGAGTGCGACTGGTCCCGGGATGAGCGGGAAAGAGCCGCCATTGGCTGGGGCCTGGCCTGTTACCGCTTCGATCGATACAAGGCCGTCGAGCGGCCGAGCGCGCGCCTGGTCCTGGAAGCGGACGACGAGCGGCGAATCCGCGTCCTGGTCGATTCATCGGCCCTCGTGCGCGACCTGGTCAATACGCCCGCCATCGATCTCGGGCCGGCCGAGCTGGCCGATACCGCGCGCGATCTGGCCGAAGAACATGGCGCCGACTGCGAAGTCATCGAGGGTGAGCGCCTGGAACGCGAATTCCCCGCCATCCATGTCGTCGGCCAGGCGGCCAGCCGCGCGCCGCGCCTGATTCGCATGCAGTGGGGGCGTGCCGACGCCCCGCCATTGGCCCTGGTGGGCAAGGGCGTGATCTTCGACTCCGGCGGACTCAACATCAAGCCGGGGTCGGGCATGGTCCTGATGAAAAAGGACATGGGTGGCGCCGCCCACGTGCTGGGCCTGGCGAAGGTCATCATGGCCCTGGGCCTGGACGTGAACCTGCGCGTCTATATCCCGGCCGTGGAGAACGCCATCTCGGGCAATGCCTATCGTCCATCCGACATCATCCACACCCGCAAGGGCACAACCGTGGAAATCGGCAATACTGATGCCGAGGGACGCGTGGTGCTGTCCGATGCACTCACCCTGGCGTCCGAAGAGGGCGCCGAGCGCATCATCGACTTCGCTACGCTCACCGGGGCCGCACGCGTCGCCCTGGGCGAGGACCTGCCGCCGATCTACGCCCGCGACAAGCAGTCGGCGCGTGCCATCGAGGACCTGAGTCTCGACATCGAGGATCCGCTCTGGCACATGCCCCTGTTCGAGCCCTATCGCCGCCAGATCGAGCCGGCGATTGCCGATATTTCCAACACCGGCAGCTCGAAGTTCGGTGGCAGCCTGACCGCAGCGCTGTTTCTCGACCACTTCGTGGCCGAGGAGATCGACTGGTTCCACCTGGATATCTACGCCTGGAACCTCTCGGATCGACCCGGCCGCCCGGCCGGTGGCGAGGCGCAGGGCCTGCGCAGCATGTGGCAGTGGCTGCAGGGCGTGTACGGCGGCGAAGTCTGACCTACTCGTCGTCCTCGACGACCTTGAACTCGCCGATGCTGACCCGGGCGTTGGCCATGGCGTCGAAGATCTGCTTCTCCTGCTGCACGACCTGGCGGAAGTCCCACTTTTCCTCGGCGTAGAACTCGTCGCCGCTGCGTACGTTGCCGGAGGCGTCCACGACCTGGAGGAAACCGACGAACCCGACCCGCGATCCGGTCACGCTGCGGCGCTGGCGTTCCATGTACTTCGCCGTTCGCTCGACGGCCGCCTCGTCGCCGTAGCGCGGTTCGAGTTCCCTTCGGATGGTCTTCGCGCGCCGGCGAGCCTCTTCGTCGAGCTCGCCCCAGACGGCGTCGGCCATTTCGACGAAGGCGCCGTAGTCGCGTTCTGCCGCCAGGTCGAACCAGGCCCAGGCCCGGCTTGGATCGCGATCCACGCCGTCGCCGCGGTAGTGAATCACGCCGAGGTTGTACTGGGCGAACTTGTCGGCCCACCAGGCCGCGCGCTGGAATCGATGGCGGGCATCGAAGTAGCGCCCGTGTTCCCACGACTCCTGCGCATCGACGGCGAAGGAGTAGCCCGGCGTGTGTTCGGCCACCCTGAACGGGGATTCGGCCGTCGCCGGGCTAAAGGCGAACAGTGCCACCACTGCAAAAGTTGTTGCGAACTTTGTCATCATCATGCCTTCATGCGCCCGACTCATTCGTTTGAGCTGGCCCAAATCCTGCCACAAGCCCCGTGGCGCTGTCGAATGCGGCCGTTCGAGGCCGGCAAAAACTGCTGCTGTCAGCGCGGAATGGCGTTAGGATAAGCACAGGTGCGCATGGGTGCACTGCAAGCGCTTTTCGAGGAGAAAGAGAATGCGATATTTCGTGGTCCTGTCGATGATTCTGGTGCTGGCAGCCTGCCAGTCCGAAGAGGCGAACGAGATGGAAGAGGCCGGTGACGAGGCGTCCGAGCAGGTCGAGCAGGCCGGTGAGGAAGCCGCAGAGGCTTACGAGGAAGTCCAGCAGGGTGCCGAAGAGGCCCGGGAAGACCTCGAGGAGTTCGTCGAGGACGGCCCGGACGCGAACGATGAGGCCATGCACGAGAAGGTCTGGGAACGCGCTCGCGAATTGGCCGAGGAAGCGCGCGTCAAGGCCGAAGAGGCCTTGGCCGTTGCCGAGGAAGAAGGCGGCGAGGCCTGGGAAGAAGCCCGCGAGGCGGCCGAGGTCGCGCAGGAGCGTGCCGAAAGCGCCTGGGAAGAGGCCAGCCGTTTCGCCGATGACAGCTGGGAAGGCGCCAGCGCCCGGGCGCGCGATGCCTGGCAGGACGCCGGGGATGCCTGGGATCGCCTGGCCCAACGCGCCGAAGAGGAAACCGAGGGCGACGAGGAGCAGGACGAAGAACAATAGTCCTTTACTGATACTGCGCCCGCGCCGCCCCGTCCTCGGGGCGGCGCCTGTTTTTAACCTGCAACCCTTCGGGATCGATTTCTAAGGTGACTGAAAGCTACCGACCCGGCGAACTGGAGCCGGCCGTTCGCCGCTCCTGGCGAGCGCACAACGTCGACCGTGCCGAGTCCGGCGACGGCGAGCGCTTCTACTGCCTGAGCATGTTTCCCTATCCCTCCGGCAAGTTGCACATGGGTCACATGCGCAACTACACCATCAGCGACGTCATCACGCGCTACCACCGCATGCAGGGCAAGCGCGTGCTCCAGCCCATGGGCTGGGATGCCTTCGGCCTGCCGGCGGAAAATGCCGCCATGGCCAACGGTGTGCCGCCGGCGAAGTGGACGCGCGACAACATCGAACACATGCGCGGCCAGCTCAAACAGCTGGGCTTTGCCATCGACTGGGAGCGCGAGCTGGCCACCTGCGATCCCGAGTATTACAAGTGGAACCAGTGGTTCTTCCTGCGCCTGCTCGAGCGCGGCATCGCCTACAAGAAGACCGGTACCGTCAACTGGGATCCGGTCGACCAGACCGTGCTGGCCAACGAGCAGGTCATCGACGGCAAGGGCTGGCGCACCGGCGCGCCGGTGGAAAAGCGCGAAATCCCGATGTACTACCTGCGCATCACCGACTACGCCGACGAGCTGCTCGAGAGCCTGGGCGACCTCGACGGCTGGCCCGAGCGGGTGCGCACCATGCAGGCCAACTGGATCGGCAAGAGTGAAGGCGCCGAGATCAGCTTCAGTTGCGGCCTGGAGACCATCAAGGTCTTCACCACCCGGCCCGACACCCTGATGGGGGCGACCTTCATGGCCGTCGCCGCCGAGCACCCGCTGGCGAAGAAGGCCGCGGACGACGATCCCGAGCTGGCCGCCTTCATCGCCGAGTGCCAGAAGGGCGGGGTCTCGGAAGCCGACATCGCCACCCAGGAAAAGAAGGGCATGGACACCGGCCTGAAAGCCATCCATCCCCTGACCGGTGACGAGCTGCCGGTGTGGGTCGCCAACTACGTGCTGATGGCCTACGGCGAGGGCGCGATCATGGCCGTGCCCGGCCACGACGAGCGCGACTTCGAGTTCGCCAACAAGTACGGCCTGCCCATCCGGCAGGTGATCAGCCTGCCCGAGGGTCGCGAATACGACGACCGCAACTGGCACGACGACTACGCAGCAAAGGCGGGGCACCTGGTCAATTCCGGCCGCTACGACGGACTCGATTGGACCAAGGGTTTCGAGGCCATCGTGTCCGAGCTGGAAAAGAAGAATGCCGGCCGCGCCCGCACGCAGTTTCGCCTGCGCGACTGGGGCATCTCGCGCCAGCGCTACTGGGGCTGCCCGATTCCGATCATCCATTGCCCCGACTGCGGCGACGTGCCGGTGCCCGACGAGGATCTGCCCGTGGTGCTGCCCGAGGAGCTGGTTCCCGACGGTTCGGGCAATCCGCTCAACCGGCACACCGACTTTCTCGACACGCCCTGCCCGAATTGCGGCGCGGCGGCCAAGCGCGAAACCGACACGATGGACACCTTCGTCGACTCGTCGTGGTATTTCCTGCGCTACACCTCGCCGGACAACCACGACGCCATGGTCGACGAACGTGCCGACCAGTGGATGCCGGTCGACCAGTACATCGGCGGCATCGAGCACGCCATCCTGCATCTGCTGTACGCGCGCTTCTGGACCAAGCTGATGCGCGACGAGAGCCTGGTGAGCGTCGACGAACCTTTTGCGCGGCTGCTGACCCAGGGCATGGTGCTGGCCGAGACCTACTACCGTGAAGACGAGTCAGGCCGCAAGAGCTGGTTCAACCCGGCCGACGTCGACGTGCAGCGCGACGGCAAGGGCGAAATTCTCAGCGCCGTGCTCAAGAGCGACGGTGAGCCGGTCGAGGCCGGCGGTATCGAGAAGATGGCCAAGTCCAAGAACAACGGCGTCGATCCGCAGGCCCTGGTGGACGCCTACGGCGCCGACACGGTGCGCCTGTTCTCGATGTTCGCCGCACCCCCGGAGCAGTCCCTGGAGTGGTCCGAGGCGGGCGTGGAAGGCGCCTGGCGTTTCCTCAAGCGCCTGTTCGCCGGCGTCCAGGCGCACGTCGCCGATGGCGCGCTGCCCGGTTGCCGCCCCCAGGGCCTCGAGGGCGCCGCGCGCGAGCTGCGCACCCGCCTGCACGAGACCATCGGCAAGGTGGGCGACGACATGGGCCGGCGCCAGACCTTCAACACCGCGATCGCGGCGATCATGGAGTTCTGCAACGAGCTGCAGCGCTTCGAGGCCGGCGACGCGCCGGGCCGAGAGCTGATGCAGGAAGCGTGGGAGTCCGTGGTCCGGCTGATCGCACCGGTTACGCCGCATATCGCCGAAGCGCTGTGGCGCGATCTCGGGCACGCAGGATCCGTCTTCGAAGCCGGCTGGCCGCAGGTCGACGACTCGGCGCTCGAGCGCGCCGCCGTGACCGTGGTTGTCCAGGTCAACGGCAAGGTGCGCGGACGCGTCGAGGTGGCCCCGGGCGCCGACCGCGACAGCGTCCAGGCCGCGGCCCTGGCCGACGAGAACGTCGCCCGCCATGTCGAGGACAAGACCGTGCGCAAGGTGATCCTGGTACCCGACAAGCTGCTCAATATCGTGGTCGGCTGATGCGACGCGCGATCGGCATCCTGCTGATGGTGGCGCTGCTGGCCGCCTGCGGCTTCCAGCTCCGGGGCGATGCCCGCCTGCCGGGTTTCATGGAGCGCACGCACATCGCGGTGGCCGACGAGAGCACCGTTTTCGTGCGTGAACTCAGGCTTCTGCTGGAGGCCAACGGCATCGAGATCGTCGACGAACCGTCGCCGCGGGCCGCCACGTTGCGGATCGATTCGCAGAATATCCGGCGCCAGGCCTTGTCGGTCTCCGGGCAGGCGCGGGTGCGCGAGTTCCTGATCGTCTTCGAGGTGAGCTGGCGCCTGGAGGATGCAGACGGCGAGGAGGCGCTCGAGCGCACCACCCTCCGCCTGACGCGTGACTACAGTTTCGACGAGGGTGAGATCCTGGCCGCCCAGCGCGAGGAAGAGTTCCTGCGCGATGATCTCGGCCGCGCCATGGCCGATCAGATGATCCGGCGCCTGGAGGCGTTCAGGGCGCCTGTCGACGGCGCGCAACCGTGAAACTTTTTCCCGAGAAGCTGACGAAGCGCCTCAGGCAGGGCCTGGATCGCGTCTACCTGGTCGCGGGCCAGGAACCGTTGCTGATCGAGGAAGCCTGCGACGCCGTCCGGGCGGCCGCGCGCGAGCACGGCGTGGCCGAACGCGTGGTGCTGGAAGCCGACGGGCGCTTCGACTGGGGCCAGCTGGGCAGCTCCACGGAGACCGGCTCGCTGTTCGCCAGCCAGCGCCTGGTCGAAGTGCGCCTGCCCTCGGGCAAGCCCGGGCGGGAGGGCGCGGCGGCGTTGCGCGAGTTCGTCGAGCGCGACGGTGACGATATCCTGCTGGTCAAGTGCGATGCCTGGGACATGGGAAGCGAGAAGACGGCCTGGGTCAAGGCCCTGGACTCGGCCGGTGTCTACGTGCCCTGCTGGAAGGTCAAACCGCAACGATTGCCGCAGTGGATCACCCAGCGCCTGTCGAGCCGCGGCATTCGCGGCGACCAGGCCGCCTGCCGATTCCTGGCCGAGCGCCTGGAAGGCAACTTGCTGGCCGCCGCCCAGGAGATCGAGCGCCTGGCCTTGCTCTACCCCGGCGGACAGGTCGATCTCGAGCGCGTGCGCGCGGCCGTTGCCGACAGCGCCAGGTTCGACAGTTTCCGCCTCATCGAGCTGGTGTTTGCCGGCCAGCCGGGCGCGGCCGTGCGCTGCATCCGGGGCTTGCGCGAGTCCGACACACCCATGCCCCTGATCGTCGGTGCGCTGGCGCGCGAACTGCAGACCATCGGCAGTTTCCAGATGCTTTCGCGCCAGCTGCCGCCCGGCCAGGCCTTCTCGCAGTTGGGCATCTGGAAGAGCCGGCAGCAGCCCGTGGCCGACGCGGCCCGGCGCCTGTCGCCGCAGGTGGTGCGCCGGACCCTGGCCCAGCTGTCCGATCTCGATCAGCTGTCCAAGTCCAGCGGTCGCGAAATGTTCTGGCTGCGGCTCGAGCGCCTGTGCGTTGCCCTGGCCACCAACCGGCTGGAGTATTGCGCGGCATGAAGGCGGCCACGGTCATTTTCGGGGGCACCTTCGACCCCGTTCACTACGGGCACCTCCGGGCGGCCTCCGAGGTGTGCGAGAAGCTGTCCGCCGACGACTTTCGGCTGCTGCCGGCGGGTCAGCCGCCGCACCGCGACCACACCGGCGCCGAGGCCTATCACCGACTGGCCATGCTCGAGCTGGCGCTTGCGCCGTATTCCGACCTCACCGTTGACGAACGCGAGGTGCGCCGCGACGGGCCTTCCTACATGGTCGAGACCCTGGCGACGATCCGACAGGAAGCCGGTTCGCGGCCGATCATCCTCTGCCTGGGGCAGGATGCCGCCAACCAGCTCAGCGGCTGGCATCGCTGGCGCGAACTCCTCGACCTGGCCCACCTGCTGGTGATGAAGCGCCCGCGCAGCCGCCCGAAGTATGCGGGCGAGGTGGCCGAGTTGTTGCGTGAGCGGCGCGTGCGCCGCCCGGGCCAGCTGATGGAAGCCGCGTCGGGCCGGGTCTGTTATCTCGGCGTGACGCAGCTGGCCATCTCTTCGACCGACATTCGCCGGCAGCTTGCCGAGGGCCGCGATCCACGTTTTCTCCTGCCGTCGACGGTGCTGGCCTACATCCGCAAGCACGGTCTCTACCGGCGATCCGGCGCAGCGACCGGCAAGCCGGGAAAGACCGGATGAAAGCGGCGCCAACTAAGCGTAAAATACGCGTCGTGTTCAATCATGGATGATTCGTTGAGCGAAAAGGATCTGCTCGACCCGCAGGAACTGCGGGATCTCGCCGTCACCGTCCTGGAGGACGCCAAGGCCCAGGACATCCAGGTCATCGATCTGTCCGAGCGCAGCAGCTTTGCCGACTACATGGTGATTGCCTCGGGCACTTCGTCCCGCCAGGTCAAGGCCATGGCCGAAAGGCTGGTTCAGCGTGCCAAGGCACAGGGTATCCGGCCGCTTGGCGTGGAAGGCGCCGACTCGGCCGATTGGGTGCTGGTCGACCTGGCCGATGTGATCGTCCACGTCATGCAGCCGCAGACACGCGCCTTCTACAACCTCGAAAAGCTCTGGTCGGCACCGCCGGCGACACGCGCCCAGGCCTGAAGTGGACCTGGTCGTTGCCGGCGTGGGCACCCGCATGCCCGCCTGGGTGGCCGACGGCTGGCAGGAGTATGCCCGGCGGATGCCATCGCACCTGCCGCTGCGGCTCATTGAAGTGCCGGTGGCGGGCAAGGCCGGAGCGGGGCGCGAGTCGGCGCTGGAGGCCGAGCGCCTGCTCGACAAGCTGCCTCCCCGCGCGCGAATCGTCGCCCTGGAAATCACCGCCCGTCCCTGGTCGACCGAAAAGCTGGCTGGCCGGCTGGAACACTGGCAGCTCGACGGCGAGCCGGTCTGGTTCCTGATCGGTGGCGCCAACGGCCTGGACGCGCGGCTGCTCGAGCGTGCCCACGAGCGCTGGTCCCTGGGCCCGGCCACGCTGCCGCACATGCTCGTTCGGGTGTTGGTGGCCGAGCAGCTTTATCGGGCTTCGACGATCTTGAGTGGGCATCCTTATCATCGGGCATGACGCCCGAAGTTTGCTGGTTGGCTTGTTTGCTGGTTTGCTGGTTTGCTGGTTAGCTGGTTCGGCTTCGACCAACGGGCAGGGCGCTCTTTGATCGGGTTCCTCCGGATAGACTTGATGCGTCATCCGAAAAGCAATTTACACTCCTGCCCAACCAGCCAACCAGCCAACCAGCCAACCAGCCAACCAGCCAACCAGCCAACCAGCCAACCAGCCAACCAGCCAACCAGCCAACCAACCAGAAAGCTATCCGCATGAATGAGCCCAACCGTCTTGTCCTGGCTTCCGCCTCCCCCCGCCGCCGCGAACTCCTGTCGCTGTTCGATATCGACTTCGATGTCCGGCCGGCGGATATCGATGAGACGGTACGCGAGGGTGAGACGCCGGAAGACTACGTGCGGCGCGTGGCCCGGGATAAGGCGCTGGCCGTCCACCGACGGTCCGGAGACCGTTTCGTGCTCGGTTCGGATACCGCCGTTGTCGATGACGGGCAGTGCCTGGGCAAGCCGGCCGACGACGCCGAGGCGCGCGATATGTTGCAACGGCTGTCCGGAAGCGAGCACCAGGTGCTCTCGGCCGTCGTGCTGGTGGCGCCCGGCGGCCAGATCGCCGAACGCCTCAGCGTCACCGCGGTCGAATTCGGGCAACCGCCCGCGAAGTGGGTCGAGCGCTACATCGCCTCGGGCGAACCGCACGACAAGGCCGGCGCCTACGGCATCCAGGGGTCGGCCGGTATCTGGGTGCGGTCGTTGTCGGGCAGCTATACCGGTGTGGTCGGCCTGCCCTTGTTCGAGACCGGCGAGCTGTTGCGAGAGGCCGGCCTGATCGTCTGAGATGCGCCTCCGGCCGGGTCGGCGTGAGCTTGCGCGCTCCGGGCCGGTGCTATTCTTTCCGATTGCTGACTTTTTCGAGCGGTATTCCAGGCTGTGAGTGACGAAATACTGATCAACGTCTCGCCCACCGAGCGTCGCGTGGCGGTGGTGGAAAGCGGTCTGCTGCAAGAGCTTTACCTCGAGCGCAGCGGCGAGGCCAGCTATGTCGGCAATATCTACATGGGACGCATCGAGCGCGTTCTGCCCGGCATGCAGGCGGCTTTCGTCAATATCGGTCTCGAGCGCACGGCCTTTCTGCACGCGGCCGACATCCTGCCGCGGCAGCCCGAGCTGGACGAAAACGGCGAGGCGCGGCCCGTTCCGTCGATCACCGAACTGGTCAGCCAGGGTCAACGCCTGCTGGTGCAGGTGGTCAAGGACCCGCTCGGCAGCAAGGGTGCGCGCCTGACGGCGCAGTTGAGCATTCCGTCGCGTTACCTGGTGCTGTTGCCGGGAATCCAGAGCCTGGGCGTTTCGGTTCGCATCGAGCTCGAGGCCGAGCGCGAGCGACTGCGTGACATCCTGCGCGATTTGACGGGCGAAGAACCGGAGCACGGTTTCATCATCCGCACCAACGCCGAGGGCGTTGAAGTCGATGCGCTGGCGCGTGATCTCAAGTACCTGCGCCGGCTCTGGCCGCGCATCGAGACGGACGCCGGACAGGCTGCGGCCGGGCAGCTGGTCTACGAGGACCTGTCGTTGCCCTATCGCTCTCTGCGGGACTTGATGCACGCCGAGATCGAGAAGGTGCGCATCGACGAGCCGGAAACCTTCCGGCGCGCGGTCCGCTTCGCCGGGGAATTCTTTCCGGAATGGGCCGACCGCATCGAGTTCTACGACGGCGACCGGCCGCTTTTCGATCTGTACGGCGTCGAAACCGAGATCGAGCGCGCGCTCGATCGCAACACGCCGCTGAAGTCGGGTGGGCACCTGACCATCGACCAGACCGAGGCGATGACCACCGTCGACGTCAATACCGGCTCCTACCTGGGCTATCGCAACCTCGAAGAGACGATCTACAAGACCAATCTCGAAGCGGCCCAGGCCATTGCCCGGCAGCTTCGGCTGCGCAACCTGGGCGGGATCATCATCATCGATTTCATCGACATGACCGAGGACGATCACAAGCGTCAGGTGCTCCGGACCCTGCAGCGGGCCCTGGCGCGCGACCATGCCCGCAGCACCGTCTCGGAAATCTCCCCCCTGGGCCTGGTCGAAATGACGCGCAAGCGCACCACCGAAAGCCTCGAGCATCGCGTGTGCGAACCCTGTCCGGCCTGTGACGGACGCGGCCGGGTCAAGAGCGTGGATACGGTCTGCTCGGAGATCTTTCGCGAGATCATGCGGGCGGTGCGGCAGTTCGAGACCGGGCAGATGCGCGTGATGGCCTGTCCGGCGGTGGTCGATCGGATGCTCGAAGAGCATCATCGTTCGATTGCCGAGTTGACCGAACAACTGGGCACGAGCATTCATTTCCAGCCCGAAGAGCAATACGACCAGGAACAGTTCGACGTGGTTCTGCTTTGAGCGAGCGCAGCATCGACAAGCCGGCGTCTTCAGCGCGCGGAATCCTGAGGCGATTGCGCCAGTGGCTGGCTGCGATCGCGGCTGTGGTGATCATCGCCACGGCCGTGATCGTCGGTATCGGGCGCCTGTTCATCCCCTATGCTGACGAACTCACACCCTGGCTCGAGAGCCAGTTGTCCGATCGTCTGGGTCAGCCGGTCACCATCGAGCGGGTGCAGGCGAGCTGGCCGCGGCTTACCCCGCGGATCAGCCTCGAAGGACTGCGTGCCGGTTCGGGCGCGACGTCGACGGTCGAAGTCGAGCAGGCCAGGCTCGAGCTTCACCTGCCCGACCTGCTGCGGTCCGATCGCAACCCGTTCCGGCTGGTCTTGCTCGGACTCGACCTCGTTCTGGCCGAAGACGAGGCCGGACAATGGGGCCTGCGCCTGGAGGAGGGCGGGCGGCTTTCCGGCGACCCAGGCGGCGGGCAGGCGCTGGCCGGCGATCTCGTGGTCCGGGACCTCGAGCTCGGCATCAGCCCGCAGCGCGGCCCGCGCCTGGACCTGGTCATCAGCGAGGGCGAGTTGCGGCGTCGCGGCAATCGCACGGCCCTGGTTGCCCGTGCGCATCTTGCCGCCGCGCCGGAAGCGGCGCTGTCGCTGTCGCTGCTGGGTGAGCAGGTGGCGGGCCGGTTGCAGTCCCTGACCGGTAACATCGACCTCAACCGGTTGCGCCTGGAAGCGCCGGGCCTCGATCGCATCCTGCCGGATTTCCTGAACCTGCCGCCGGATCGACTCGATGCGGATCTGGCCTTCGACTGGCACGTCGATCACGGCGGGTCTGCGGACCTGGGTTTCGAGCTGGCCGGCAACGACGGCTTCGACCTGGGCGGCGCGCTGCGCGTGGAGCGTCGCGGGCGTCGCATCGATGCCGAGTTGCTGCGGCTGGAAAGCGGCGGTCGCCGGCTGGCCAGCGATATCGTGATCGCGCACGATGATCGGCTCTGGGCGGCCGAAGTGCCCGAACTTGACCTGGCGCAGCTGCACGAGGTGTTCGGGCGCTGGCTGTCCGGTTGGCGCCGCTGGCCGGCTTCCCTGGCCGGTGAGGTGCGTGATCTCGAACTGCTCTATCAGCACCCGGGGGCGCTGCACCGCCTGGACGGCACGGTGGCGGGCGCGGGCCTGAACATGCCGGGAGACCGCCTGCGCCTGTCCGGGCTGGACCTGGATCTCGGCCTGGCCGGCGACCGCGCCGAGCTCTCCCTTTCCGGCAGCCCGGTCGTCGACTGGCCCGCGAAGATGCGCCAGCCGGTACCGATCGAAACGATCGAAGGACGTGTTGTGGTCTCGCCCGGGGCCGTGCAGCTCGATGGCGTAGTGGGGACGCGTCCGGAAGCCCGGGGCAGGGCGGACGGCTGGGTCTGGCTGGGCGGCGGCCGCCCCTTCCTCGATTTCCGTGTCGACGCCGAACGCATCGCTGCCGTCGATCCACGACCCTGGTTGCCGTCCGGCCAGATTCCGCCGAAGACGCTGAACTGGCTCGATCGCGCCTTGCTGGGTCTGTCCGGCGGAACCGGCGGGCTCAACTACCACTTCCGGCTCGGGCACAAGTTCCGCGAATGGGCCCCGGGCGATTTCCAGGCCTGGATCGATTTTCGCGGCGCCGATATCGACTTCTGGGAAGACTGGCCCCTCGCCCGCGGCCTGTCCGGCCGGGTCGACTTTGTCGGCCGCAGCATGATCGCGCGCGTCGACAGCGGCTCGCTGGGACCGGTGCCGGTGAGCGCCGAGCAGATTGCCATCGGCGACCTGCTCGAGCCGGAGATTTCCATCGCCCTGGCCGCGGATGAAGTCGATGCCGGGGAAGTTCGAACCCTGCTCAGGGACTTTCCGTTCGAGGGCTGGTCGGATTTCGTGGACCCGGTCAGCGCTTCGGGCTCGGTTTCGATCGCGACCGAACTGTTCCTGCCGCTTCGCCGCATGGCCGAATGGCGGCTCGACGGCAGCGCCGAGTTCGAAGGAACGACCCTCGGGCTGCCGGCGGCCAACCTGGGCTTTCCCGGCCTCGAGGGACGCGTCATCTTCGATCGCGAAGGTCTTGGCCCGGCGCGCCTGCAGCTGGACGGCGCGACGGAGGTCGAGATCGAGGCCGGCTTCGAGTCACCGGCCTGGTTGACCCTGTCCGGTGACCTGCCACCGGCCAGGCTGCTGCCCGAGCGCGCGCCCTGGTCGGCGCTGACCGAGCGTGTCGATGGCAGCAGCCAGTGGCAGGTTCGGCTCGATGGTCACCCCGATGGTGGCTGGCAGCTGGAAGCGGCTTCCGATTTGCGCGGGCTGGCGCTGGATATGCCGCCGCCGCTGAACAAGGAAGCCGGGGAAGCGATGCCGCTGGACTTGAGCCTGCGGGCCCGGGCCGGCGGAATGACGATCAGCGCCCGGCTGGCCCAGCTGCTGCAGCTGACCGCCGAGGATGCCGAGGGGCGCTGGCGCGTCGCCGCCGGTCTGGGGCAGTCCGCGCCGGCGCTGCCGGCCGAGAACGGCTTCGATGTGGCCGGGCAAGTCGATCGACTCGATCTGGCCGGCTGGAGCGAGTGGTTTTCGCACTTCTCCACGACCGGCGGTGACGGTGACGGCGACGCCCGGCCGGGGCGTGTCCGCATCGGGCTGGGTCAACTCGACTACGGCAGTTTCAGCCTCGAGGAGGTCGAACTCGATGCGCATCGCGAGCCGTCCCAATGGCGCATGAGTCTGTCCGGCCCGTCGATCGAGGGCGACATCACCTTGCCCATGCCGGTCGACTCCGGGCGGGTGCTCGCCGTTGACCTCGAGCGGGTCGATCTGTCCCGCAGGCCGTCTCAAGTGCCGAGCGGGGACCTCGCCCGGGCCCCGGTGCCGGGGCAGACGCGAACCCGCGTGCCGACCGAGTTCCCCCCGATTCATCTGCTGATCGAGTCCCTGCGCATCGGCGATATTCCGCTCGGGCGTGTTCGTATCGAGAGCCATGCCCGCAGCGAGGGCATCGAGATCGAGCGCATCGAGGTTCTCGGGCCGCACCTGGAGTTGAGCGGCTACGGACGCTGGATCCTTGCCGAAGCCGGTCCCGTCACGGAGTTCGAGGGCCGCCTGATCAGTACGCGCTTGCCGTCGCTGCTGGCGACGATGGGCTACGAGACGCAGTTCGACGCGGCGCGGACACAGCTGGACCTGAACGGTCGCTGGACCGGCGCGCCGATGGATTTTTCCCTCGCCCGGCTCAGCGGTACGCTCGGGCTCGTGATGGTCGACGGCACCATTCCCGAGGCGCAGCCGGGGGCGGGTCGCCTGGTCGGCCTGATCAGCCTCAGCGCCATGCCGCGGCGCCTGATGCTCGACTTTCGCGATGTCTTCAGCCAGGGTCTCAAGTTCGATCGGGTCGAAGGGGCCTTCGAGCTGGCCGGCGGCGTCGCGCGCACCGATGGACTGCGCCTGGAAGCCCCGGCTGCCGACATCACGGTGACCGGCACGACCGACCTGGGCGCGCGCAGCTACGATCAGACCGTGCTGGTCGAGCCGGGGGTGAGCGGCACCCTGCCGGTACTTGGCGGCCTGGCCGGCGGGCCGGCGGGTGCGGCCGCCGGACTGATCCTGCGCAGCCTTCTGGAGCGCCCCCTGCAGGGCGTCGGCGAGGCCCGCTACCGGGTCACCGGTTCCTGGGAGGCGCCGAAGGTTGAACTCATCGATGCGCGCGCGGCCGAGCCGGAAGACCGTCGGCTCGAGGACGAAGCGCCCGAGGAAGACGAATCTCCTGCTCCATTCGATTGAAACCATTCACCCGCGCCCGGATATCCTTGACACCATGTATCAACAAGTACTCGACAGCCTGCTGGCCCCGGCCGGTGTAGGCGAAAATGAACTGGAGCTGGCCCTCGGCCGGCTCGTTTCCTCACAGATCGACTTCGGCGAACTGTACTTCCAGCGCCGCATCAGCGAGGGCTGGATGCTCGAGGACGGTGCGGTCAAGAGCGGCAGTTTCGATTCCGACCAGGGCGTCGGTGTCCGGGCCGTGGCCGGCGCCGGCACCGGCTTTGCCTATGCCGACTCGATGGCCCTGCCCGCCCTGCTCGATGCGACCGGCAGCGCGCGCGCCATCGCTCGCTCGGGCGGCAATGGGATGGTGCGGGTCGGCCAGCCGCGCGTTGCCCCGGCGCGCTACGGTGCGCACGACCCGGTCGGCGGCGGGCAGTCCTCCGAGCGGGTGGAACTGCTGCGTACCATCGACGCCTACGTGCGTTCCCTCGACTCGCGCGTCAGCCAGGTCAGCGTCAACCTCTCGGCCAGTCACGAATCCATCCTGGTGGCGGCAACCGACGGTGTGCTGGCCGGCGACGTCAGGCCGCTCGTGCGGCTCGATATCCGTGTCCTGATGGAAGAGGACGGATTGCGCGAGCAGGGCATGTCCGGCGGCGGCGGGCGCTGGAGCATGGACTCGGTGACGGATCCGGAATTCTGGCAGGAGCACGCCCGCGAAGCTGTGCGCGTCGCGGCGATCAACCTGACCGCGGAGCCGGCGCCGGCCGGCTACATGACGGTGGTGCTCGGGTCCGGCTGGCCCGGTGTGTTGCTGCACGAGGCCGTCGGCCATGGCCTGGAAGGCGACTTCAATCGCAAGGGCATTTCGGCCTTCGCCGACCGCATGGGCGAGATGGTCGCCACCGAGCAGTGCACCGTGGTCGATGACGGCACGCTGGCTGACCGCCGCGGATCGTTGAGCATCGATGACGAAGGCACGCCCACCGCCTGCAATACCCTGATCGAGAACGGCCGCCTGGTCGGCTATATGCAGGATCGACTCAACGCCCGCCTGATGGGTGCCGAGCCGACCGGCAACGGCCGTCGCGAGTCCTTTGCGCACCTGCCGATGCCGCGCATGACCAACACCTACATGCTGCCGGGCGCGCACGATCCGGGCGAAATTCTCGCCTCGGTCGACGACGGCATCTACGCGGTCGGCTTCAACGGCGGGCAGGTCGACATCACTTCCGGCAAGTTCGTCTTCGCCGCCTCCGAGGCCTACCGCGTCAAGAACGGCCGGGTTGCGGCCCCCATCAAGGGCGCGACCCTGATCGGCAACGGTCCCGACGTGCTTACGCGCGTGGGCATGGTCGGCAACGATCTCGAACTCGATTCGGGCATCGGCGTGTGCGGCAAGGAAGGCCAGGGCGTTCCCGTCGGCGTCGGTCAGCCGACCCTGCGGATCGACGGACTCACCGTCGGGGGTACGGGATGAGCCGCCGGGAATTGACCGACACCGACAACGCCGCCCTGCTGCATGATCCGGACCGGGAAACCGAGCTGCTGGTCGGGATCGCCCAGCATGTGCTCGAGCGCGCGCGCACGGGCGGCGCCGAGCAGGCCGAGGTCTCCCTAGGTTCGAGCCTGGGGCGGGAGGCCTCGGTACGCCTGGGCGAGGTCGAAACCCTCGAAGAGGCGCGCGACCGCAGCGTTCAGGTCACCGTCTACGTGCGCCAGTGCAGCGGCAGTGCGAGCACCGGCGACTTGCGGCCGGAAGCGATCGACGAGACGGTTGACCGCGCCCTGGCAATCGCCCGCAATACCCAGCCCGACCGGGCGGCCGGCCTGGCCGAAGCACGCCTGATGGCCAACGATTTTCCTGACCTGGAGCTGTGGCATGCCAAAGACATTCCGCTCGACGAGATGGTCGAGCGCGCGCGCGTCATCGAGCAGGCGGGGCGCGAGGCCGATGAACGCATCGCCAATTCCGAAGGCGCGAGCGTGACGAGCGAAGCGAACCTGGCCGTCTACGCCAACAGCCACGGCTTTGTCGGCCGCCTGCGCGGCACGGCGTACTCGCAGAGTTGCGTCCTGATCGCGCGTGACGAGTCCGGGATGCAGCGCGACTACGATTTCGATGCGCAGCGATGCTGGACCGACCTGGCCGCGCCCGAGATCACCGGCAGTGAGGCCGCGCGGCGCAGCGTGCGCCGCCTGGGCTCGAAGCGGATTCGCACCGGCCGGATGCCCGTGCTGTTCGTGCCGGAAGTGGCACGCGGCCTGATCGGACACCTCGTCGCCGCCGTATCCGGCGGCAACCTTTACCGCCGCAGCAGCTTTCTGCTCGACGCGGTGGGTGAGCGCGTTCTGCCGGAATGGGCCTCGCTGGTCGAGCGTCCTCATCTGCCGCGCGCCGCGCGATCGGCAAGCTTCGACGGCGATGGCGTGGCCACGCGGGAGTCGCCGCTGGTGGAGGCGGGCGTTTTGTCGCGCTACGTTCTGAGCAGTTATTCCGCCCGCCGCCTGGGCCTGGAGACCACCGCCAATGCAGGCGGAGTGCACAATCTGGAGTTGGCCGGCGCGACGCACTCCTTCGATGAGCTGCTGGCCGAAATGGGCGAGGGGCTGGTGGTGACCGAGCTGATGGGGCAGGGCGTCAACATCGTCACGGGTGACTACTCGCGCGGTGCGGCCGGCTTCCGCGTCGAGGACGGCCGCATCGCCGCCCCGGTCGAGGAAATCACCATCGCCGGCAATCTGCGTGACATGCTCACCGGCCTGGTGGCGGCGGGCACCGACATGGATCCCCGCCACAACATTCGTACCGGCTCGCTGCTGGTCGGCGCGATGACTGTGGCCGGGCAGGAGGGGTAGGAAAAGGTTTCAGGTTTCAGGTTTCAGGGTTCAGGGTTCAGGAGGTCGGGCGACCTCCAGGTGGATTTCCTGAAACCTGAATCCTGAACTCTGAACCCTAGATTCCGATCAGGAATCTTCCTGGCGCACACCCTCGATCGAGAGGATGATCTCGACTTCCTTGGCCGCCGGGCCCAGGTCGTAGTCGATGCCGAAGGCTTCCAGCGGCAGCTCGGTGCGGCCCTGGAATCCGCGGCGGAAGCCGCCCCAGGGGTCCTCGCCGGCGCCGATCTGGGTCACGTGGATTTCGATCTCGCGGGTGACGCCGAGCAGGGTGAAGTCTCCGCTCAGGCGATAGCGATCGTCGCCCAGGGGTTCGAAGCCGGTCGACTCGAAGCTGGCCTCGGGATAGTTTTCAACGTCCAGGAAGTCGTCGTTGCGCAGGTGCTGGTCGCGCCGTTCGTGGTTGGTGTCCACGCTGGCGGTCTGGATGGTGGCCTGCACGGCCGAATTCTCGGGGGCTTCCGGGTCGAAGGTGAAGTCACCCTCGAAGTCGTTGAAGCGGCCGTAAAGCCAGGAGTAGCCGAGGTGCGAAATCTTGAACTGAACGAAGGCGTGCATGCCTTCGGTATCGATCGTATAGCGCTCGGCGGCCTGCAGCGGAAGTGCCAGGCTCGCGGCGAAAATTGCGGTCATCAGTTGCTTTTTCATGGTGCAAGTCTCTCCAGGTGAGTGTTGCAGTATGGCCATTATTGCATTTGCGCAGATGATCTCCGAATTCAGGCAAGGATCTCGTGAAGGGCGTTCAGTGAGTATTCATGGCCGATGGATAAAATGAAGATGGTATGAAATTGCTGACCTCCGCATTCGGCCTGCTCTTGCTCGCGCCCGCCCTCGCCCTGGGCGTCAACGACGGTTTCTATTGCGGCCAGCGCATCGTCAGCGTCGGCGACCCGGTCTGGGAAGTGGCGCGCAAGTGCCCCGAGCCCTTCTGGACCGAATCCCGGGACGAACCCCTGGTCGCCGATCGCCATGGGCGAGTGCTGGAAGTGGGGCGCGTGGAGGTCTGGACGCTCAACTTTGGCGCCAGGCACTTCATGCGGCGTCTCGAGTTCGTCAACGGGCGCCTCTCACGCGTGCGCGAGCTCGGCTACGGCGTCAACCACGAGCCCGGCAGCCGCCGCTGCGGGCCGGGCGACCTGACCCAGGCCGGGGAAACCATCGCGGAGGTGTTCGCTCGCTGCGGTTTGCCGGATTACAGTTACGACATACCCTCGCCGCGGCGTCATGGCTACTATGGTTCGAGTGTGCAGCAGGCCGGCGAGCGCCGGATCTGGACCTATGATTTCGGGCCCCGGTTGCAGCCGCGCGAGCTGCTGTTCGTCGACGGCCGGCTGCGCCGCGTGTCGATTCCCTGAAGTCTGTCGGGGGGGCTCTGAACAACCCTTCCTGCACGCGCACTTTATCCTCCCTGCCGGAAAGCAGTAGAATCTGCGTCCTTCGTTGAGCCTTCTACGGTGGAACCATGCGCACCAAGCTGATCGCCGGCAACTGGAAAATGCACGGCAGCAAGCCCGAGATTCGCAGCCTCATCGGCGGCATTCTCGCCCGTCTCGATCCCAACCGTTCGGCCGAGGTCATGGTGCTGCCGCCATACCCGTACCTGCCCCTGGTCGATTCGCTGGTCGATGCCACACCGGTCATGCTGGGCGCCCAGGATCTCAGCAAGCATGCCAGCGGCGCCTATACCGGCGAGGTTTCCGGCGCCATGCTGGCCGACTGGAATTGCTCTCACGTGCTGGTGGGCCATTCCGAGCGGCGCGCCCTTCACGCCGAGTCGAGCGAGCTGGTGGCCGGCAAGTTCGTCGCCGCCCAGGACGCCGGCCTGCAGCCGATCCTGTGCGTCGGCGAAACGCTCGAGGAGCGCGAGGCCGGGCGTACCCGCGAAGTGGTCGGGGCGCAGATTGCCGCGGTGATCGAGGCCGCCGGCATCCAGGCGATTTCGCGTGCGATTCTGGCCTACGAGCCGGTCTGGGCGATCGGCACCGGGCAGACGGCTTCGCCCGAACAGGCCCAGGAAGTTCATGCGGCAATCAGGGCGCAGCTCGCTGCGGAGGATGCTACAATAGCCGGCCGAGTCAGGATCCTGTACGGCGGCAGCGTCAAACCCGACAATGCTGCTGATCTGTTTGCCTGTGAGGATATCGACGGCGGTCTGATCGGCGGCGCATCGCTGCAGGCAGAAACGTTCATGGCGATCTACCAGGCGGCCTGAACCCAACAGTTTTCGAAACGAGATTTTAGATGTATACGGTTCTCATCGTTCTTCATGTCCTGCTGGCCGCGGCCCTGATCGCCGTCGTGCTGGTTCAGCGCGGCCCGGGCGCCACCATGGGTGCCGCATTCGGCTCCGGTGCCTCCGGCACGGTGTTCGGCTCGCGCGGCGCGGCAGGCTTCCTGACCAAGCTCACGAGCTGGCTCGGCGTGGCCTTTTTTGCCATCAGCCTGACGATGGCCGTGATGGTCGCTCGTTCGGGCAATGTCGGCACTCAGCCGGCTGAAGACCTGGGTGTGGCCGGCCAGATGGTCCAGCCGTCTGCCGAGCAGCAGTCCGAAGGCGAGGCCGCCTCCGGACAAGCCGACTCTGACGACCAGGCGGACGACGAGGCGTTCCTCGAAGTGCCCGTGGACGAAGAGTCTGACGAAGGGGAGCAACAGGAAGAGCCGCCCGCCCTTGACTGATGTCAACAGCGGTTTTCCTGCATAAGTGACAATAGCCGAAGTGGTGGAATTGGTAGACACGCTGTCTTGAGGGGGCAGTGACCTAACGGTCGTGCCGGTTCGAGTCCGGCCTTCGGCACCATCTTAGCAATGCCGGCGCCCCGCCACCGGGGGCGCGGCGGCCAACGCGACGCGAGTCGCCGCTCCAAGCGCTGCGACAAGGGTCGCGATAATCGACGTACTGGCAGGATAGACCGATGCTCGCTGATTATTTTTCGATTCTGCTGTTCTTGACCATGGCGCTCGGCATGGGTGTCGTGTTGCTGCTGGTCGGCGGCATCCTGGGGCCGCGACGCCCCTCGAGCGAGAAACTCTCGCCCTACGAATGCGGATTCGAGGCCTTCGAGGACTCGCGCATGAAGTTCGACGTGCGCTTCTACCTCGTGGCCATCCTGTTCATCATCTTCGATCTGGAAATCGCCTTCCTCTTTCCCTGGGCGGTGGCGCTCGATACCGTGGGCATCACCGGTCTGGTGGCGATGGGCGTGTTCCTGCTGATCCTTGTCATCGGCTTCATCTATGAATGGAAGAAGGGAGCGCTGGAATGGGAATAAGCGAAATCATGCACAACCCGGTCCCCGAGGGCCAGGTTGACGACATCCTGCGTCCCGGCGGCGACAACCCGCTGCTCCAGAAGGGTTTCGTGACCACCAGCGCCGACGCGCTGATCAACTGGGCGCGCACCGGCTCGATGTGGCCGGTCACTTTCGGCCTGGCCTGCTGCGCGGTGGAAATGATGCATTCGGCCGCCTCGCGCTACGACCTCGACCGCTTCGGCATGATCTTCCGGCCCAGCCCGCGCCAGTCCGACGTGATGATCGTCGCCGGCACGCTGGTCAACAAGATGGCCCCGGCGCTCAGAAAGGTCTACGACCAGATGCCCGATCCCAAGTGGGTGATCTCCATGGGTTCGTGCTCGAACGGCGGCGGCTACTATCACTACTCCTACGCGGTCACCCGCGGCTGCGACCGGATCGTTCCGGTCGACATCTACGTCCCTGGCTGCCCGCCGACCGCCGAGGCGCTGGTCTACGGCGTGCTGCAGCTCTACAAGAAGATTCGTCGCACCAACACCATCGCCCGATCATGAGCCAGTTCTCATCCCGCAACCAGGCGCTGGCCCAGTCGCTGAAGGATATCCTGGGCGAGCGCATCGACTCGATGACCGAGCAATGCGGCCAGTTGACCGTGGAGGTTCCGCGCGATCACTGGCTGGATGCAGCCTGGCTCCTGCGCGACGAGCCCGACCTGTCGTTCGAGCAGCTGCTCGACCTGTGCGGCGTCGACTACCTGGGCTACGGCGACGACGAATGGGAGACGGCCGAGGCGACCGGCCAGGGCTATTCCCGCGCGGCCGACGAGCTCGGCCCGGGACGCTTTTCCTGGGAGGAACGCCCCGAGGCCGGCGAGATACAGAACCGTTTCGCCGCCGTTGTTCATCTGCTTTCACTCAAGCACAACCGCCGGCTGCGCCTGCGTTGCTTTGCGCCGGACAATGATTTCCCGGTCCTGCCGTCGCTGATCGAGGTGTGGAACTCGGTCAACTGGTACGAGCGCGAGGCCTTCGACCTGTACGGCATCGTGTTCGAGGGGCATCCTGATCTCAGGCGACTCATGACCGATTACGGCTTCATCGGACACCCCTTCCGCAAGGATTTCCCGCTCATCGGCAACGTCACGGTTCGCTACGACGAAGACAAGGGCCGGGTGGTCTACGAGCCGGTCGAGATCGAGCCGCGGGTGACCGTCGCGCGCGTAGTGCGCCGCGACAGCCGCTACGTCGACGACAAGCTGAAGGGAACCGGGGCATGAGCGAGATTCGCAACTTCACCATGAACTTCGGGCCGCAGCACCCGGCTGCCCACGGCGTGCTACGGCTCATTCTCGAACTCGACGGCGAGACGGTCGTGCGCGCCGACCCGCACGTCGGCTTGCTGCACCGCGCCACGGAGAAACTGGCCGAGTCCAAGCCTTTCAACCATTCGATCGGCTACATGGACCGGCTCGACTACGTGTCGATGATGTGCAACGAGCACGCCTACGTCATGGCGATCGAGAAGCTGCTCAATATCGAGCCGCCGACTCGGGCGCTGTGGATTCGCACGATGTTCGACGAGATCACCCGCATCCTCAACCACCTGATGTGGATCGGATCCAACGCGCTCGATCTCGGCGCCATGGCGGTGTTCCTCTACGCGTTCCGCGAGCGCGAGAACCTGATGGACGTCTACGAGACGGTCTCCGGCACGCGCATGCACGCCACCTACTACCGCCCCGGTGGGGTCTACCGCGACCTGCCCGGCGAGATGCCCAAGGTGGCCGAGTCGCCGTGGCGCAAGGGCAAGGACCTCGCGCGGATGAACGAGTGGCGCGAGGGCTCGCTTCTGGACTTCATCGAGGCCTTCACCGACGATTTCTTCGACCGCGTCGACGACTACGAAACCCTGCTGACCGACAACCGCATCTGGAAGCAGCGCACGGTCGGCATCGGCGCCGTCACCCCGGAGCGCGCCCTTCAGCTGGGCTTTACCGGGCCGATGTTGAGGGGCTGCGGGGTCGAGTGGGACCAGCGCAAGAAGCAGCCCTACGCCAAGTACCGCGAAGTCGATTTCGACATCCCGGTCGGTAGCAACGGCGATTGCTACGACCGCTACCTGGTGCGGGTCGAGGAAATGCGGCAGTCGGCGAAAATCATCAAGCAGTGCATCGCCTGGCTGCGCGAGAATCCCGGCGAGGTCATCGTGCGCAACTTCAAGGTGGCGCCGCCGACGCGCGAAGAGATGAAGGACGACATGGAAGCGCTCATTCATCACTTCAAGCTGTTTACCGAAGGCTACTGCGTGCCCGAGGGCGAAACCTACGCCTCGGTCGAGGCGCCCAAGGGTGAATTCGGCTGCTACCTGATTTCCGACGGTGCCAACAAGCCCTTCCGCGTGCATCTTCGGGCGCCGGGCTATGCCCACCTCTCGGCGATGCACGAAATGGCCAAGGGCCATATGCTGGCCGATATTGCCGCGCTCATCGCGACGCAAGACATTGTTTTCGGGGAGATTGATCGATGACGGATCAAGCCACCACCAGTCCGGTTGCCGGTAAGGCCGAGCTGCTCAGCGATGAGACGAAGCAGGCGATCGACCATTGGCGCGCCAAGTTCCCGGAAGGCGTCGAGGGCCGGCGTTCGGCCATCATCCAGTCCCTGGTTGCCGCCCAGCACCAGAACGGCGGCTGGGTCAGTACCGACCTCATGGATGGCGTGGCCGACTACCTCGAGGTGCCGCCGGTGTGGGTCTACGAAGTGGCCACGTTCTATTCAATGATCGAGACCGAGCCGGTGGGCCGCCACTCGATTTCAATCTGCACCAACATTTCGTGCATGCTCTGCGGCTCCGACAAGATCGTCGAGCACGTGGAAAAGAAGCTGGGTACGCGCATCGGCGAGACCACGCCCGACGGTCGCATCTTCCTCAAGCGCGAGGAAGAGTGCCTGGCCGCCTGCGTGCGCGCGCCGATGATGATCGTCGACGGCCACTACCACGAGCATCTCACGCCCGAAAAGGTTGACGAGATTCTGGATGGGTTGGAATGATGGGTGGCTTCGGTGTGGCAAGTCGGTTGTCGAAGGGGAGTGCCGCTATGAAGGCTCTGGAATCGGGACTCGGGACTCGGGACTCGGGACTCGGAAGAACCATCCGAGTTCGAACGAAGGACCGAAGCGGCACCGATCGGAGCCAATGCGCCAGCAGTTCTGTGGCAAACATCAGTAGCGAGTCCCGAGTCCCGAGTCCCGGGTCCCGGCTTTTCGGCGAGTCCCGAGTCCCGAGTCCCGAGTCCCGAATCTTTAGCGAGTCCCGAGTCCCGAGTACCGGGTCCCGGCTTTTCGGCGAGTCCCGGATTCATCTAACGCCGCGCGCAGGGAAGTTGCCCGCCCCCACATCCGGAGGCACCCCCAATGGCTGAACACAACATCTGCTTTACGCATCTCGATGAAGATCAGTGCTGGACGCTCGAGGCTTATCGCAAGCACGGCGGCTGGCAGGCCTGGGAGAAGATTCTCAAGGACAAGACGCCCCAGGAAGAGATCATCGAGACGGTCAAGAAGTCGGCCCTGCGCGGCCGCGGCGGTGCCGGTTTTCCGACCGGGCTGAAGTGGTCGTTCATGCCGCGCTCGGCGCCGGGGCAGAAGTACCTGGTGTGCAACTCCGACGAGTCGGAGCCGGGCACCTGCCACGACCGCGACATACTGCGCTACAACCCGCATGCACTGCTCGAGGGCATGGCGATCGCCGCCTATTCGATGGGCGCGACGGTGGGCTACAACTATCTCCGCGGCGAGTTCCATCACGAGCCCTTCGAACGCGTCGAGGCGGCCCTGAAAGAGGCCTACGAGGCTGGCTACCTGGGCAAGAACATCATGGACTCGGGCATCGACATGGACCTGCACAACCTGCTCGGCGCCGGCGCCTACATCTGCGGCGAGGAAACCGCCCTGATGGAATCGCTCGAAGGCAAGAAGGGGCAGCCGCGCTTCAAGCCGCCGTTCCCGGCCAACTTCGGCGTCTATGGCCGCCCGACCACGATCAACAATACCGAGACCCTGGCTTCGGTGCCCGCCATTCTGCGCAACGGCGGCGACTGGTTCCTGGAACTGGGCAAGCCCAACAACGGCGGCTCGAAGATCTTTTCGGTTTCCGGGCATGTCAACAAGCCGGGCAACTACGAGATTCCGCTGGGCACGCCGTTCTCCGAACTGCTGGAAATGGCCGGCGGCATGCGCAACGGGCACGCTCTCAAGGGCGTGATCCCCGGCGGCTCGTCGATGCCGGTGCTGCCGGCCGACACCATGATGGATCTCACCATGGACTACGACGCCATCCAGAAGGCCGGCTCCGGCCTGGGCTCGGGTGCGGTGATCGTCATGGACGAGACGACCGACATGGTTGCCGCATGCACGCGCATCGCGCGCTTCTACTATGCCGAGTCCTGCGGCCAGTGCACGCCGTGCCGCGAGGGCACCGGCTGGATGTACAGGATGCTCAAGCGCATCATGGCCGGGCAGGGCAGGATGGAAGATATCGATACGCTGGCGTCGGTCACCACCCAGATCGAGGGCCACACCATCTGCGCCTTCGGCGAAGCCGCCGCCTGGCCGGTACAGGGCTTCCTCAAGCATTTCCGCGAGGAGTTTGAGTATTACGTGGAGCATGGTAGATCCATGGTTGCCGACAGCGTTGGGGAGGCGGCATGAGATTCGTTCTGGAATCGGGACTCGGGACTCGGGACTCGGGACTCGCCAAAAGGCCGGAACTCGGGACTCGGGACTCGGGACTCGCTACTGAGGTTCGCTACCGATCTGCAGACGGATTGGCTCCGATCGGTGCCGCTTCGGTCCTTCGTTCGAACTCGGGTGGTTTTTCCGAGTCCCGAGTCCCGAGTCCCGAGTCCCGTCGCCTCACGACCCCGATCAACCATTCGGAATACCGGACGCGCTGAACATGGCTACTGTCGAGAATCAACAGACCGACACGGTAACGATCGAAGTCGACGGTCACGAGCTTTCCGCCCGCAAGGGCGAGATGATCATCCAGGTGACTGACCGGGCCGGGATCGATATTCCGCGTTTCTGCTATCACCACAAGCTCTCGATCGCCGCCAACTGCCGCATGTGCCTGGTCGACGTCGAGAAAGCGCCCAAGCCCCTGCCGGCCTGCGCCACGCCGGTGGCCGACGGCATGAAGGTGTTTACCGAGTCGCGCCGCACCGTCGACGCGCAGCGCGGGGTGATGGAGTTCTTGCTCATTAATCATCCGCTCGACTGCCCGATCTGCGACCAGGGCGGCGAATGCGAACTGCAGGACCTGGCCATGGGCTACGGTCGTTCGGTATCGCGCTTTACCGAGCGCAAGCGCGTGGTGCGCGACAAGAACGTCGGTCCGCTGATCGAAACCGACATGACGCGCTGCATTCACTGCACGCGCTGCGTGCGTTTTCTCGAGGAGATTGCCGGTACCTGTGAGCTCGGCGGCATGAACCGCGGTGAACACCTGGAAATCGGCACCTTCATCGAACGCAACATAGAGTCCGAGCTGTCGGGCAACGTCATCGACCTGTGCCCGGTCGGCGCGCTGACCAACAAGCCCTTCCGCCATACGGCGCGCCCCTGGGAAATGCGTGCGCGCAAATCCATCGGCACGCACGACTGCCTGGGTTCGCACCTGTTCTATCACACGCGCGGGGCGAACATCATGCGCGCCGTGCCGCGCGACAACGAGGCCGTCAACGAGTGCTGGCTGGCCGACCGCGACCGCTACAGCCATTTCGGCCTGCGCGCCGACGACCGCCTGACCACGCCGCAGATCAAGGTCGACGGCCAGTGGCGGGAAGCGAGCTGGGAAGATGCCCTGACCGCAGCCGCCCGCGCGCTTACCGGCGCCGTGGAAACGCACGGCGGCGACGAGCTCGGCGTGCTGGTTTCCCCGCGGGCGACGGCCGAGGAGCACTACCTGGCCGCGTCCATGGCGCGAGCGCTGGGCAGCGAGAACGTCGACCACCGCCTGCGCCTGCTCGACTTCTCGCACCCGCAGGCCGGCCGGGGGCATCTCGACGTCCCGACGGCGAGCATTTCCGAATCCGACGCGATCCTGCTCGTCGGCAGCAATATCCGCCACGAGCAGCCGATTCTCGGCCATCGCGTGCGTACGGCCTGGCGCCAGGGCGGCGCGAAGGTCGCCGATCTCAACAGCGTTGCCTGGGATTTCCATTTCGACCTCGCCGAGCGGCTGATTGTGCCGCCGCAGGCCATGGTCGACACCTTCGCCCGCGTGGCCAGGGCCGCCGCCGACCTGACCGGCAAGAGCCTGCCCGGCGGCAAGCTGGGTGAGTATCTTGCCGAGCGTCAGCCCGAGCAGGAAGTGGTGCAGGTCGCGACCATGCTCAAGGATGCCGAATCCGGCGTGCTGGTGCTGGGCGACCAGGCGCTCAACCACCCGGAAGCGGGCTGGCTGCGCCGCATCGCCGAATGGCTGGCCGAGTCGCTGGAAGTCGCCCTCGTGGTGCTGCCCGGGCCGGCCAACAGCATGGGTGCCTGGACTGCCGGCAGCGTGCCGGGTCAGGGCGGCCTGCATGCGCGCGCGATGATCGAAAAGGGTCGCCAGGCCTACCTGCTCTGGGACATCGAACCCGACTTCGACCTGGCCGACCCGGCCGCCGCTCGGCGGGCGCTCGACGCTGCCGCCTCGGTCGTGGCCGCGACGACATTCGACAACAGCGTTCTGCGCGAAACCGCCGACGTGCTGCTGCCGCTCTCGCCGGTACCGGAGGTCGACGGCACCTGGATCAATGCCGACGGTCACCGCGAAACCCTTCAGGCCGTCGGTCGTGCGCCGCAACAGTCCCGCGCCGGCTGGAAGATCCTGCGCAAGCTGGGTGAGCTGGCCGGACTCGAAGGCTTCGACTTCGCGACCCTGGAAGCCGTGACCGAGCGCGTGCTGGCCAACGAGGCTGCGGCCCCGGCCCATGACGAGCCCGCCGACCCGGTTCTTGCCGAGGGCGACACGCTGTGGCGCACCGGCGAGGTGCCGATCTATTCCGGCGACAACGTGCTCCGGCGCGCGCCCGCCCTGCAGCAGACTACCCATGCCGATGCCACGGTTTGCAGTGTGCATCCGGCCACGGCCCGGCGTCACGGTCTCGAGAACGCCGAGCGCGTTCGCGTGAGCCAGGGCGAGGCCAGCGCGGAACTCGATCTCGTGATCGACGCGCGCGTGGCACCCGGTGCCGTCGGGCTGCCGGTGGCGACCTGCCCGGTTTCCGGGCTCGGTGCCGGCGGCGGCGAGATCAGCCTGGAGGTGTTGGCATGATGGAGCAGTTGCTGACCCTGCTGTGGACCATGGCGAAGATCCTGATGATCATCCTGCCGGTGACCATCGGGGTGGCCTATTACACCTATTTCGAACGCAAGGTGCTCGGCTACATGCACTCGCGTCGGGGGCCCAACCGCATCGGTCCCCTGGGCCTGCTCCAGCCCTTCGCCGACGTGTTCAAGATGCTGTTCAAGGAACTGATCGTTCCGACCAACGCCAGCAAGTTCCTGTTCCTGCTCGCGCCGCTGCTGTCGCTGGCGCCCGCGCTGGCGGCCTGGGCGGTCGTGCCCTTCGACGACTGGCTGGTGCTGGCCGATATCGACGCCGGATTGCTGATGATCCTGGCGCTGACCTCGATGGGCGTCTACGGCATTCTGCTCGGTGGCTGGGCCTCGAACTCAAAGTACGCCCTGCTCGGCGGCCTGCGCGCGGCCGCGCAGACGGTCTCCTACGAGATCGCCATGGGCTTTGCCCTGGTCGGCGTGATCGTTCTCTCCGGCACGCTCAACCTGACCGCGATCGTCGAGGCGCAATCGGGCAACATCTTCACCTGGTACTGGCTGCCACTGCTGCCGCTGTTCGTGATCTACTTCGTCTCCGGCGTGGCCGAAACCAACCGCGCGCCCTTCGACGTCGCCGAGGGCGAGTCGGAGATCGTCGCCGGTTTCCACGTCGAGTACTCGGGCGCGGGTTTCGCGGTGTTCTTCCTGGCCGAGTACGCCAACATGATCCTGATCTCGGCGCTGGCTGCGCTGCTGTTCATGGGCGGCTGGCTGTCGCCGTTCGCCGGTATTCCGGTCGTCGGCGAGACGATCCTGGGCGAGGGTGGGGTGCACTGGTTCCTGGCCAAGACCGTGGTGTTCTGTTTCCTCTTCCTGTGGTTCCGGGCCACTTTCCCGCGCTATCGCTATGACCAGATCATGCGCCTGGGCTGGAAGGTGTTCATTCCAATCACCATCGTTTGGATCATGGTCGCCGGCGTGTTCCGCGTGATGGGCTGGTTCGGAGGCTGATCTTATGCAAGCTGTCACCCGATATCTTCGTTCGCTGATGCTGCTGGAGCTCTTCCGCGGCATGGCGGTGACGTGGCGCTTCGGCGCCGCGCCCAAGTCGACCCTCAACTACCCGGAAGAGAAGACCCCCAAATCGCCGCGCTATCGCGGCCTGCACGCTTTGCGCCGCTATCCCAACGGCGAGGAACGTTGCATTGCCTGCAAGCTCTGCGAGGCGGTTTGCCCGGCGCTGGCGATCACCATCGAATCGCACAATCGCGACGACAACACTCGCCGTACGACGCGCTACGACATTGATCTGTTCAAGTGCATCTATTGTGGTTTCTGCGAGGAGTCCTGCCCGGTTGATTCCATCGTGCTCACCGATATCGGCGAGTACCACATGGAAGACAAGTCCGAACGCGTCGTCGACAAGCAGCAGCTGCTGGCGATCGGCGACCGGTTCGAGGACAGCATTGCCGCCAACCGCGCGCGCGACGCCCGCTTCCGCTAGGGATCCGACTGGTATGCCAATCATCGAAATCGTCTTTTACCTGTTCAGCACCGTCCTGGTCCTTTCGGCGCTCAGCGTCATCACGGTGGGCAACCCGATCCACGCGGTGCTGTTCCTGATTCTCAGCTTCTTCTCGGCTGCCTGCATCTGGATCCTGCTGCAGGCCGAGTTCCTGGCCATCACCCTGGTGCTGGTCTACGTCGGCGCCGTGATGGTCTTGTTCCTGTTCGTGGTCATGATGCTCGACATCAACGTGACTTCGGTCAAAGAAGGTTTCGCCCGTTACATGCCGGCCGGTGTCCTGGTGGCCCTGGCCATGGCAATCCAGCTCTTCCTGGTGATCTGGACGCGGGGCATGGAAGCCGTTCCGATGCCGGCCGCCGAGGGCGAGGGCTACAGCCACACCAGCGCGATCGGCGAGCTGCTCTACACCGAGTACCTTTACGCCTTCGAGATCGCGGCCGTGCTGCTGCTGGTGGCGATTATCGCCGCGATCTCGCTGACGCATCGCCGTCGGCCCGAAACCAAGTACCAGGATCCGAGCCGCCAGGTGCGCGTCAAACGCGACGAACGCCTGCGGGTAGTCAAGATGAAAAGCGAAGGGGAGGACGCCTGATGTTGACCCTGGCGCACTTCATTACCCTCGGCGCGGTGCTGTTTTGCATCGCCCTGGCCGGCATCTTCCTCAACCGGAAGAATGTGCTGATCCTGCTGATGTGCATCGAGCTGATGCTGTTGTCGGTGAACATGAACTTCATCGCCTTCTCGCGCTTTCTCGACGTACTCGACGGCCAGGTGTTCGTGTTCTTCATCCTGACCGTCGCCGCCGCCGAGGCCGCCATCGGACTGGCGCTGCTGGTGGTGCTGTTCAGAAATCGCCGCTCGATCAGCGTCGAGGACATCGCCGACCTGCGGGGTTGATTCGGGAAAAACCTATTTGTCCACAGATGAACACAGATGAACACAGATGGAAAAGAACAAGAAGGAAAAATTGAGTAGCGTCACGCAAATGTGTGCGTCCCCGGCGCTGACAGGTTGTTCTGTTTTTGATCTTTATCTGTGCTGATCTGTGTTCATCTGTGGACAATATTTGAATATAAATGGAATGACTCGTTGTGAGCATTGAAACCGTACTGCTGTTGATACCGCTGCTGCCGCTCGTTGGCAGTGCCGTGGCCGGCTTGTTGCGTCACCAGGTCGGTCGGGCCGGGGCGCACTGGATCACCATCCTGGCGGTGGCCGGTTCGGCCGTGCTTTCGGCTTACGTTGCCTGGCAGGTGTTCTTCAACGGCATGCCGACGATGGACTACACCGTCTATACCTGGGCGGTGGCCGACGGCATCCGATTCGAAGTGGGTTTCCTGGTCGACAGCCTGACCGCGCTGATGATGACCGTGGTGACCTTCGTGTCGCTGATGGTGCACATCTACACCATCGGTTACATGCACGATGATCCGGGCTACCAGCGCTTTTTCTCCTACATCAACCTGTTCACCTTCGCCATGCTGATGCTGGTGATGGCGAACAACTTCATGCAGCTGTTCTTCGGCTGGGAAGCGGTCGGCCTGGTTTCCTACCTCTTGATCGGTTTCTGGTTCAAGAAGGACACCGCGGTAAAGGCCAATCTCAAGGCATTCCTGGTCAACCGGGTGGGCGACTTCGGCTTCCTGCTCGGCATCGCCGCGATCCTGGTGTACATGGGTTCGCTCAACTACGGCGAAGTGTTTGCCCAGGTTCCGGCCGTCGAGGGCACGACCATCGCGCTGTTCGGCGACACCCAGTGGTCGGTGATGACGGTGATCTGCATCTGCCTGTTCATTGGCGCGATGGGCAAGTCCGCCCAGGTGCCGCTGCACGTGTGGCTGCCCGATTCGATGGAAGGTCCGACGCCGATTTCCGCGCTGATTCACGCCGCCACCATGGTGACCGCCGGCATCTTCATGGTTGCCCGCCTGTCACCCATCTTCGAGACCTCGGATGTGGCACTGAGCTTCATCCTGGTCATCGGCGCCATCACGGCGCTGTTCATGGGGCTCGTCGGCATCGTGCAGAACGACATCAAGCGCGTGGTCGCCTACTCGACCCTGTCGCAGCTCGGCTACATGACCGTGGCCCTGGGTGCCTCGGCCTACTCGGTGGCGATCTTCCACCTGATGACGCACGCCTTTTTCAAGGCGCTGCTGTTCCTGGGTGCCGGCTCGGTCATCATCGCGCTGCACCACAAGCAGGACATGCGCCAGATGGGTGGCCTGGCCCGCTACATGCCGATCACGGCCGCAACTGCCTGGATCGGCTCCCTGGCGCTGATCGGCTTCCCGTTCTTCTCGGGCTTCTTCTCCAAGGACCTGATCATCGAGGCCGTTCACTACGCCGATCGCCCGGGCGCCGGCTTCGCCTACTTCGCGGTCATGGCGGGTGTCGTGATCACCGCGCTCTACACCTTCCGCATGCTTTATCTCACCTTCCACGGGCCTACGCGCATGGATGATGAGACCCGCTCGCATGCCCACGAACCGCCCGCGGTCGTCACGATTCCGCTGATCCTGTTGGCCATCCCGTCGCTGGCCATCGGCTACTTCACGGTCGAGCCGCTATTGTTCGGCGGCGCGCTCTCGGACGCCATTTTCGTGCGCGAGGCCAACGATGTCGTTGCCAACAACCTCGCCGGCAAGTTCGAGCACGGTGCGTTCGCCTTTGCCCTGCACGGGTTCATGACGCCGGTGTTCTGGCTGGCCATGCTGGGCGTGGGTATATCGACCTACATCTACCTGTTCAATCCGGGCCTGGCCGGCACCCTCAAAGACAAGCTCCACCCGGCCTGGACCATACTCGACAGGAAGTACGGCTTCGACGAGCTGTGGCAGAAGGTGCTGGCCGGAAGCGGCCTGGGCATCGCCTCCGGCCTGTCGAAGGGCGGTGACCGCACCGTGATCGACGGCTGGCTGGTCAACGGTTCGGCTCGACTGGTCGGCCGCATGTCCGGCGCGTTGCGTCAGCTGCAGTCGGGCTTCCTGTTTCACTACGCCTTCGTCATGGTCGTCGCGCTGGTCGCGTTCGTGGCGTCGTTTGTTTTGCTCCGGTAAGGATTGCATCGATGTTGGATTGGCCCCTGCTGAGTCTGCTGACCTGGATCCCGATTGCCGGCGCCGTCGTCGTGGCCGCGCTGGGCCAGCGCTCGCCCGAACTGGTGCGTCCGCTGGCGTTGATCGTTGCGCTGGTGACTTTCGCCCTCTCGCTGCTGCTCTACGTCGGCTTCGACGCCAGCAGCGCCCAGATGCAGTTCGTCGAGAAGGCGGTCTGGATCGAAGCGTTCAATATTCACTACCACATGGGCATCGACGGGCTGTCGCTGCCGCTGATCATGCTCAACACGCTGATCTGCGTCCTGGTGATCGTCGGCGGCTGGCGAATCAGCGACCGGCCGCACCAGTACATGGCGGCCTTCCTGATGCTGCACGCGCTGATGACCGGCATGTTCGCCGCGCTCGACGCCCTGCTGTTCTACGTTTTCTTCGAGGCGATGCTGGTGCCGATGTTCCTGATCATCGGCATCTGGGGCGGACCCAACCGCATTTACGCGACGGTCAAGTTCTTCCTGTTCACCTTCTTCGGCTCGGTGTTCATGCTGATCGCGCTGCTGTGGCTGTACCTCGATTCAGGCAGCTTCGCCGTGGCCGACCTCCAGCAGCACGAGTTCGGCCTGGTGCCGCAGATCTGGGTGTTCCTGGCCTTCCTGATCGCGTTTGCGGTCAAGGTGCCGATGTGGCCGGTGCACACCTGGCTGCCCGACGCCCACGTCGAGGCGCCGACCGGCGGCTCGGTCGTGCTGGCGGCGGTGATGCTCAAGATCGGCGGCTACGGCCTGCTGCGATTCGCCCTGCCGATCGCGCCGGATGCGGCCGCTTACCTCGACTGGCTGGTCATCGCGCTGTCGCTGATCGCCATCGTCTACATCGGCTTCGTCGCGCTGGCGCAAAGCGACATGAAGAAGCTCATCGCCTACAGCTCGATCTCGCACATGGGCTTCGTGACCCTGGGCATGTTTCTCGCCTTCGCCATCTCCCGCAATACGGGTGAACTGACCGGGGCCGGGCTGGGCGTGTCGGGTGCGATGGTGCAGATGATTTCGCACGGATTCATTTCCGGGGCCATGTTCCTGGCCGTCGGCGTGCTCTACGACCGCGTCCACAGCCGTGAAATTTCGTCCTACGGCGGGGTGGCCAACACCATGCCCTGGTTCGCCATGTTCGCCGTGCTGTTCTTCATGGCCAACTCAGGCTTGCCGGGAACCTCCGGCTTCGTCGGCGAGTTCATGGTGATCCTGGCGGCTTTTCACGCGAACTTCTGGTTTGCGTTTGCCGCCGCCATGACCCTGATCCTGGGCGCGGCCTACAGCCTGTGGCTGGTCAAGCGCGTTTTCTACGGCGAAGTGGCCAACGACAACGTGGCCTCGCTCAAGGACCTGGACGCCCGCGAGTGGTTCATGCTGACAGTGCTGGCCGTGCTGACCCTGGCGCTCGGCATCTGGCCCTACCCGCTGATCGAACTGATGGAGCCCTCGATCCAGAACCTGGTCGAGCACATCGTGCAATCCAAAATCAATTAATTCGTCCACAGATGAACACAGATGAACACAGATTGAAAATGAAAATACCCGCGGGGCGGCTTTGCACAGCAACCGTGAGGGGCCTGATTCGCCGTGGCCCGGCCGGGAGTGCTTGAGCTCTTTATCTGTGTGCATCTGTGGACCAATAGAAACAGACAAGTGATGACGACATGACCATTGCCGAACTGCAACTGGCGCTACCCGAGATCTTCGTGCTCAGCATGGCCTGTGTGATCCTGCTGGCCGACCTGTTCATATCCGATGAACGGCGAGGGCTCACGCACACGCTTGCGGTGGTCACGCTGGTCTTTGCCGCGATCCTCAGCCTGCGCCTGATGATGGCGCCCGGCGAGGTGGCCTATGCTTTCAGCGACACCTTCATTCGTGATCGATTCGGCGATGTGCTGAAGGTGTTCTGCTACTTGATCCTGATCGGCGTTTTCATCTACGCCAAGCACTACCTTCGGCAGTTCAACCTGTTCAAGGGTGAGTTCTACACGCTATGCCTGTTTGCGCTGCTCGGCACCATGGTGCTGATTTCGGCGAGCTCGTTGCTGACCGTCTACCTCGGCCTGGAACTTTTGACCCTGGCCAGCTATCCGCTGGTCGCGCTCGATCGAAAGAGCCTGCAGGGTTCGGAAGCGGCCATGAAATACTTCGTGCTCGGCTCAATGGCCTCGGGTCTGCTGCTGTTCGGCATGAGCCTGATTTTCGGCGCCACCGGCAGCCTCGACCTTACCGCGGTCAATGACGCCCTGGCCGCCGGCATGGGCGAGAGCATGCTGCTGTCCGTGGGCCTGGTCTTCATCGTGCTCGGCATCGCTTTCAAGCTCGGCGCCGTGCCGCTGCACATGTGGGTGCCGGACGTCTATCACGGCGCGCCCCTGCCGATCACCCTGTTCCTCAGTTCCGTGCCCAAGCTGGCCGCCGTGGCCCTGGCGATTCGCCTGCTCGACAACGGCCTGATCGAGCTGCACGGCGACTGGCAGGGCATGCTGATCGTGCTGGCGGCCCTGTCGATGGTGCTCGGCAACGTGGTCGCCATCGCCCAGACCAACATCAAGCGCATGCTCGCCTACTCGACCATCTCGCACATGGGTTTCGTGCTGTTGGGCCTGCTGCCGGCCACCCAGCAGGGCTATGCCGCCGCCATGTTCTATGCCATCGTATACGCCATCATGTCGGCCGGTGCCTTCGCCGTGCTGATCATGCTCTCGAACAAGGGTTCGGAAGCAGAGAACCTGGACGACCTCAAGGGCCTGGCCAAGCGCAACCCCTGGCAGGCGCTGATGATGCTCATGCTGATGTTCTCCCTCGCCGGGATACCGGTATTCGTCGGCTTCTTCGCCAAGTGGCAGGTGATTGCCGCCGCGCTTTCGGCCGGCTTTACCGGGCTGTCGATCCTGGCCGTGATCACGGCAGTGATCGGCGCTTTCTACTACCTGCGCGTGGTCAAGCTGATGTACTTCGACGAGCCCGAAGACGCCACGCCGGTCACCGCACCGGTCGATTTTCGCGCCGTACTGACCGTCAACGGCGTCACCATGCTCGGGCTGGGCGTCTTCTCCGGCGGGCTGATCAGCCTCTGCGTTTCTTCGTTCGTTTAGAAGAAGGGTTCAGGTTTCAGGGTTCAGGTCGACTCCGGTCATCAGTGAAGCGCCCGCAAACCGCGAGGCTTGCGGACTACGCACGGCGCCTTTTCTTCACAAGACAGGAAAGTCGCTCTCTCTGAGCGAGGACCTCTATATCAAGCCTATTAGACCCGCCAAGCTCTTGAACCCGCAACCTGAACCCCTTTAGCCTCTTCCTGAAACCTGAAACCTGAAACCTGAAACCTGAAACCTGAAACCTGAAACCTGAAACCTGAAACCTTAAACCTTAAATCCACCACGCCAGGGCAAACCAGATCACGATTACGACGCCGATGGCGGCACCGGCCACCGTGCCGACCATGACGCCGATACTGGCGCCCACGCCCGCGCGCAGCGATGCGTCCAGGCCGGCGCGACCGGCCATGTGACCCAGCACCGCACCCACGAAGGGGCCGAGCAGGATCCCGAGGATGCCGAAGAACAAGCCCACGAGCAGGCCGAGGGTCGCGCCCAGAATGGCGAGCCGGCCCGCACCGAAGCGTCTGGCGCCCTCGGCCGTGGCGATGAAGTCGACGAGCACCGAAAGCGCCGTCAGCGTGGTCAGCCACAGCAGCGTCCACCAGCCCACGCGCTCGAATCCGTCGAGCCAGGCCATCAGGACCAGCCCGAGAAGGACGATCGGCACCCCGGGCAGGATCGGCAGGATCGTGCCCGCCAGGCCGATGAGCACCAGCAAAACGGCCAGCATCCAGGCCGGCCAGACCAGCAATTCCCAGCTCAACCACTCCATTTCAGTTTGCCTTTGCGTCCAACCGCGCCCATCATAGGCTTGCAGATCGGACTTGTCACAGGCTTCCTTCGATGACCGCGAGGTGCAAATTGGACGATCGCGTTGCTCAAGCCACCAGCCTCGATTCCGGGAACGCCAAGCAGGCATCGAGTCTTCGCTGGCGCGTCGAACAGATGGTGGCGATGATCAATGAAGTCACCGCGCCGCTGACCGGCGGGGACTACTTCCGGGCCCTGGTCACGCGCCTGGCCCAGAGCCTGGACGTCGAGGCCGCGCTGGCGACGGAGTGTCTCGAGTACCCGGAGAATCACGTGCGCACGCTGGCCTTCTGGGAAGGCGAGGATATCGCCGAGAACATCGAGTTCGACCTGGTTGGCACGCCTTGTGAGGAGGTCATCCACGGCGGCGCTTTCTGCTTCTACCCGGACGACCTGTCAAAGCGCTTTCCGCAGTGGGCTGCCGAAGAAGGTGGGATGGAGAGCTTCATCGGCATCCCGGTGCTCGCGCCCAGCGACGGCCGCACCCTGGGTCATATCGCGGTCTACGGCCGCAAGCCGATGACCGAGGATGCCGTGGTCGAGTCGATGTTTCGCATCATTGCCGCGCGCGCCGGCGCCGAGATCGAGCGCCTGCAGGCCGAGCGTCAACTGCGCGACAGCGAAGCCCGGGCGCGCCAGCATCTGACCGAGCTTGCGCATGTTTCGCGGCTGGGTTCGATGGGCGAGCTGGCCTCGGCGCTGGCGCACGAGGTCAACCAACCCCTGACGGCCATAATGACCTACTGCAGAACCTCGCTGCGCATGCTCGAGCAGGGTCGGCTGTCCGAGGCCGATCTCCACAAGGCGATGAGCAACTCCCTGGCCAGCGCCGAGCACGCGCGCGAAGTGGTCAGCAAGCTGCGCACCTTCATCCAGCGCGGTGAGATGAAACCCCATCCGGTGCCAGCCGCGCATCTGCTGAGGGAGTGCCGGGTTCTGCTCGAAACAGAGGCTCGGCACCACCACGTGCGCCTGAGCCTGTCCGCGCCCGAGGACTTGCCGAGCGTGCGCGTCGATTCAGTGCTGATCCAGCAGGTGGTGTTCAATCTCGTGCGCAACGGGATCGAGGCCATCAACGAAAGCGACACTCCGGATCGTGCGCTTTCAGTAAGGCTTACGACCGAAGGCGACTCGGTCGTGGTCCGGGTCTCCGATACGGGCAAGGGCGTCGACGAAGCCCTGCGCGAGACATTGTTCGATCCCTTCGTTAGTACGCGCAAGCAGGGTCTGGGTATCGGCCTGTCGCTTTGCCGATCGGTGGTCGACCGGCATCAGGGAAAACTCTGGATCGAAGACAGCCGGGAACCGGGGGCGATTTTCTGCTTCAGCCTGCCGGTCCACCATATGGCAGCGCCGGCCCCGGACTGAGACTACAGCAGCCAGTCGCGGTAGCTGTAGCTCGACAGCACCATCCGGATCATTTCCGAGCTGTTGCGCGCGCCGACCTTGTCGAGCGCGTTGGCGCGATGGATTTCCACCGTTCGCACGCTGATGTCGAGATCGTCGGCGATGATCTTGTTGAGCTTACCCTCGAGAATGCCTTCCACCACCTGCCGCTCGCGCGGCGTGAGCGAGATGATCCGGCGCTCGATTTCGTCGCGCTCGACTTCGTTTTCCCGCTCGGCCTGGTCGATCTCGGTAGCGTTGCGTATCTTTTCGATCAGCAGCTCGTCGTCGAAGGGCTTCTCCAGGAAGTCCAGCGCGCCGGCCTGTACCGCTCGCACGGCCGTGCTCACGTCGGCGTGGCCGGAAATGAAGATGACCGGCAGCCGGATGCCGCGCTCGTTGAGCGCCTGCTGCGCCTGCAGGCCGTCCAGGCCGGGCATTCGCACGTCGAGCAGGATACATCCGCGGTGTTCGGGGGTGATCGCGTCGAGCAGCTCGTCGGCCGAGGCGCAGAGCCTGTAGTCAAGTCTCTCGGAGTCGAGCAGGAAGGCGATCGCCTCGCGCACCGAGTCATCGTCGTCGGTGACGAAAACGCAGGGGGCGCGAGCACGATCGCTTGCCTTGGATGTTCTGGCTGTCATCAACTCAGTCGCTGTCGCCGTGAGCGGCGGGCTGGCTGGTCATTCTGGCACGAATGAACAAGGCAGCCGCAACCACGGCCAGTACGATGCCCCACGACGGGATCAGCCAGACCGTGACCAGCGCCAGGATGAGCGCGGCCAGCGCAAACGCCGTTGGATCGGCTATCGGCTCGAGCGCCCCGGCACTGCCGGTCAGTCGCACGATCAGGTGATCGAGACTCAGGCGCCCGCCACCTGAGAACAGCAGCGGAAGCAGCATGGCCATGAAGAGCAGGGGAATGCGGTAATTGCCCCGGAACTCGCCATCGTCCATCACCCGCGAGACCGAGTAGCCTTCCCACAGTTGGCCCAGGCTGGCCCAGGATTCCGGCCAGTGCACCGCGGCAATCGCCACAGTCGTGATGATCAGCAACACGAACGCAAAAAAGCGCGTGAACAGACCCAGAAGCAAAGCCACGCCGGCCGTCAGTTCGCCCAGAGTGACCAGCATCCAGTTCATGTCGGCCGGTAGAACGCCGAAGGGAAAGGGGAAGTCCTGGTTGGCAAACCAGCCGGGCGCTTCACCCAGGCCGGCCCCCAACTTGTTCTGGCCGGCGCTGAAGAACTCGTAGGCCAGCAGAAGTCGAAGCCCCAGTGGTGCCAGCCAGAGACCGGCGCCGTCAAGGCGATTTCGAAAGACTAGGACAGCGTTGATCATGCTTGGGCTTCCCTTTGGGTATGTCGTCGAGGATGACGACATCCTAGGCGGGGTAGTGGTGCGGGTCATTACGCAATTGCACGTAAGGAATGGATCGAGTCTGCCGTCCCAGGCCCGTATTCCATGGAAGAACGGGAGAGCTGGGGCACCCAGGATCCGAGCGAAGGACTGGAGGAAGACATTGCGCTCTTGTCGCTAAACGAGTCCCGCCCGCGGAGAAAGGCACGGCGCACACAGCAGCTGACGCAATAGTGGAAGCAGGGCTCTTCTTCGCTGATCAGGTGACTGCGCGGATAGGTCCTGGAGACAGCCCGACCCGGAGAGCCAGTGCTGTGAAGTAGCGGATTGTCGCGCCCTGGAGTAGCAGATATCCTACAAATGGTGGGTGTCGTCGTTCTCCCTCGTTTTCCAGTCCATTTGCAGCCTCACATAGCGTCCAGTTGCATCCTCAAGCGCCGGCCAATTGTATCCAGGACCTACTTTGTTCACGGGCCTGGGCTGTTGCCGCGGCGTCTGGAGTGGAAACTCCCGGGACACGCCCTTCATCCAGCGTTGGCCCAGATCGGCCGCTTTGAGCATCAGGGCTTCGGCCGAGCCGATCGCGTGATGGTAGTGGTTCTCGGTCCTCTTCACCCGCCGCCATCATTCGTGCGAGTGGCTGTGACTTAACCCCGTTGTTCAATGCCGGGCATACGTAAGATTGACGTACTCATTCTATTGAGTAAAAATACTCAACATGATGAGTAAATCATTCGAAGTCTTTCAGCGGTCCCAAGGCACCGAGCTTTCCCGTCGCCTGGCAGAGCCGCGACGATGGATCCAGATCGTCACCGGGGCGCGGCAGGTGGGCAAGACCACGCTGGTTCAGCAGGTGACGGATGCGATGGATTTGCCCGTGCGATTCGCCAGCGCCGACGAGCCCTCTCTGAGGGACCGCGATTGGCTCGTATCCCAGTGGGAGGCAGCCCGGTTCGAGTTGGCTGAGGCTGGCGGGATCCTGGTCATCGACGAGGTCCAAAAGGTCGAGCAGTGGTCCGAGGTCGTCAAGAAGCTGTGGGACGAAGACAGCCGCAAGGAGCGCCCGCTCAAGGTGGTGCTGCTGGGCTCGGCGCCGCTCTTGCTTCAACAGGGCCTGACCGAGAGCCTCGCGGGACGTTTCGAGACGCTTCACCTGCCGCACTGGTCCTTTTCGGAGATGCGCCAGGCTTTCGATTTTTCCCTGGAAGACTATCTGTATTACGGCGGGTACCCCGGTGCCGCGCCGCTGGCCGGTGAGCCTGAGCGCTGGCGCCGCTACGTTCTGGATGCCCTGGTCGAAACCACGATTGCCCGCGACGTCTTGCTGCTGACCCGGGTAGACAAACCGGCGTTGATGCGTCGTCTGTTCGAGCTCGGTTGCCGATTTTCAGGGCAGGTGCTGTCCTACACCAAGATGCTGGGGCAACTGCAAGACGCCGGTAACACCACGACGCTGGCCCACTACCTGGAACTGCTCGAGGCGGCCGGCATGCTCACTGGCCTGCAGAAGTACGCCGGCAACGCTGTGCGCCAGCGCGGGTCCAGCCCGAAACTGCAGGTATTCAACACCGGGCTGATGACCGCCATGTCCGGTCTGAGTCCGGAGCAGGCCCGCGCCGATGGCGAATTCTACGGTCGACTGGTGGAGTCGGCGATCGGCGCCTACCTGGTCAATGAGGCCGCGCGTGGCGTCTGCGAACTGTACTACTGGCGCCAGGGCGACCGGGAAGTGGATTTCGTCGTGCGGGCCGGGCAACGCCTGTACGCCATCGAGGTCAAGAGCAGCATCCGGCGCGATGCCCTGTCGGGAGTGGCTGCTTTCCGAAAGGCCTTCGAGCCGGACCGAAGCCTGCTAATTGGTGCTGACGGTATCGACCTGGCACAGTTTCTTTCACGCCCACTCGAAGACTGGGTCGATTCGTGACCATGAAGACAATGAAAACAAAAAAGCCCATGACGATCATGGGCTTTTCACGGCCTGGCGGCCTGTATTCGGTGGTGGGCGATGCTGGGATCGAACCAGCGACCCCTGCCGTGTGAAGGCAGTGCTCTCCCGCTGAGCTAATCGCCCGAAGACCGGCTATTTTAGGGTGGATCGGGGCCAAGGGCAACCACTGCGGGATCTGGTCCGGGGTGCCGCACCGTTTCCGATTTGCGGCCCCGGCCGGTGTTAGCATTCGACCTTTCATCGATCGATTGCCATCCCTGCAGGAATGAACGATTCCAGCCATACCGTCGGCGGCGCCATCCGGATGCGGGTGGCGCAGGATAGCCTCGAGGAGACGGGCCGTGCCATGGTCTCCGGCCCGGGACGGGGCCTGCGCCAGGCCCGGCGCGTGGCCGAGTCGCAGACGCGTCGCCTGCCGGCCGAAGATCGCGGGCCGCTGGCCTGCCAGGCCGGCTGCGACTTCTGCTGCCACCTGCGCGTGATGGCCACCGCGCCCGAGGTGCTCGCGCTGCTCGATTTCCTGCTTGAGAACCTCGACGAGGCGGCATTCGCGGCCTTCGAACAGCGTCTCGGCGAGACCGACCGCCGGTTTCGCGATCTGTCCGCCGACGAGATTCTTCGCACCAATATTCCCTGTCCGGCGCTCGTCGATGGGGTCTGTAGCGGCTATGCGGCGCGTCCGCTGAATTGCCGTAGCTACCACTCCACCTCGCGGGCGGCCTGCGAGGATTTCTTCAACCACCCGGAGGACTTCGACCGGGATCATCCGCAGATCAAGGCGCTTGCACACGTGCATCAGGGTGCGCAGGACGGCTTCCTTTCCGCGCTCGAGCGCGCCGGCTACGATGCCCGCCAGTACGAGCTCGTCACCGCCCTGGCCGAAGCGCTGGATGATCTGGAAACGCGCGAACGCCTCGAGGCCGGCGAGACGGTTTTTGAGCGTCCTCTGGGAATCCCATCCGGGTCGTGATCCCAGTGGGCCGGGGCGAACCCGGATGCGCTCGGGCACTATGCGGCGGGTCACTTGGACCCAAGGATCGAAGCATTGGTGCAAGCGGAAGCGTCTGATGATGCGATCTCAATGCCCCTGCGCCAGTCATTCTCGAAGACGTCGCCGAAGATTGCCAGCGCCTGGTAGGTCACCGCGCCCGGACAGGGTTCGAGTCCGGCCCGGTCGCGACTTCTCAGTCAATTGCAAACCGGTCCGCGAAAATCGGATCCAGTTGCAGGGTCGTAGCATTGAAGTCGTCGCTTACCCCGCCAATATCGAGCGTTAGTGTGGTGGTGGTGTTCTGGCTGTCCGCGGTGATCTGGCGCACGGCTACCGCGTCACCGTTGCCGACCGTTGCGGGATCGGATGTGTAGGGACCATCATTGATCGAGTACTCGCAGGTCGCGCTACTGCACCCGATGATTGAAATCGGACTGTCGGTACTGATGCCGCTGACGGTGATGGTGTTTGAGACTGCTTCGGCGTTCGTTTCAAGATCGAACTGGTCCTCAAAGGTGAATGCATCGGGGATCATGTCTGGAGGCGTTCCGATGAATTTCCCCAGAACATTGGGCGCCTCGCCGACATCGACGGCTGTGACGACGAAGTCGCTCTTTGTGTCGATCACCGAGACGTCGTCACTGCCGTTGTTCGATGCATACACACGACTGCCGTCCGGCGATACGGCAATCCCGGACGGTATGGCGCCGACCGCAATGTTGTCGACGACATCATTGGTTGTGGTGTCAATGATCGAAATTGAGTTCTGGCTGCTGCTAGCCGCATAGATTCGAGTGCCATCCGGAAGTGATGCAATGCCGAGGGGCGACGACGTGGCAATGCTGTCAATCACGGCATTGGTGGCCGTGTCGATTACCGAGATGAAATTGTCATCGAAGTTGGATACATAAACCCTGGAACCGTCAGGAGTCACCGCAAGGGCGATGGGGCGCGCCCCGACCGTTATGGTCTCCACGACCGAGTTGTCGGTCGTGTCGATGATCGAGATGCTGTTGCCAACGGAGTTGGCCACGTAGACCCGACTGCCGTCCGGCGCAATGTCGATACCCATTGGCGATGCGCCCACGGAAACGGTATCGGAAACGGTGTTGGTACCCGCGTCGATGACCAGCACGGTTCCAAGACCAAGGTCGGAGGCATATACCCAATCGCTGTCCGGGCCGACCACAACGCCCAGGGGCGCGCCGGCAACCGCGATGGTGTCGGAAACCGTGTTGGTTGCGGTATCGATCACCGATATGCTGGCACCATCACGGTTGGCCACATACACTCGGTTGCCTTCCGGTGCCACGGCGGCCCCGATGGGGGCGTTTCCGACATCGATCGTGGCAGCAACCGACTGGTCGGACGTATCGATGACCGAGACCGTGTTGTCGCTTTCGTTCGTGACATAGGCAAACGGCGTTGCCGACAGCGAGGCCGGAAAAGTGCTGCACAGAACAAGCAGCAGACAAGCAGGAACCCTATTCATCCTCGAAGCGGTCTGCGAAGATTCCGTCGCTGAAGAACTCGAAGGCGCCGATATCGCAGGCGCTCGAGCCCGGCCCGGGGCGGGGGATGCCGCGCTGATCAAGGTCAATGCTGAAGTCGGCACCGCAGTCACCCGCGGCGTCGATGGCCACGCTGTCGGCGCCCAGCGCGTGGGTCAGCGTCGGGCCGCCGTTGTCGGCCAGTGGCTGCAGGTCGATATCGGCCAGGTTGGTGGACGTACCGGTGCAGCTGTTGTCGGTGGCCAGGGTGTTGGAATGGTTGTCGGCCTGGGCATTGCAGGCGGTTTCGCCGGCCTCTGCCTGGAAGATCATGCTGTTGTTCAGGGAAAGTTGGTCGCTGGAATCGCTACTTCCAAAGTCAATCCCGTCGGCGCCAGCGCCTGCCGCATTGAAGGCAACCGTGGTGTGAGTCAGGTTGGCGGAGGCACCGCTTACCCGGATGCCGGCCCCGGATTCCCCGGACGAGTTGCCGGAGACCGTGCTGTTGACGAGCTCCAGACTCGCCTCTCGGGAATTGATTCCGCCGCTAGGTCCATCTGCCGAGTTGCCGGACACAGTGGTGTTGAGCAGTGTGAGGCTGCCGACTTGGCCACTGCCACTAATTAGCTCGAAGTACAAACCACCGCCGCTTCCCTCGGTCGCTACATTGCCGGAGATTGTGCAATCAACTAGATTGAAATCGCCTTCCCCGAAGAAGATTCCGCCTGCCATGACTGAGTCTTCCTGGTCCTCACCTTTTGAAGCAGTATTGTCAGTAACGGTGACTCTGGTCAGCAGTCCACTCTCCGCATCGAATTTCGCACCGCCGCCTGACCCGCCTGAGTTGCCGGAAATGATCACATCCGTCAACTCTACGGTGCCGCCCAGGATGCTGATGTTCAGCCCACCGCCACCGTTACTTTGATTGGGCGCATACGAGGCCGAATTGTTGGAAACAATGCTGTTGCTGATGACCGCTGAAGCAGAGTCACCGAATACGGAAAAACCGCCACCATATCCCCGGCTCGAAATCGTGTTCTCCGAGATCGTGGTCCCGGACATCGCGAGGTTGCCGTCATACACACGAAAACCGGCCCCGGTACCGACCAACCCCGGGTCGATCGAGTTTCCCGTAATCGTGGAATCGGTGATCGTCAGATCACCGTCGAATACGCTGAGTCCACCACCGGCTGCAACGATACCACTTGTGCTCGCCGCATTTCCTGCAACCGTGACGCCATGGAGCTCGACATCGCCATAACGGGCATAGACGCCAGCGCCCCCGGTCTGGCTTGGAGTTGCTTCGGTTGTATTGTTGGAAACCGTTACGTGATTCAGATTCAGATCGGCAAAGTACACATGGACCGCGCCACCCGGTGTACCCGATTCGAACCCGTTGGTCAGGGTCATCCCCGTCACGTCGACCGCAAACTCGCTGGCAGTCGCGCCTTCGATGAACAACAGCCGCGACTGGGCATCACCATCGATCACGATGCCGCCGGCATCGTCGGCCACGGGTCCGGTGATCGACAGATCATCGGTAATCTCGAGCTGACCTTCGGCGAGCGTGATCGTGGACTCGGCCAGGCTCGGGTCGAACACGATTTCGTCGAGGCCCGAACTGCCGGAGGCGCAGGCATCGAAGGCCGTGTCGGTGTTGGCCGACTCGACGGCGGCGCGCAGGGTGCAGGCGCCCGGGGAAGTGCCAAGTGCACCGTCGGCGCTGGAGTCCACGGTGATGGTGGCTGCATGCGCGATACCACCCCCGAGTGCCAGAGACAGCGCAATGGCCCGGGCAAGCGGGTGAACGGCGGGTGTGCGATCGGGTGTGTGGGGTTGCTTGGATCTATTCATTGTCGACCTCGGCGTCGTGGGTCATTAAAAGCATCTAGTTCTCGAAGCGGTCTGCGAAGACTCCGTCGATAAAGAACTCGAAGGCGCCGATATCGCACGCGCTCGAGCCCGGCCCGGGACGGGGGATGCCGCGCTGGTCAAGGTCGATGCTGAAGTCGGCACCGCAGTCACCCGCGGCGTCGATGGCCACGCTGTCGGTGCCCAGCGCATGAGTCAGCGTCGGGCCGCCGTTGTCGGCCAGTGGTTGCAGGTCGATATCGGCCAGGTTGGTGGACGTACCGGTGCAGCTGTTGTCGGTGGCCAGCGTGTTGGTGTGGCTGGTGGCCTGGGTGTTGCAGGCGGTCTGGCCCACTTCGGCCTGGACGATCAGGCTGTTATCGAAGAACAATTGGCTGCCATGAATACCGTCTGCGCCGGAATCCGCGGTGTTGTTGGCAACGGTCGAGTGAACCAGGCTGAGCTGGGCAGCCTGTATGCCGCCACCGGAGGCCCCGGAGGAGTTACCCGAAACCGTGCTGTTTCGAAGCTCGAAACTGGAGCCCTGCGTGCCTCCGAGTCCGTGAATCCCGCCGCCGTATGATGCGGCGGAGTTTCCCGAGACCGTGCTGCCGATCAACGATACCTGGGAGCTGAACCGGGCGGACAGACCACCTCCGACTTGTGGCCTCGACGAGTCAGCAAACTCCGAAGTGGTGTTGTTGGAGATCGTGCTGTTGATAAAAGTGACCGATGATCCATCGATGAACACGCCGCCGCCCCTTCCTGCACTCGTATTCCCGGCAATGGTGACGTTGGTTAGAATGGCGTTGTCCGCGGAAGCAAAGCCAACTCCGCCACCATAGCCAATGCCATCGGCCATCGAATTGTCGGTTATCTCCACATTGGTCAATTCAATGTTGGGTCCGCTGAGACTCAGCCCACCACCACCACCGAAGTCGTTGTTATCAATATCAGTCACGTTTCCCGAGAAAACACTGTCGGATATGATTGCGGAGCCAGTCGCGCGCATTTCCATTCCGGCTGTGATACCCAACGCAAGCGAATTCCCGGAGATCGTGCTATCGGTCATTACCAAGTCACCTTCAGCATATAGTCCACCTCCCCTGGTGAAGACATCTGATATCGACGCATTGCCGGAAACTGTCGTGCCGGTAAGCGTAATTTGACCGTCAACCATGAATACGCCAACTCCAGTGGAGTAGATCCCACCACCAGGCGCCATCGTGTTCTCTGAGATCGTGGAATCCGTAAGTGCAAGGTCTCCATTCATTACCCAGATCCCGGCACCTTGCGCAGCCGTGGATTCCGGCTCCAATGAGTTGCCGGAGATGCTGCTGTTGATGACATCAACATTGCCGTAGCGCGCATACACACCACCTCCGTAGGAGTCCGACCCTTCCGTAGAATTGCCGGAGACACTGGTATGGTTCAGCGTCAGGTCGGCGCGGATGGCATGGATACCACCGCCGGTTTCGTTATCGTTTGTCGTGTGCCCGTTGGTCAGGGTCATCCCCGTCAGGTCGACCGCAAACTCGCTGGCCGTTGCGCCTTCGATAAACAACAGCCGCGACTGCGCATCGCCATCGATCACGATGCCGCCGGCATCCTCGGCCACGGGTCCGGTGATCGACAGATCATCGGTAATCTCGAGCTGACCTTCGGCGAGCGTGATCGTGGACTCGGCCAGGCTCGGGTCGAACTCGATCTCGTCTAGGCCCGCGCCGCCGGAGGTACAGGCATCGACGGCTGAGTCGGTATTGGCCGACTCGATGGCGGCGCGCAGGGTGCAGACACCCGGGGAAGTGCCAGGTGCACCGTCGGCACTGGAGTCCACGGTAATCGTGGCCGCATGCGCCAGCCCACCCCCGAGTGCCAGCGACAGCGCAATGGCTCGGGCAAGCGGGTGAACGGCGGGTGTGCGATCGGGTGTGTGGGGTTGCTTGGATCTATTCATTGTCGACCTCGGCGTCGTTGCTCATTAGAAGCATCTAGTTCTCGAAGCGGTCTGCGAAGACTCCGTCGATAAAGAACTCGAAGGCGCCGATATCGCAGGCACTCGAGCCCGGCCCGGGACGGGGGATGCCGCGCTGGTCAAGGTCGATGCTGAAGTCGGCACCGCAGTCACCCGCGGCGTCGATGGCCACGCTGTCGGCGCCCAGCGCGTGGGTCAGTGTCGGGCCGCCGTTGTCGGCCAGTGGTTGCAGGGCAATATTGGCCAGCCCGGTGGCCGTACCGGTGCAGCTGTTGTCGGTTGCCAGGGTGTTGGAATGGCTGTTGGCCTGGGCATTGCAGGCGGTCTCGCCCACTTCGGCCTGGACGATCAGGCTGTTGTCGAGGGATAGCTGGGATTCGGAGACAAAGTCTGACGGAGGGGCGACGTCGATGCCGTCAGCGCCGGAAGCCGCGGTGTTGTTGGCAATCGTGGTGTGGACCAGCGCAGCGTTGCTGCCATCTGACAGGTGAATCCCGCCGCCTTCATTGTTACTGAAATTGGAGTTTCCAGACACTGTGGAGTTGTGCAATAAAAGATCAGCGGATACGGCAGCTATTCCTCCACCTCGCACTCCGTGATCGGTACTCTCGTTGCTGTTGCCGGATATCGTGGTGTTATTGATGGTGGCGTCGGCAAAGAGCAGTAGCAAACCGCCACCACCGCTTTCGTCGCCACCGTGGTTTCCAGTTGCGGAATTGTTGATGATCCTGCTGTCGTTCAGGGTGAGGTTCGTCCCCTGTACCCAAAGTCCGCCGCCGCCCCTTGCGGCCCAGTTTCCCTCGATTGTCAGGTCGGTGAGAATCATGTTGCCACTCCTCAGCCATACACCACCTCCACCGGTGCTGCTGCCGCTGGTGGAGGAATTGCCGGTGACGACAACGTTGGTTATCTCGACATCCGGGCAGAGAATAGACAGGGCGCCACCGCCGCCGTCTATTGTTGTATTGTCCGAAAAGTTGCTGTCGAGAATGGTCGTTGTCTGACCTGTACCGGTGCTTATAAATAAGCCTCCAGCGTCGGATCGATCGGAGTTTCCGGAAACGGTGCTTCCAATCATGTAAAGACTGCCGTTACCGCTCACATCTGACCCCAGAGCTGCACCGCCCACCGAAGAACCAGCCGAGTTGTCGCTGATCGTACTGTTGATCAGATCCAGATTGCCATCTGGCACCCATAATCCGCCGATATGCCTGTCAGTGGAGTTCCTGATCACTGCACTGTGGGTCAGGCTGAGATTTCCGTTTCGAACGATCATTCCGCCCGCCGAACTAGACGCATCCTCAGTCGCACTGTCGGAAATCGTGACGTGATCCAGGTTGAGGTCGGCGAAATTCACATGCACTGCACCGCCCTCACTGCCTGACTCGAGCCCGTTGGTCAGCGTCACCGCCATCAGATCCACCGCAAACTCACTGGCCGTTGCGCCTTCGATAAACAACAGCCGCGACTGGGCATTGCCATCGATCACGATGCCGCCGGCATCGTCCGTGACCGGTCCGGTGATCGACAGGTCATCTGTGATCTCGAGCTGGCCTTCTGCGAGCGTGATCGTGGACTCGGCCAGGCTCGGGTCGAACACGATCTCGTCGAGGCCCGGGCTGCCGGAGGCGCAGGCATCGAAGGCCGTGTCGGTGTTGGCCGATTCGATGGCCGCACGCAGGGTGCAAGCGCCCGGGGAAGTGCCGAGTGCGCCATCGGCGCTGGAGTCCACGGTGATGGTGGCTGCATGCGCGATACCACCCCAGAGTGCCAGCGACAGCGCAATGGCTCGGGCAAGCGGGTGAGCGGCGGGTGTGCGATCGGGTGTGTGGGGTTGCTTGACGCTATTGAATCTTGTCATGGTCGCCCTCGGCCTCGTCAGTCATTCAATGCCCCCTGTTTCTCGAGGCAGATCATGCCTTTTGGCGGCTGGAGGCCGTTAGCCTGAAAAGCTCGAATCCTGTTCCGTTTGGTCCAGAGCGCATTCGGACCAGATGGAACAGCATTTGGACCGAAAGGAGTAGTCGGCGCTTTTCATTGGCGCTATGGTCTGGGGCACCATGGTCCGTCCGGCTGACATTTCTGTGCGATCTCCATTGCAACTGGTGGGGTTTGTGATGTCGCTGTGGCTGGCGGCCAGCGCCGCTGCGGAGGTGGACCCGGACTACGTGACGAGCACGCTGACCGTGGCCGACGGTTTGCCGGTCAACGCGACCAATGCGGTCCGGATCGGTCCCCAGGGCTATTTATGGGTGGCCACCTGGGACGGCCTGGCGCGCTATGACGGGGTCAATCTCGAGCGCTATCGCACCGACACGCATCCTGAACTGCCCTCCAATCGCCTGATCGACCTGGCCGTGGATGCCGACGGCGTGCTGTGGTTGTTTGCCGAGAACCAGCGCATCGGCCGGGTGCGCGAAGGTCGGGTGAGTGCGCTCGATGAGGATACGGCACAGTCCCTGGGCGCGGTGCTGGCCCACCGGATCGACCAGCGTGGTCGGCTGTGGCTGGGCACATCCCGGGGCGTATTCCTGGCCCGGGACGGCGCGCTCGAAGCGGTTTGCCGCGTCGATGAATCGGTGCGCATTCAGGATCTGGCGCCGGGGCCGGGCGGGACGGCGTTTCTGGCCACAGCCGACTCGGGTCTGTTGCGCTGTAAAGACGAGGGGGTCGAGCCTGTTTCCCCGATCCTTGAACAACCGCCGACCATGGCCTCGGTTCATTACCTTGACGGCTCGGTCTGGGTCCTCGATGGCGAAGGTGTGCACCGTATCGACGATGGCAGGCGGCACACGCTGAGAACCTGGTCGGAGACCGGGCGATCGGGGCTGACCTGGGGACGTCTCGAAGTCGTTCGGGGCCGCCCCTGGGCACGCACCGAAGAAGGGGTGTTCACCCTGGATGACGAAGCGTTCAGATCGGTATTGCCCGCCGCAGATGTAAGTGGCTGGATCCCGGGGTTTACCCGTGTGGGGGAAGACGAGGATGTCTGGCTGGCCCATGGCAGGAGCGTGTATCTCGGCGGTGAGCGGGTTGCGGAACTCGAACACAAGATCAACGGATTCGAAGTTGCCGGGGATGGCACCGTGTGGCTGGCCACGAACGGCGGCGGCGTGGTGCAGCTGCACCGCCGGATCGGCCGGGTTTTTGCCGACATGCTGCCCGCGGCGGGAAGGAACCTGTATGCCGTGGCGCCGTCCCCGACAGATCCGGACAGGATCTGGCTTGGCGGTGTGCGCAGTGGTTTGATGGTGGTCGAGGACGGGCGAATCCGGCAGTATCCCGAGACCGGCCTGGAAGCCGACGACGGCAGTATCTGGGCCATTCTCGAGGATCGCGATGGCCGACTCTGGCACGGCGGCACCCTGTTGTGCCGACGCCTGTCGGACGATTCCTGCGACCTGACCGACCTGCCACCTGAGCTGGTGGCCACCGACGGGCCCGGGCGCGAGATCCGACTTCTGATGCAGGATCGCTCGGGGACGATCTGGATCGGTGCGGGCGCCGGCCTGTATCGCCATGAGAACGGACGCACGCGCCGCATCGAGGCCTCGCCGGCAGCCACCATCCGGGCCGGACTCGAGCGCGACGACGGCTCCATCTGGTTCGGAAGCAACGGTGCCGGGCTGTTTCTCTGGCGCGACGGACAATTGCACGAGGTCGCCGGCGAATCCTCCGGCGACGAACGGCTGATTCGCAGTCTGTACGAGGACGACCTGGGCGTGCTCTGGGTCGGTACGGAAGACCAGGGGCTGCTGCGCCTGGAGCTGGATGACTCCCGGGGCGAGGGCGCGCCGGTAATCATCGGCCAGCGCCAGTTCGGTCCGCAGGAGGGCCTGTGGGACAACGTCATCCACTATGTCGGGGAGGATGACCGGGGGCGGTTGTGGATGAACAGCAACCGCGGCATATTCTGGATCGAACGCGAGCGACTGGATAGCTACCCGCCCGGCTCGGACGAGCGCCTGCCGGTGGTCGGCTATGGCGAAGCGGACGGCCTGCTCAGTCGCGAGGGCAATGGTGGCGCCCACAATTCAGGCCTGCTCGACGACGATGGAGGCCTGTGGCTACCGGGCCAGGCCGGACTGGTGCATATCGATACCACTCGTGTGGAACGGGACGCGCGGCCGCCGCAGGTGGTGATTGAAAGCGCGCGGTTCGGTGAAGATCAACGCCGGGTCCAGCCCGCGGAAGTCCAACTGCCGGCCGGCCGGCGCGACCTGGCGGTGAGCTATGGTGCGGCGCTGTTCCGTCACGGCGAACGCGCACGTTTTCGTTATCGCCTGGCCGGGTACGACGACTGGCAGGAGGCCGGGCGGCGGCGCGAAGCCTTCTATACCAATCTGCCGGCCGGCGAGTACCGGTTCGAGGTCATGGCCGCCAGCGCCGATGGTGTCTGGAGCGAGCAGCCGGCGACGATGACGGTGCAAGCGGCGGCGCGCTACTACGAGCAGCCGTGGTTTCTGGCGCTGGTCGTGCTGATGCTGGCGGGCCTGGTGGTTGCGGGCTGGCGCTGGCGCCTGGCCGGCCTCAAGGCGCATTCCGAGCAGCTCGAGCGCGAGGTCGATGAACGCACCAGAGACCTGCATCGCGAGCAGGAAGCGACCAGTCAGGCCCTGGCCGAGGTGGCCCGCCAGGCTGATCGTTTGCGCGAACTGGACGCGGCCAAATCGCGTTTTTTCACCAACCTGAGCCACGAACTGCGCACCCCGCTGACCCTGATCGTCGGTCCGGCCGGACAGACCCTGGAACAGTTTCCGGCCATGGAGCCGGCCAGGGTCAAGGACAAACTGCGTGCCATCCGTGACAATGGCGAACGGCTGCTCGACCTGGTCAACCAGATCCAGGCGCTGTCGCGGCTGGAAGCCGGCTATCGCCCCCTGAAGACGGCCGGTGGCGACCTGGCCGCACTCTGCCGTGAACTCATCGGACGATTCACGCCCATGGCGGGACAGCGGGATATGCAGCTGATCGGTCCGGCGGCGGATTCAGTGTGTGTCTGCGAGTTCGATCACGACGCGCTCGACAAGATCCTGGCCAATCTGCTGGGCAACGCGCTGCGTCATTCGCCCGACGGTGGTCGCGTCGCGCTGAGCCTGCGAACGGTCACGGGCGGGGTGGTCGCCAGCGTGGCCGACGAGGGCCCCGGCATTCCACCCGAGCGGCTCGACAAATTGTTCGATCGCTTCTACACCGCCGATCACGAAGGCGCCGGTTCCGGTATCGGCCTGGCGCTGGCGCGCGAACTCGCCCACCTGCACGGCGGTGATCTCACCGTCCGTAGCTCGATGGGGCGGGGCAGTGTATTCAAGATGGTCCTGCCAGTGGAAGTCGAGCGCTGGCAGGAGGGCGCATCCGGCGAACCCGAGCCGACGCCGGAACTGACCCCCAGCGGTGGTGTTCCGGTCCTGCCCGACGAGGAGCGCACGACCGTTCTGGTTGTGGAAGACGAGGCAGGGGTGCGCGATTTCGTGATTGACTGCCTGGCGGCCGACTACCGGGTGCTGGCCGCCGACAATGGCCTTGCCGGCCTGGAGACGGCCCGGCGCGAACTGCCCGACGTGATCGTCTCCGACATCATGATGCCGACCATGGATGGCATCGAACTCGCGCGGCACCTCGCCAGCGAACCGGCCACGCGTGCCCTGCCGGTCATCCTGCTCACCGCCCGGACCACGACCGAGGATGAACTGGAGGGGCTGGCATCCGGTGCGGTCGACTACCTGACCAAGCCGTTTGCACCCGAGATTCTCCAGGCGCGTGTGCGGCGCATGCTGGGTTTCGCCCGCCGGTTGCGCGAGCAGCTGCGCATCGAGCGCGTCGATCGGGCGCGGCTCGCCGAGAGCGATGAGGACACGCCGGACCTGACCGCCCGGCTGGAGCGCCTGGTGCTGACCCGCCTGGACGATGAAACGCTCGATGTCCAGCATCTGGCCGAGGCGCTTCACATGAGCCGCAGCCGGCTCAAGCGCGCCATGAACAAGGCCGGCCTGCCGCCACCGGCGACTTTCGTTCGTAACCTGCGCCTGCGCGAGGCCGCTTATTTGCTCGAACGTCGCCGGGGCAATGTCAGTGAAGTGGCTTATGCGGTGGGCTTTGCCAGCGTGTCCCATTTCACGCGCCGCTTCCGGGAGTATTTCGGCACCACGCCGTCGGAGTATGCAAGCCAGCATTCGGTTTGATACGTTTATCCAGAATCAACGTTTCCGATACTCGGCCCGGTCAACCGAGATGGTCAGTATCGGAGGGTTGAAGTCCGTGACGAGACCACGGCCTTCCGCTCAGTCTATTCTCCGAGGAGTGTGTTTCTGCCTCGACCGGCGACTACGGGTCGACTGGCTGCACTCGACTCCGGGCGTTGCTGTCGGGATCGATGGTCGGAATCCGTAGTTTTATTGCAAATCATGTTCAGGAGGCAAACTGATGTCCAAGCGAAACCTGCTGTTGCTCTTTGTGGTGATGTTCTGGCTGATCGGCTGTGCCACCACGGCTCCCGTGCTGGAAAGCCCGCGCCAGGTCAGCGTGCCGGCCGCGGCGGATGCCGGGGATGTTGAAGACGCGGTGATCGACGCCCTGCGCACGCGGGGTTGGGCGGTTGCCGAACGCAGTGACGGTCGTATCGTGGCCGATCTGAACGTGCGCGCCCACTTCGCGCGGATCGACATTCGCTACGACGCGGACTCGGTGACGCTCGAGTACGTGGATTCGCGCAACCTCGAGTACGAGGTCGTCGAGGGTGAAGAGCGCATCCACGGCAATTTCAATAGCTGGATGACCAACCTGGTCAATGACATCCAGCGCTCCCTGAGTTTCGTCGAATAGTCTCGCCGCCGCCTACCTGTTCTCGGACTCGATCAGTCGGTAGGCGGCGGGAATCACCACCAGGGTCAGCAGGGTCGCGGCCAGCAGGCCGGAAATGATGGCCCAGGCTAACGGCGGCCACAGCGTTGACTGGGTAAAGGTCAGCGGCAGCAGGCCGACGATGGTCGTCGCCGTGGTCAGCAGGATCGGCCGGATCCGGCGGCCCACGGCGCCGGCGACGGACTGCTCTACCGTCAGGCCTTCGCCGCGGTTGGTCTGGATGACGTCGATGAGGACGATGGCGTTGTTGACGACGATGCCGATCAGGGCGACCACGCCCAGCATGGCGGTAAAGCTGAACGGCTGGCCCGAGAGGATCAGGCCCGGCACCACGCCGATGGCCGCCAGGGGCACCGTCAGAAGCACCAGCCCGACCAGGCGGAAGGAGTTGAACTGCCACAGCAGGAAGCCGATCAACATCACGACGCCGATCGGCAGCGAGCTGAACAGCGCGCTGTTGGCGCTGTCGGCCTCGGCCGCCGAGCCGCCCTGTTCCATGCGCACGCCGGACGGAAGCTCGAGTTCGTCGAGCCGGGGCTGCAGGTCACTCACCACTTCGTTGTAGGTCACCGCTTCGGTCGTCTCGGCCAGCACCGAGGTCATGCGCTGCAGGTCGCGGTGGTGAATCACGGCCGGCTCCAGGCCCAACTCCACCTGCACGAACTGATCCAGCGCAACCGGACCTTCGGCGGTGGGGACCTGCAGCCCGGCCAGTGCGCGCTCGGGCATTCCCTCGCCCTCGGGGCTTCGCAAGCGGATCGGCACCGGTTCGCGGCCCTCCCGCCAGGTCGAGATCCGCGTGCCGAAGCTGGCCTGGGCAAGCACGCGGGCGATGTCGGAGCGGTTGATGCCGTGGCGTGCCGCTTCGGCGTCGTCGATGGTGAAGGTCAGCGTGGGCATGCCGTCGCCGAGCTTGTGGCGCACGTCGCGTGCGCCGGGCGTGGTGCGCACCTCGGCCATGACCTGCCGGCTGGCGCGTGCCAGCTCGGCGGGGTCCTCGCCGTAGAGCAGCACCTCGATGGGCGCGTCCACGGGCGGGCCCTGGCCGAGCCGGTGGGCGACGACCTGGGCATCGGGAACGCGTTCGGGCACGAAGCGGTCGATCCAGTCCATCACGGCCGGAAGCCGGGAGTCGTCGTCGGTGACCACGACCAGGCGCGCCAGGTGCGGTGAGCGCGGAATCTCGATCAGGTTGTAGAAAAAGCGCGGGCCGCTAAAGCCGGCGAAGTGATGGACGGCCTGTACGCCGTCGATGCCCTCCATGGAGGCAGCCAGGTCGCTGGCCTTCAGCGCGGTGTGCTCCAGCCGCGTGCCTTCGGCGAAATACAGGTCGACGATGAGCTGGTTACGGTCGGTGCTGGGGAAGAAATCGCGCTGCATGAAGCCGCTGATGCCGAGCGCGCCGATTACCAGCAGGGCGGTGACGGCCATTACCGGCCAGGGCCGGGTCACGGCGATATGGCCGAGGCGCCGGCCCACATTCTCGAGACCGGCCGAGGTGTTGCCCTCGCCGGGCTTGAGCACCGCGGCGGCGACCGCCGGGGTGACCAGCACGGCATAGAGGTAGCTCACGACCAGGATCAGCATCACCATGATCGGAATGCCGCGCGTGAAGTCGGCGGTGTCGCCGGTCGACAGCAGCAGCGGCGTGAAAGCCGCCAGGGTGGTGCCGGTGGCGGCCGCCAGCGGACCGGCCAGGTCGGCCACGGAGGCAACGGCCGCCTGGGTCCGGCCCTTGCCGCGGTCGAGATGCCACTGCAGGTTCTCGACCATCACGATGGCGTTGTCGACCAGCATGCCCAGGGCGATGACCATGCCGGCGATCGCCATCTGGTGCAGCACGCCGCCGCCCATCGCGTAGACAGCCAGGCCGCTGAGGGTGACCACGGGCAGGAGCGTGGCCACCACGAAACCCAGGCGGGGCCCCATGGTCAGCAGCAGAACGATGGCCACCACGCCCACGCCGATCAGCAGCGATCGGCCGAGTTCGGCGATGCGCTTTTCCACCCACAGCGGCTGGTAGAACATCTCGCGAATCTCCAGCGGCGCGTAGTCCGGGCGGAGCTCGTCGACGATCGCGCGCGCATCGCGGCCGAACTTCACGGCGTTGAGACGGTTCTCCGGGATGACGATGCCGAGTCCGATGGCCGGCTCGCCGTTGAACCACATGCGCTCGACCGCCGGTTCTTCGGGGCCGAGCTCGATGCTGGCGATCTCGCTCAGCGGCACGATCTGGCCGGATTGGGTGCGAATCGGCGTCTCGGCGAGTGCGGCGATGTCGTTGAAGTCGGTTTGCGGGCGCAGGATCAGGCTGCGCCCGCCGCTGGCCAGCGTGCCGCCGGGCATCACCCGGTTGCGCTCGGTGAGCTGATCGGCCAGGGACTGCATGTCGATGCCGGCGGCCATGCCCTGCGCGTCGTCGAGGCGCACCACCAGCTGTTCTCCCGGATGGGCGAGCAGGTCGATGCGACCGACGTTGGGGATGCGGAACAGCTCGCGCTTGAGCTCGCGTGCGGCATCGAGCAGTTCCAGCAGGTCGTCGGAGCCGGTGACGGCCAGGACGATGCCGTGGGTTTCCATCGAGCGATCCTCGATGGCGGCCGGGCCGGCGCCGTCGGGAAAGCGCTGCTCGGCGCGCTCGACGGCCACGCGAATGCGGTCCCAGACCGCGTCGGTGTCGTAGACGTGCTGGTGCATGCCCACGATCAGGTGGGCGAAGCCCAGCCGGGCGGTGCCGCGAATTTCGTTGACTTCCTCGACGCCGGCGATTTCTTCCTCCAGCGGGTCGAGCACGAGGCGCTCGATCTCGGCCGGCTCCGCGCCCGGCCAGCTCACCTGGACATTGCCGTAGCGAAAGGGAAAGAAGGGGTCTTCCTGGCGGTCCATGCCCAGCCAGGCGGCCAGGCCGATCACCGACAGCATCACCACGCCGGTGAGGATCAAGCGCCGCCGATGCAGTGCGGTCTGCATGAACTTCATCGCAGCACCCGCACCCGCTCGCCGTCGAGCAACTGGCCGTGCCCGGCAATGACCACCTCGTCGCCGGGCTCGAGTTCCCCGTCGACGCGCACGCGCCCGCCGTCGAGTTCACCCGGGATGACGCTGACCAGTTCGGCGCGATCGTCGCTCAGCCGGAAAACGTGCGGCAGGCCTTCACCGGTGTCGATCAGGGCATCGAGGGGCACGGTCAGTCGCTCGCCGTTGGTCCAGGACAGCTCGACATGCACGGCCTGTCCCGGCGACCAGTCGGGCCAGGCGGTCTCGGGCAATTCGACGACGGCGGTGGCGGCCCGCCCGGGAGCGGGCAGGCCGATCTCCCGGATTCTTCCGCTCAGTTGCGGCCCGCCGGCGAGCCGGCGCACCGATACGGACTGGTCCACGTCAATCGATTGGGCCTGGCGGGCCGAAAGATCGACGGCCACTTCGAGCTGCTCGGGCGCGCTGATCGACAGGATCGTCTGGCCGGGACTGACGAATTGGCCCGGTTCGACCGGCAGGGCGACCACGCGCCCGGCGAAGGGCGCGCGGATGGTGGCTTCAGCGAGCTGCTCGCGCGCCTCATCCAGGCTGGCCTGGGCCTGGCTGCGCGCCTGGCGGGTGGCGTTGCGCTGGGCGCGCACCCGGTCGAGCTCGTCGGTCGATATCAGGCCGCGTTCGTGCAGGTTGGTCAGGCGCTGGGTTTCGCGTTCGAGGCGCTCGAACTGCTCGTCGAGCTCCCGAACCCGGGCCTCGGCACCCGTTACGCCGGGCATCAGCGCCGGGTTGTTCAGGATGGCCAGGGCCTGTCCCGCGCTGACCGGTTCGCCGCGCTGCACCAGGCGTTCGGCCAGCAGGCCGCTGTGCAGGAAGGCCAGGTCGGCGCGCTCGACCGAGCGGGTCACACCCGGCAGGCGAAGCCGCACGGGCGGCTTGCCGTCCTCGATGGCGGCGACGCGAACCGCTTGCCCGGACTCGGGCGGCTGCCCTTGCGCGTCCGGCTCGCCGGAGCAGGCGGCGGTGCCCGCAATCAGTCCGATCAGGGCGAGGATGGAGAATAGGCGCCGGGCCGCAGACTGCAAACTGGCCGGCCGGTCAGTTATCGGGTCGTGGATGAAGTTTGCGAGGTTCATGATCGATGGGTCTCAGTTGCCGTCGGATTCCGGACTGGGCGCCCTGGGCGCCAGGCCGTCCATGAAGATCTTGAGGAAATCGTCGAGGTACTCGTCATCGCTGCCGATGCCCTCCCAGTTCTTGTGCTGGGGTCGCACCTCGAACCACTGCGAGCAGGCGTGGATGAACACGGTAACGACGTGGGTCGGGTTGACGTCGGAGCGCAGCAGCCCGGCCTCCTGCGCCTCACGCACGCGGCGCGCGCCGAGGGCCACCAGTTCGGCGTCCATTTCGTTGCAGGCCGTGTCGCCCTCGAGGTGCATCCAGGTGAACAGCCGCACGACCTTGGGGTTTTCCTGCAAAAAGCGGAAGTAGCGGATGACGCCGTTGCGCAGTAGTCCCGAATCCGGCGTTTCGGCGCCTTCGAGCTCGTCCTTCTGGCCTTCGTAATAGCGCGCGAAGGCAGCTTCCTTCACGGCATCCCACAGGCCTTCCTTGGTGCCGAAGTGATGGTGGATCAGGCTCTTGGTCACGCCCGAGCGCTCGGCCAGCTCGCGCATGCTCACGGCGGCGAAGCCGCGGTCGACGAACAGGTCGAAACCGGCCTGCAGGATGCGGGAGCGGGTGAGTTCCGGGTCGCGGGTGGCGGGATCGTTCATGCTGGCGATTCTATCATTGACTGACCGACCGGTCAATTAGACGCACTTGTTTCGCCTTCGAAAAAGTGAAAAAAATTTCGGCACAGGCTGTCATGTTTCGGCCGGAATTTACGTAAAAGCAGGCACGAGCAAAGAAACTGGCCAGTTTTCCAGGGAGGTATTGGCGTGAGCAAGTATCAAACAACGACCAAGTACGAGTTTCGTCAGAACATCAAGCCGAAGATCGCACCGCTGACGGCGGCGGTCAGCGGCGCGCTGGCTGCCGGTTCGCTGCAGGCGGCCACCATCACGGTCGACACGCTCGACGACGGTCTGAGCACCGGGCAGTGTTCGCTGCGTGCGGCGCTTTACGCATCGACGACGAACAGTGATTGGGACGGGTGCCCGGCCGGAGAGTCGGGCCAGGATGCGATCGTCTTCGCTTCCGGGCTGAGCGGAACGATCACGCTCGGTACGGACGGCCTGTACTTCGATGGCTCCACCCTGCCGATCGGGCAGTCGGTCAGCATTGACGGTGACAATGACATCACCATCCAGGGAACCGGCGACGCGCCGGTCTTCTACGCCAAATACAACGATGACGCGGATTACAACGCGGACACCGTGCAGATCGCCCAGGTCACGATTACGGGCGGCGGCGGTACGCGAGGCGGCGGCATCCTTTCCTATGCCAATTCCCTGCAATTGTCCGATGCAACCATCGACGGGAATGTCGTTTCAGAGGCCGGCGGCGGCGTCTGGCACGAACCCTATAGTGGCGCCGGTGAGCTGCTGATGCTCGCCGCGCAAATCTCCGGCAATACGGTCACGGGTACGGCCGGTTACGCTGGCGGTGTCGGCGTGCGCATGCCGGTTCAATCGGACATCCAGATCTCGAGCAGCACTTTTTCCTCCAACGCCGTCGTCAATGGCGGTGGCGGGGGTCTGCACCTCGAACTGAACGACTATGCCTACGTCGATATCAAGTACAGCGATTTCGAGAACAACGCAGCCAAGTACGGCAATGGCGGTGGCATCCAGGCCGACCTTGGCTATGCCACGGTTGATCTCAGCGACAATACCTTTTACAGCAACGATGCCTACTACAGCGGTGGTGGGCTCTACCTGCTGGAAGATCAGAATGCTTTCCAGCAGGCGGACATCTTGCTCGAGAGCAACGAATTCAATGGCAACAGCGCCGGATCAACCGGCGGCGGGGCATCGATCAACGTCCTGTACGGTGATGAAGGCACCATTTCCGATCCGGTCAAGTTCGTCGAGTTCAGCGGCGATCACCAGTTCAGCGGCAACGAGTCCGCCACCGGCGGGGGCGGGCTCTATCTGAACCTGGACGACACGGTCCCGGGCACCCTCGACGGGGTTACCTTCTCCGGCAACAACAACGATTCGGGTGGTGGCGGCGGCCTGCTCGCCCAGGTCAACGCCTCGGAAATCACCTTCCAGAACTCCTCGTTCGACAACAACGCGACCTACAGCGGCGACGGCGGTGCGGTCCGCGCCGTCGTCACCGACGGCGCCTTCTACGGCACCGACGTTTTCGTGGGCCAGAACGAGGCCCAATCCGGAGGCGGCGGCGGGTTCCAGGTCGTCGCCAACAGTTCCGATTTCGGCTTTGAGTATTCCGCGTTCTCCAACAATGTGTCCAGCGGCTGTGGTGGCGGTCTTCGCTTGACCGGCACGCCCAACGAGGCCGGCGTGGGCCACTCGATCTTCTACCAGAACCAGGCCAGTTGCGGTGGGGGCATGAGCCTGTTCGCGAGTTCGGCGGAGAACGTCCTGGTCGAGGTCAAGTACAATGAAATGAGCGGCAACTATGCCAACTCCGGGGGGGCCACGGGTGGCGGCGCCATTTTTGCCGACTTTGGTTCGGGTAGCCAGGTGTTTCTCAAGAACTCCACGGTTTCCGGTAACGGTTCGGCCAACCTCGGCGGCGGTGTTCGTTTCAGGGGCGACATGTCGGCCGAGATCAAGTACTCGACCATCGCCAACAACTATGCCTACGAATACGGCGGCGGGGTCTACAACAGCCTGACGACCTGCAACATCAGCAATTCGATCCTCGCGGGCAACGAGAACCAGACCGGGCTCTACCAGGATCTGCGTGGTACCGAGGACTGCGGTGTTTCCGACTCGCTGCTGGCCGGGGCCAAGTACTCCGACTACGTCGACAACGGCGGCAATATCCTGGACACCAACCCATTGCTCGAACCCCTGGCCAATAACGGTGGCAACGCCGGCTGGACGCATGCCCTGCAGGCCGAAAGCCCCGCCATCGACGCCGGCAGCGCGGGCAGTTTCGCGCCCGACTACGATCAGCGTGGTCCGGGCTTTCCCCGTGTCGTCGGCGCGGCGCTCGACATGGGTGCCTACGAGGCTGCCTCGCAGGCGGACGCTATCTTCAGCGATCGCTTCGAGCAGCCCTGACCGGCGCCTTTCCGCCCCGCCGTTTCGGCGGGGCGGATTCGTGATTATCATTGAAGCTTTGACGATTCAGGAGTGGTGACAATGCTGCGTAAGACCTGGTTGCTACTGGTGGCCGTGACTGTGCTTGCGGGCTGCAACTCGCAGGATGACTCCGACACCGCGCCGGCTTCGTCGCCGGACACGGCGGCAGCCGAATCCGCGCCGGAAGCTTCGAGTTCGGAGCAATCGGGAGCGGCCGAGCGGCCGGTCGAAGAACTGTCCCGGGAGGACCTGCGGGCGATGGCGGATGACCCCGAAGCCATGCAGGAGCTGATGCGCGATCCCGAGCGTCGCACCGCCCTGCGAGAGCGCATGCGCGAACTGCGGCGGGAGCGCACGGATGATCCCGAGCGGCAGGAGCGAAGAGAGGCTATACGTGAACGAGCCGAGGCGTTCCGTCGGGGCGAAGGGGAGTCCGGGGATGGCCAGGCTCTTCGTCGAGGAAGCCGTGCCCCTTGGTGGGAGGACGAATCCATTGCCGGTGCGCTCGAGTTGTCCGACGAACAGACGGCGCAGATTGCCGAGGCGCACGAAGCCTTGCAGGCCACGGCCAGGCAGTCGCGGCAGGAGCTGGTGCAGGCGGCCGAGAACCTGCGTGAGGCCCTGCAGGCCGACGACCGCGAACGGCTCGAGGCGTTGATCGACAGCCGGGTGGCGGCGCTCGATGCGCGTGCGCGCGCCGAAGCCGAATGGATGAGGCAGCTGCTCGATACCCTCGACGAGGCGCAGATGCGCAAGCTGGCCGAGGAGCGGCCGGAGCTGCTTCCCAAGCTGTTGTCTCCGACCCGCTGATTCGCGCTTCTACCTTGCGGGATCGACCTGCCCGGCGATGGAAGCGTTGAGCCGGAACCACCCGGCGATGCTGGTGCGATCGGTGCGGGAAGGCAGAACTTCGTGCGGGACTTCCTCGCTCAGGAAAAGCACAAAGGTTCCGGCGCGCGGTTCTACCGTGGTCAGGATGCGCTCCTGGTCCTCGCCGTAGATCACCAGCTCGCCGCCGTCTCCCGGCCGCCAGTTGTCGGTGAGGTAGGCGACGGCCGAGACGAGGCGGTTGGCCGCACCGCGAAAGCTGTCTAAGTGCTTGCGGTATAGGCCGCCCGGTGGATAATGCGCGTAGTGAGCCTCGAACTCGAACAGACCGAGAAAGAGTTCGCGATTGAGCGCCAGGCGTAGTTGTTCCATTCGCTGAATGAATCGCTCCTGGACGGTGCGCTCGCGCGTTAGCCAGAAGACGCGGTCGCTGCGAATGCTGCGATCGACCTGGAAGTCCTTGTCGCGGCCGATGCCAGCGCGATGCAGCCTGTCGGCTCGCATCAGCTCGTGCAGGTCGGCGCGCAATTGCTCGACGAGACTTTCATCGAGCGCATTCTCGCCCACCCACCAGCCGTGCCGGCGAAGCCCTTCGGCGGCGGACTCGAATGCATCTCGGTCGAGCGGCAGACGCCCGTCAGACATGGGCCAGGCTCAGCGGCGGCTCGGCCATTTCGCCCAGCTGTTCGCGCAATTGCCCGATCACGTTCTCCCAGTGGCGTTCTTCGCCGAACCAGGGGAAGGCGGCCGGAAAGGCCGGATCGTCCCAGCGCCGGGCGAGCCAGGCCTGGTAGTAGATCATTCGCAGGGTGCGCAGCGCCTCGATCAGGTGCAGCTCTCGCGGGTCGAAGTCGTGGAAGCGGCGGTATTCCTCGATCAGCCAGCCGAGCTGCTGCTCGCGGTCGATGCGTTCACCCGAGATGAGCATCCACAGATCCTGCACGGCCGGCCCGGTGAGGCAGTCGTCGAGGTCGACGAAATGCGCCGTCTCGTCGCGCCAGAGGATGTTGCCGGGGTGGCAGTCGCCGTGCAGGCGGATGCGGCGAACGGACCCGGCGCGCTCGAATGCGGCGGCTATGCTCTCGAGCAGATGTTCGGACAGGGTCGAAAAGGCGTCTTCGAGATGCGCCGGCAGCCATTGATTGTCGACCAGCCAGTCGACCGGTTCGCGGCCGCGTTCGGCCACGGTCAGCTCGGGGCGGTAGTGGAATCGGCTCGCGGCGCCCACGGCGTGCATGCGCCCGAGCGTGCGCCCGAGAACGCGCAGGGTCGCTTCATGCGCCGGCTCCGGCGCGTGGCCACCGCGGCGGGGAAAGACCGCGAATCGGAAGCCGGCATGGCGATGCAGCGTCTGGCCGCCGATGCTCAGCGGCGCGACGACCGACAGTCCGGCATCGACCAGCTCCAGGCTGAAGCTGTGCTCCTCCTCGATGGCCTCGTCGCGCCAGCGCTCGGGACGATAGAACTTGACCACCACCGGCGCCTCGTCCTCGAGCCCGACTTGCCAGACGCGGTTCTCGAAACTGTTCAGGGCCAGCAGCCGGCCGTCGCTGTGCAGTCCCAGGGCGTCGACGGGATCGAGCACCACCTCGGGGCCGAGGTCATCGTAGGGTCGCGCGGTGTCGGTACCGCTCATGAGCGGCTTGCGGCGCGCGGCCGGTGGGCGGGTGTTCCGTCATGTCGTATGATGCGATGCATAGGATACTGTGGGCTGGTTTCGGGTTTGGAAGATCTCTTGCCGATGAGGATTGTGTCATGAATCTGCGGGCAGCCTGGTCGCTCGCGGCGCTCGCGCTCCTGTCGATGGCAGCGGTTGCCGACCCCCCGCCGGACGATTCCGGCGATGCGAGCGATGCCGAACAGAAGAAGGCCGAGCGCAAGGCGACGCAGCAGCGGCTGATGGATGTTTCCTGCCGCGACGAAGACGGTCGGCCGGAGGGCTGGCTTGATTTCACCCACTCCTACCTCAGCCGGCGCCTGTGCGAGCCGGCCGCCTGGTTCGACGGCTTCTTCGGCGACCCGCGCACGCTCGAAGAGAATCCCGTGGGTAGTTTCATCCGCCTGCGCAACGCCGCGCGCTGGGACCAGGACGAGGGCTGGCAACACCGCGTCTCGGTCCGGGCCAACCTGATCCTGCCGCGCCTGTCCGAACGTGTACGTCTGCTGGTCGCCCGCGACGAGGACCTGGAGGGCGACTTCGCTGACACCGGCGCATTCGACGACCCGGAAAACCGGACCCGCCTGGGCCTGCGCTTCCTCGCCAGCGAGCGCACCCGGAGCCGGTTCGACATCGACGGCACCGTGCGCGTGAGCAGCGGCTCGCTCAATCCCCGTATTCGCGGCCGGTATCGCTACATCCGCGGGCTGACCGACCGCACCCTCGGCCGCGTGACCCAGTCGGCCTTCTGGGAGCGCGAGGACGGCTTCGGTCTGACCAGTCGCCTGGACTGGGAATGGCTGCCCGACCGGGACCGCCTGCTGCGCTGGAGTGCCCGGGGCACCTGGTCGGAGGCCTCCGACGGCATCGACTGGCGCACGGGCCTGGTCTCGTTCCGGCAGCTCGATACACGCAGCGCCATCCGGGCCGAGGTGGGCGCCTGGGGCTACACCGAGCCCCGCTTCGAGACCGAGGAATACTTCGCGGCCGTGCGCTATCGCCGCCAGTTCCTCAGGCACTGGCTCTACTACGAGATTCAGCCCGAGCACGCCTGGCCCAAGGACTTCGACACCGGCGAGCGCCGCAGCGACTGGCGCCTGACTTTCACCCTCGAGATCCAGTTCGAAAACGAGCGCTCGCGCCGTCATCGACTGCGGCAGTATCTCGACGACGAAGGTAACCTCGAAGCCTGGGAGGATGAACCGATTCCGGTCGACGCGCCCGGCGATCGCGTCGAGGATCCGGTGCTGGATGATCCGGAAAATGGCGAGCCGGATCCCGAAGAGGATGCCGGCGGGGGCTGATTCTAGTGGGCCATGCGGCTGAGTGTTACCTAATTAGCCGCATGGCCCACTAGCCGGCTGCAGCGGACCTTGGTGCAGCCTGGTGCATCGCCATCTCCCGAAAGGGTGCGAGATTGCCGAGAACGACGCTCGGCCGGGCCAGCGCAGGATCGCGCATGACCTCGAGGAACTGGTCGAATTCGGGGTGGTCCTCTTGCCAGATGCACTGCAGCTCGAACACCGAGCGCGACCAGGTGCCCCAGTCAAGCACTTTCGAGAAACTGGCGTAGTCCGCGCCCATGGATTCGGCCAGCTCGACGAAGGCCGGCATTTCGCGGTAATTGGCCTGCTGCACCACGAAGTCCAGCCGCAGCTGACCCAGTTCGCCGCGGCGCCGGAACTCGCCCAGGGCGCGCACGTTTTCCAGCAGCGATGCCCAGTGGCCGCCGCGTCGCGTGACCGCGTAGGTCTCGGGCCGCGCCGCGTCGAAGGAAACCAGCACCGTGTCGATATTGCGGTGGATGCGGTGCATTCGCCGCCAGTTCTTGGGGGTGAGCAGCACGCCGTTGGTCTGCAGGTTGATGCCCAGGTTGGGAAAGTCCTTCCCGTCGATGCTGAACAGGAATTCGCGGAAGATGCGCGAGGCGAACGGGTCACCGGAGCCGGTCACGTTAACGTGGAAATGCCGGTCGCTGGGCTCTGCAAACAGGGTGTGCTCGATCTCGTCCTGCACCTTGCGCAGCTTGGCCAGCGTGTCGCCTTCGGTATGGTTGATGCGGTGCGTGCGACAGCTGGGGCACCACAGGTTGCAGGAAGCGTCGTTGCACAGGTTGACGAACCAGGGCAGGGCGTCGAGCCGAGTCACTCGCTGGTCGATGATGCGCCGCAACTCCGGGTCCTCGCGCGCTTGCTCTATCGTCGGCAGGGTGCCGCCCTGGATGGCCGGGCACACCCCGTGGTTGCAGTGCCGAAAGCTGCCGTCGAGGATGCCGGCGCGAATGGCCTGTGCCGATCTGGAATTCCAGGCTTCCTCGAAGCTTTGCGTATTGAGGTTGCCCGCGGCCGTGGGTAGCCAGGCGGAGCAGCACAGGTGGACTTGCCCGCCTTCGTAGACGTCGAATTGGCGAAACGGGGCAGCGCAGAACCGCCCTTGCAGGTCGGCGCCGCGACCGGAACTGCGTTGCAGGGCGAGCGCACCGACGCTGGATTGCTGTCCCAGCAGAACGGGTGAGACTTTGCGCCAGATCGCGCTGCCCACCCGGCGCGGGAACTGCCAGCCGCGCCGGTCCAGCGAATCGTCCATGTCACGCGCCAGCCGCCATAGCGACCCTCGCATCCGCGTACCGATACCGGCCATGTCAAACGCCCGTTGAATTGCTCGACCCCTCGATGCCCGAGAGGCTAACACCGGGGGAGCTTGGCGACAATGCGCGACAGGCCGGGCGCGGCGTCGGCCGTTCAGTCGCTTGCGGGCAGGGCCTCGACGTGGGTCTCGAACAAGCGGTCGATTCGGGTCTCCAGTTCCCGATCGTCGAAGTCCCGGCCATCGGCAATTTCGCCGGCCAGGCCGAAGAGCGTCATCATCATCGACTGCCCGTCGACCTCGCTTGTCAGCTGCAAGCGGTCGTGCGCCTCGAAGTGCTGTGCCCAGCTGTTGCGAACCATCGCCCAGAAATCGGCCGTTGCCCTCCAGTATTCATCCCCGGCGCCGAAATCGAAGCCTTCAACGCGCTGGTAGCGGTTGACGCCCGTCTCGCGCGCCAGGAAGGGCTGGTCCGGATCGAGCTCGCCGCTGTCTTCGATCAGGGCCTTGAGGTTGTCCTGCTCGTGGGTCCAGCCCGTGGGCAGTATGGTGTGGCGGTTGCTCCCGATCAGCAGGTCGTAGTCGTCGCGTACGCTGAACTCGCGACGCGGCAAGGGACGGCGCGTCTCGCCGCCCTGCCAGACCGAGTGCGTCGGGAAATGCCGCCACCGGCCGTGGGACTCGTAGCGGGGCGAGTCGTCGACCTGGAAGACGGCCTGCGTCCAGCTTCCTTCGACTCGATTCTCATCGAGCGTCGTTCGTTCCCAGATGCCGTGACCGACGTGCTCGTGCAGGTCGGTGTCCTCGTAGCGCCAGTCCTGGCGCCAGTGCTTGGTCACCATCGGGTCGCTCAACTCACCGTCTTCTTCTTCGATCACCATCACCAGGATGTGCTGCAGGCTGATGAACTCCGGCTCGTCGGCCAGCACGTAGACGTATTCGGTCGCCCAGGATCGATAGGGTTTCGCCGGCTCGAATCCGGGCGCGAAGCCGACCGTCTCGAGAAAGTCGAAGCTCACCCGGTAGGCGCCGGCCATCGCCAGTATGGCCCGCCGGTCGCGCTCGGTCTTGTCCAGGCCGTCGGCTCGCAGTTGCTGCCAGGCTTCGGTCGGCTCGGTCACGGCGTCCGGCTTCGGGCCGGTCGTGGTCCCGCCGCGCGGCGCCATGTCCGAGATGTCGATGAAGGGCCAGGCGAATACATAGTCGACGCCCTCATCGCTGGTGTCTTCATAGGCATGGCCGGCAACCGAGACGGTTCCAAGAAGCAGCGTGATGACGAGAAAGTTGAAGTGGCGCATGGTTCAGGTCTCGTTGTTGGATGAAGAAAACTGCGCCCCGGGCGGGTGAGGAGAGTCAGGCAGACGGCTGTGCCCGGGGCGCAGGGTAAACCGGTTCGTTCTACATCTGCCAGGTCAGGCTGACGCCGGCGTTGAAGCCCGGCCGGGTGAAGCGGTCCAGGCCCGGGTCGGTGGCCGAACGGCCGCGGACCGTCGACCAGGACCAGACCTTGCGGTCGGTGAGGTTGAACAGGCCCAGGCGCAGCTGCGTGGCCTCGTTGAGCCGCCAGCCGGCGAGCAGGTCGACGGTGAGGTGGCCGGGGGGCTGGAAGTGGGCCGGGTCGGCGACGTCGTCCTTGCCGTCGACGGCGGTGGCCACCAGTTCGATATCCAAGGGCAGGCTGTCGGGCAGCCAGCGCAAGCCGACCACGCCCGTCAGGGGTTCGATGCTGTTGAGCGGGACGTCGGCGGACAGGTCGTCGCCCCGGGACCAGGATGCCGCGCTTCGCAACTGGAAGTTGTCCAGGGTGGGCGCGAGGCTGCCCAGGTTGAGCGTGGCGGCCGCCTCGATGCCCTCGATGCGCACGTCGGTGAGGTTCTGCGACTGGAAGACGATCAAGCCCGTCTCCGGGTCCATGCCCAGGCTCACGAAGCTCTCGATGAAGTCGTCGTAGTCGTTCCTGTAGGCGGCCAGGCTGAAATGCCCCCAGTTGCCACGGCCGCGCAGGCCCAGCTCCCAGCCTTGCGATTCTTCCGGCTCGAGATCCGGGTTGGGGATCGCGGTGTAGCCGAATTGCAGGTTGGTGAAGCCGACGTTGACGTCGTTGTACGGCGGCGAGCGGAAGCCGCGGGCGTACTGGGCAAACAGGTCGAGCCGGTCGGTCACGGCGTAGATGGCGCCCAGGCGTGGGGTGACGCTGGTCTCGTCGACCGAGGCCGGCTCGAATCCGGGGTTGTCCTCGACAAAGATTGCATCGGGCTCGGGTTCGAGGTCGTAGTAGTCGACGCGTACACCGGGAATCAACTTGAAGCGTGGGTCGAAGGCTATGCGATCTTCCAGGTACAGCCCGGCTTCCAGGCTCGTGCTGTTGGGGAAGTCACGCACCGGAAAATCGTCCGGACCGACCGTGGTGCTGGTCGAGCCGCCGGTCAGGTCGCGCTCGAAGCCGTCGCGCATCTGCTCGGTCCTCGTCTCGAACACCTCGAAGCCGCCGACCAGGTCGTGTTCGACATTGCCGGTCGAGAAGACCCAGCGGGCGGTGGCCTCGGAGCCCAGAATCTGCTGCTCGAACTCGGCCCGGCGGAAGCGGTGGACCGGCGAGGGCTGGCCGTGGACGATGGTGGTTCGATCCTCGAAGGTGTCCTGTTCGGTCAGGGCGTCCTGGTGGTAGATCTTCCAGGAGAAGTGATCGGCCCAGCCGGGTTCGCGCGCCTGGTAGTCGAGGCTGATGCGCTGGCGGCGATTGCCGTCGTCGCCGCGCAACGAGGACGTCTCGACGATGTAGGGCATGCCGTAGACGGCCGAGAAATCCTGGGTGCGGACCAGGTTGAGTACCTGCGTTTCGCTGTCGGTTTCGTTGTGCTCCAGGGTCAGGCGCCACTGCCTGTCGCTGCCTTCGTCGAGCAGCAGTTTCGCCAGCAGGTTGCGACCGTCGTAGTCGTGCGGATTGGGCCGGGTGCGCGTCGGGCCGGTGCCGCCGACATCGCCCTGGTTGTCGAGTTCGCTGCCGCTGCGCTCGACCCACTGGATGGAGCCGGACAGGCGTTCACCGCGGGCGGCGAGCGTGCCCGAAGCCACCCAGCCCTCGTCGGCGCTGTAGTAGCCGCCGCGTGTCCGGGCGGTGAAATCACCGCTCGAGTCCGCCAGCCAGTCGGCCGGGTCCCTGGTGGTCAGGGCGACCACGCCGGCCAGTGCACTCGAGCCGAAGAGGCTCGAGGCCGGACCGCGCAGGATTTCCACCTGCTTGAGCGAGTCGGTGTCGATGAAGTTGCGCGAGGCGTTGGAATAGTCACCGATGGCAAACCCGTCCGGAACACGCACGCCGTCGACGGCCACCTGCACCCGGTTGCCGCCGAGGCCGCGAATCTGGAAGCCGGCCAGGCCGAAGCGCTGGCCCTGGAAAGGCACGGTCACGCCGGGGATGTAGCGCACCATGTCGCGAATGCTCTCGCTGAGCGTGCGCTCGATTTCCTCGTCGTCGATGACGGTGACCGGTGCGGCGATCTCCGCCACGGGCCGCTCGCTCTTGGAGGCGGTGACGGTCATCGTTCCCAGGTCGGTTGAATCGGTGTCGGCGATGGCGACGAGGCTGGCCGAGAGCAGCACGATCGCGGTCAGCCGGCGAATGAAACAGGTCATGGACTACTCCTGATCGGTCATTCGGGTTGGCTGGCCGCGGTGCGGCTGGCTGGCCCAGTTGTCGGGTTGATTGCTTACTTGGTCAGAATCAGCTTGCCGTTGCGCGTGATTCGCAGCAGGTAGATCGCTCCGTCGTGCTCGAGCCGCAACTGCCCGTCCTTGCCCAGCAGCTCGCGGACCGGCAGGGGCCTGGCCTTGCTCGAGTCCACCGGGGCGGACGGAGTGGACGGAGTGGAGCCTGGATCACGCATATGCAAATAGTAACGATTCGCGTTTGCGTTGGCAAGCCCCGGCTGATTGACTTTGTCTTGCGGACCGCTTGAGGGTCTCGATCGAGCAGGCGCAATTGCCGCACAACGTCGAGGACGATCGCGCGACTACGCTCGCATGGCTCACTAGCGGACAAGCGCTACGGTGGCGAGGCTCGCCCGGAGATCGACTCCGGGCCAGGCCTCAGGGCCAGACCTCAGGGCGCGGCTTCGAATCGATCGCTGAAAATGGGGTCGGGGAGTTCGGTCTGGCCCGCAACGAGGAAAACGCCGCGGCCATAGCTGGTCGCCGAATCGTCGGGGTCGGTCAGCAGGGAGACGAAGGCGATATCACCGTTGCCATTGACGGCCGGGGCGCCGCCGAAGTTCGGTCCGCCGACCTCGTCGGGGCTTTCGAGGCGCGCCGGTCCCAGGTCCGTCGTCACGATATCGCCGTGCCGGGCGACGAGTGTCAGGTTCTCGCCGTCGGCCATCCAGATACCGCGCTCGCCTGTACTGTCGAAGGCGCGGAAGACGACGACGCCGGCGTCGTTGATCTGTGGTGCGAAGTACTCGATCTCGCCGAGCTCACCGGTATCCTGGCGGGCGTACTCGGTCCACCCGGACTCGTCGGCCACGATGACTGCGGCACCGCCCTCGGCGAGACTGGCCACCACGGCCACCTGGCCCACGCCGTTGAAATCGATGCCGTTGTTGAAATTACTGAACGGGCTTTCCGTGTCGAGGTTGTTGTCTTCGAGCAATACGCTGACGTTGCCCGATGCGTCGGCGATCACGACCTGGTTGGTCGACAGGCCCTGGTAGGCGACCTTGCCGGCGATCAGGCCCTGGTCGTTGAAGCTGGGCGTGAACAGCCAGTCGTAGTCGCTGGTGCCGTCGGCGCTGCTGTCGGCGAGGTGAACGGTCGCGGCATCGTCGGCGTAGCTGACCCACGCGTTGCCCGAACCGAATCCGGCGCGGTAGGCGACGCCGCCGCTGTCGTTGATCTGCACGCTGCCCCAGCTGTTCGAGCCCAGCGGTGCGTTGGTGTAGAAGTCGAAGGTGCCGGTGGCGGCGTCGTAGCGCATGACGCCGTTCTGCGAGGACTCGGCGCGGCGCCAGACGATGTCGCCGTCGGCATTGATATCGGCGTCGGAGTACAGGCTGGAATCGTCCGGGGACTCGGCGACGATGCCGCCGCCGTCGGGGTCGCCGGACCAGATGCCGGCACGGAACGCGGGCGCGACGGCCCCGATGTGCAGGGCAACCTGCTGTTCGTCATTGAGCGTGGGCGTGGCGCTGTTCCAGCTCGACCCGACCGGGATGTTGAGGGACGAGGTCGGTCCGCTTCGCATCAACAATTGGGCATCGTCGAGCTCAGCGGCGCTGCTGGGAGCCCAGAGTATCAATGCGGCCAGGCAGGCCGCGCCATGGACGACTATCCGCATGATGGCACCTCCGGTAATCGATGACAGTTCCGAATCACTGCCCAGAGGATAACGATTCGCAGCCTCGGTTGCCTTGAAACACGTCACAGAACCGACCGGCAGGTCGCCGGCGCGCTGCCGTTCAGCCGGCCGCCTGTGCCACTTCGTGCTGGGCCGTGGGCGCTTCGACGCCGAGCCCCGCGAGGATGCTCTGGGCGGCTTCGCGGCCCTCGTAGACGGCGGTGACGACCAGGTCGGCGCCGCGCACCATGTCGCCGCCGGCGTAGATCTTCTCGTGGCTGGTCTGGTAGTCACCGCGGCCGTTCGCCGCGACGACCAGTCGGCCGTCCTCGTGGGTTGCCACGCCGGCGGCGGTCAGCCACTCCGGCGGGTTGGGGCGGAAGCCGAAGGCGATGATGACCGTATCGGCATCGACCACCTGCTCGCTACCCGGGACGGGTTCCGGGCGCCGGCGACCGGCCTCGTCGGGATCGCCGAGCTGCGTTTCGACCAGCCTGACGCCTTCGGCCCGGTCGCTGCCGACAATGCCCACGGGCTGGCGATTGAACAGGAAGTTCACGCCTTCATCCTTGGCGTTCTTCACCTCGCGCCGGCTGCCGGGCATGTTCTCCTCGTCGCGGCGGTAGGCGCAGGTGACTTCCTTCGCGCCCTGCCGGATGGCCGTGCGCACACAGTCCATGGCAGTGTCGCCGCCGCCGAGGACGACCACGCGCTGATCCTTGAGGTTGACGTAGTCGAAGCCGTCCAGGGGTTCTTCGAGCACCTGGCCGATATTGCCGATCAGGTAGGGCAGGGAGGCGATGACGCCCGGCAGGTCCTGGTTGTCCAGGCGGCCGTCAACGTACTTGTAGGTGCCCATGCCGAGGAACACGGCATCGTAGTCGGCCAGCAGGTCATCCAGCGCGACATCCTTCCCGACTTCCACGCCCAGGTGGAAGCGAATGCCCATGCCTTCCATGATCTCGCGGCGCGTCTCGACCACGTGCTTTTCGAGCTTGAAGGGCGGAATGCCGTAGGTCAGCAGGCCGCCGATGCGCGGGTACTTGTCGTAAACATGCGCTTCGACGCCGTTGCGCACCAGTCGGTCGGCACAGCCCAGGCCGGCCGGGCCGGCGCCGATGACCGCCACGCGCTTGCCCGTGGGCACGACTTCGGACAGGTCGGGCCGCCAGCCCTGCTTGATCGCCTCGTCGGTGATGTACTTCTCGACCGAGCCGATGGTGACCGCGCCGAGGCCGTCGTTGAGCGTGCACGCGCCTTCGCACAGGCGATCCTGCGGGCAGATACGCCCGCACATTTCCGGCAGGGCGTTGGTCTGGTGACACAGGTCGGCGGCCTCGAACAGCCGGCCCTGGCGCACCAGGCGCAGCCAGTCGGGAATGTAGTTGTGCACCGGGCACTTCCACTCGCAGTAAGGGATGCCGCAGTTGATGCAGCGCGCCGACTGATCCTCGGCACCTTCTTCCTCGTACTGCCCGTAGATCTCGCCCCACTCGCGCACGCGAATCGGGATCGGCACCTCCTCGGGGTCGGTGCGCGGGCTTTCGATGAAATGCAGCAGGCTGGGGTTTTTCATAAACGGATTATTGGTCCACAGATGAACACAGATGAACACAGATAGAAAAAACAGGCTGAATGGAAGGCTTCGCGAGTTGTTGGCCGTCGTAAGACACAAAGGCCGGCATCAATCCGCTCAAGAAGTATCCGTGTTTATCTGTGTTCATCTGTGGACAAAAAGGTTTTGAATGCATCATGCCGCGTTCCTCAGTGACGCAATCAGGTCGTCGAGGTCGGCGGCCTTCGGTTTGACCAGCCAGAACTTGGGCAGTATGCGGCGGAAGTCGTCGAGGACTTCTCCGGCTTGCCGGCTGCCGGTCAGTTCCTGGTGGCGCATGATCAAATCGCGCAGGTGGTGGACGTGGTTTTCCATGCTCTCGGGGGCGATGTGGTGGATGTCGATCAGCTCGTGGTTGTAGCGGTCGACGAAGCCCCGGTCCAGGTCGAGCACGTAGGCGAAACCCCCGGTCATGCCCGCGCCGAAGTTGATGCCGGTCTTGCCCAGCACGACCACGACGCCGCCGGTCATGTACTCGCAGCAGTGATCGCCGGCACCTTCGATCACGGTCACACATCCGGAATTGCGCACCGCGAAGCGTTCGCCGGCCTGACCTTCGGCGAACAGCTCACCCCCGGTGGCGCCATACAGGCAGGTGTTGCCCATGATCGGTGTGGTGGCCGCCGTGTAGCGAATGTTCGATGGTACGCGCAGCACGATGCGGCCGCCGGTCATGCCCTTGCCGACGTAGTCGTTGGCCTCGCCGGTCAGGGTCAGTTCTAGACCGCCCGCATTGAAGGCGCCGAAGCTCTGACCCGCCGTGCCGGCCAGGTCCAGCGCGATGGGGCTGTCGTGCATGCCCTGGTTGCCGTGGGCGCGTGCGATGGCGCCCGACAGGCGCGCGCCGATGGAGCGATCGCTATTGCGGATGGCGTACTCGAAGCGCCCGCCGAGGCTTTTCTCGACCGCTTCGGCCGTGTCGGCCTCGATGCGCTTGGCCAGTTCGCCCTTGTCGTGCGGCGGATTGCGCTCGGCGATGCAGAATCGCTCCGACCCGTTCTCCAGCCCGGTTTCGGCGAGCAGGGGCGAGAGATCGAGGCGACGCTGGCGCTCGGTCAGGCCCTCGATGCGTTCGAGGTACTCCGTGCGCCCGATCAGGTCTTCCAGGTTGGCCACGCCCAGCTCGGCGAGAATGCTGCGCACGTCCTCGGCAACGAAGCGGAAGTAGTTCATCACCATCTCGGGCAGGCCGATGAAGGTCTTTTTCCGCAGCGTTTCGTTCTGCGTGGCCACGCCGGTGGCGCAGTTGTTGAGATGGCAGATGCGCAGGTACTTGCAGCCGATGGCGATCATCGGCGCGGTGCCGAAACCGAAGCTCTCGGCGCCCAGGATGGCGGCCTTGACCACGTCCAGGGCGGTTTTCAGGCCGCCGTCGGCCTGGATGCGCACCTGGCCCCGAAGATCGTTGGCCATCAGCACCTGGCGGACCTCGGACAGGCCCAGTTCCCAGGGCGCGCCGGCGTACTTCACCGAGGTCAGCGGGCTCGCGCCGGTGCCGCCGTCGTAGCCGGAAACCGTGATCAGGTCGGCGTAGGCCTTGACCACGCCGGCGGCGACCGTTCCGATCCCGGGCTCGGAGACCAGCTTGACCGAGACCAGCGCCTTCGGGTTGACCTGCTTGAGGTCGAAGATCAGCTGCGCCAGGTCCTCGATCGAATAGATGTCGTGGTGCGGCGGCGGCGAGATCAGGCCCACGCCGGGCGTGGCGTAACGCAGCCGGGCAATCAGCTTGTCGACCTTGTGTCCGGGAAGCTGGCCGCCCTCGCCCGGCTTGGCGCCCTGGGCGATCTTGATCTGGATGACCTCGGCGTTGATCAGGTATTCCGGCGTGACGCCGAACCGACCGGAGGCGATCTGCTTGATCTTCGACATCTTTTCGGTGCCGTAGCGGGCCGGATCCTCGCCGCCCTCGCCGGAGTTCGAGCGCGCCCCGAGCCGGTTCATGGCGATCGCCAGGGCTTCGTGAGCCTCGGGCGAGAGGGCTCCCAGGCTCATGCCGGCCGAATCGAAGCGCTTGACGATGGTCTCGACCGGTTCGACGTCGTCGACGTCGATCGGCTCGTTGGCGCTGGTCAGCTTCAGCAGGTCGCGCAGGGTGGCCGGCTCGCGCTCGTTGACCAGGCGTGTGAACCGCTCCCAGGCGCTGCGATCGTTATGCTGGGTGGCCTGGTGGAGCGCGACGACCACGTCCGGGTTCCAGGCGTGGTACTCGCCGTGGTCGACGTAGCGGAACAGCCCGCCGTGCTCGATCGGCACGCGCGTCTCCCAGGCCCAGCGCGCGAGCTTGCGCTGGTCGTCGTGCAGGTCGGAAAAGGTCGCCCCCTGGATCCGGCTGATGGCGCCGTTGAAGCACAGGTCGACGACCTCGTCGGACAGGCCGACGATCTCGAACAGCTGCGAGCCGCGGTACGAGCCGACGGTCGAAATGCCCATCTTCGACAGGATCTTGTAGAGCCCCTTGCGGATGCCGCGGCGATACGCGCGGCCGAGCTGCAGGGCTTCGTTGCGCGGGTTCTCGAACTCCCCGGCCGTGGCCATCGCCTGCAGGGTCTGGTAGACGAGGTAAGGGTAGACGGCCGTGGCGCCAAAACCGATCAGGCAGGCGAAGTGATGCGGATCGCGCGCCGTGGCGGTTTCCACCACCAGGTTGCACAGCGGCCGATGGCCGGTTTCGAGCAGGTGATGATGGATCGCGCCGGTCGCCAGCAGGGCATGGACGGGCAGGTGATCCTTCTTCAGGTACCGGTCGGAGATCAGCAGGATCAAGGTGCCGCGCTCGACGGCCTCTTCGGCCTGGCGGCACAGGTCGCGCAGGGCCTCGTCCAGCGGCTGGTCGGCCGGGACGTTGAGGTCGAGGAATTCCGACGACAGTCCGAACTGCGGTGTGTTGATCAGCTGCCGCAGCTTGCGCTGCGACAGGACCGGGGAGTTGAGCACGACGCGGTCGGCCAGGTCGGGGCCGGGCTCGAACACGTTGCCCTTGCGGCCGATGCCGGTCTCGAGCGACATCACGATCTTTTCGCGCAGGCTGTCGATGGGCGGGTTGGTCACCTGCGCGAACTGCTGGCGGAAGCAATCGAACAGCGAACGCACCTTGGTCGAGAGTACCGGCATGGGCGTGTCGTCGCCCATCGAGCCGATGGCCTCGGACTGGGTATTGGCCAGCACGGCGATGACTTCGCGCCGCTCCTCGCGCGAGAGATTGAACATCTTCTGGTAGCTGGCCAGGGTGTCGGCGTCGAAGGGTTCGGCGGCCATGTGCACATCGACCAGTTCGGAGTCGAGGTACTTGACCCCCGACTTCAGCCAGTCCTGCCAGGGATGCAGGTTCTTGAGCTGTTCGTCGACGCCGCGATGATCGAGCAGTTCGCCGGTTTCCAGGTCGGCGACCAGGATCTGTCCCGGGCCGAGCCGGCCGCGGGCGGCAACCTGTTCGACCGGCACGTCGACCACGCCGGTCTCGGAGGCGACGATGAGTCGATCATCGGTGGTGCGCGTCCAGCGCGCCGGTCTCAGCCCGTTGCGGTCGAGCGCGCATACGGCGTAGCGGCCGTCGCACATGACCAGGCCGGCCGGACCGTCCCAGGCTTCCTGGTGGAAGGCGAAGAATTCGTGGAAGGCTCTCAGGTCGGCGTCGAGGTTGTCGGCGGTCTGCCAGGCCGGCGGAATCAGGATACGCACCGCCTGCGGCAGGTCCATGCCGCCGGTGACCAGCAGCTCCAGCATGTTGTCGAGCGAGCTCGAGTCCGAGCCGCGCATGCCCACCGGCGGATCGATCTCGCCCATTTCGGCGAGCAGCGGCGAGGCGAGCAGCCGGCGCCGGGCCCGGGTCCAGTGGCGGTTGCCGCGAATGGTGTTGATCTCACCGTTGTGTGCCAGCATCCGGAAGGGCTGGGCCAGCGACCATTTGGGCAGGGTATTGGTCGAGAAGCGCTGGTGGAAGACCGCCACCGAGGTGGTCATGCGTTTGTCGGCCAGGTCCGGGTAGAACGTCGCCAGGTATTCGGGCATGACCATGCCCTTGTAGCTGATCGTCCGAGCCGAGAGGCTGGCGATGTACTCGGGCCGGTCGCCGCGGGCCTGCTCGCAGCGGCGGCGCGCCAGGAACAGTCGGCGCTCGAATTCGTCGGCATCGATGTCCCCGGGTGCGTTAACGAAGACCTGCTCGATGCGCGGCAAGGTCTGGCGGGCCGTTTCCCCGCAGGCGGAGGGATCGACGGGCACGCGGCGCCAGCCGGCAACGCCGAGATCACGCGCGGCGATCTCGGCCTCCAGCAGCGCCTTCTGGTCGTCGGCCCGCTCGTCGTGCTCGGCCAGGAAGACGGTGCCGACGGCGAAGCGATCGGCCAGTTCGATGCCGGCTTCTTCGGCGGCGGCCCGCAGGAAGCCGGTCGGCAGCTTCAGCAACAACCCGCAGCCGTCGCCGGTCTTGCCGTCGGGGGCGACGGCGCCGCGATGGGTCAGGCGTACCAGGGCCTGGACGGCGTCGGCGACGGTGTCATGCGTGGCCTGGTCGTCCAACCGGGCAATCAGCCCGAAGCCACAGGAATCCTTTTCAAAATCAGGATGATGAAGGGTCTTCAATCCATTCTCCCGCCCCGCATGCCGGTGCGGGGCATACGTTAGCGTATGTTCAGCGAACCCCAGAGCATACCGTTTTCCACAAGCCCATGCGTCAAGAACGCCTGATTAACCTTGATAGTGGCGTGATCAAGCCCAACAATCAATGACATCACTCAATCCGCAGGTAGTATTCGCATGTCTCTGGACCCCGCCGTTCGCGAAATGATCGAGTCGCAGATCGCCTCCCACCGTGTGGTGCTCTACATGAAAGGCAGTCCCAAGATGCCGCAGTGCGGGTTTTCCGCCAAGACGGCCGGCATCCTCGACCAGCTGCTCGACGGCGACTACGCCAGCTACAACGTGCTCGAGGACGAATCGATTCGCGAGGGCATCAAGGTTTACGGTGACTGGCCGACCATCCCGCAGCTGTATGTCGACGGCGAGCTCGTCGGCGGCAACGACATCATCGGCGAGATGTTCAACACCGGCGAGCTGCACGAGATGTTCGGGCTCGAAAAGCCAGATCGCACGCCGCCGGAGATCACCATCACCGACAAGGCGGCCGAGAAGATCCGCGAGTTCCTCGAGGCCTATCCCGGCAACCACCTGCATTTCGCCATCGATGCCGGCTGGGATGCGCAGTTCCAGGTCGGACCGAAGCAGGGCGCCGAGATCGAGACCGAGTCGAACGGCATCACCGTGCTGATGGACCTGGCCAGCGCCCAGCGCGCGCGGGGTGCGACCGTCGACTGGGTCGAGACCGTCTCGGGCGAGGGCCTCAAGCTCGACCTGCCGGGCGCCCCGGCGCCGGTCGAACAGATGACGCCGGCCGAACTGCAGCAGCGGATCAACTCGGGCGAGCGCCTCCGCATCATCGACGTGCGCGGTGAGGCTGACCGCAAGGACAAGCCGCTGGACTTCGCCGAGCCGCTCGATGCCGACCTGATGGCCGAGTTGAAGGACGGCGACCCCAACCAGCCGCTGGTGTTCGTCTGCAACGTCGGCCAGACCTCGATGCAGTACGCCGAGCACTACCGCAAGCAGGGGTACACGCAGGTCTACAACCTCGAAGGCGGGGCCCAGGCGATCCTGGGCTGAGGAGCCGGGAACCGGGGCTCCGGGGTCGGGGCGGCTTTGCCTCGGGATGGTGTTTTGGTGCTTTGGTGGGTGCTGGGGCTCGGGGGAGGTTGGTGCCACCGGGCGGTTTGGGGGCCTCGACACGTCAAAGGCGTTTCGCCCGCCTGCTTCGCAGGCTGATGGCGAGTACCTTTTTCTCCAGAGCAAGAAAAAGGCACCAAAAATTGCTCTTCAAAGTCAAAGTCCAACG